>CAIPDP010000050.1 GCA_903863845.1 uncultured Mucilaginibacter sp. | reverse complement strand
CAGGCAGCTGCGAAATTTGAAGCATGGATTGAGCAAAAAGAAGTCAAGATCAGTGGTAAATCAGAAAATTTAGGTAAAGCTAAGGAAGACGCCCGCAAAGCTGCTTTGGCCGCTGAAGCTAAAAAGAAAGAAGTTAGAGCTGCAGCTATAGCTGCAAAAAATGCTCCTCCGGTTGAAGAAGTTGTAGAAGAAGAAGCACCGGCTGCAGAAGAAGCTACCGAAGCTCCTGAAGCATCAGCTGAAGAAAGCGCTGAGTAATAAGACACCAAAAAATTTATCCGGCCCAATTGGCTGGAAGTATAAAAAACAAATAGCGGACGTCAATCGTTCGCTATTTTTGTTTAAACTGTCGCCACTCTGTGCGCGCTGTGCTTAATTTGAATAAATAGATTGCCCCTCAGTTTAGCAGGGGAAAAACAAAAACAATGGCATTCGAAGAGTATTTCCGGATCGGAACTTTTATCAAGACCAAGGGTTTAAAGGGTGAGCTGCAGTTTTATGTGGATTTCGAAAACCTGGATGCGATAGACTTTAATGCCGTATTTGTTGATATGGCCGGAAAGCTGGTACCTTTTTTTGTAGAATCGGTCAAATACCACCACAATAATACAGCCTATCTTTTTTTAGAAGATCAGGACACGATCGAGAAAGCAGCCAAACTCGTCAAAAAAGATGTTTACCTGCCTAACAAACTGAAGCCAAAGAAGAAAAAAGGCGATTTTACCCTGATGGATCTGGCTGGCTTTTTAGCCATCGATGAGAATGAAGGCGAGCTGGGCCGGATAAGCAATGTACAGGAACTACCCCAGCAATATATTGCGACGGTTCATTATAAAAACTGCGAGGTCCTGTTTCCGCTCAATGAATTAACGGTTAAGGGTATCGATGTGGTAAAAAGTATCGTAATGGTTGATCTGCCGGATGGATTGCTGGATATTTATTTAGAGTAAATATTTTTTTGAAAAAAAATGTAAAACATACTTGACATTTTAATAAGTATATTTTACATTTGATCTATCAAAACCGATAGATCATGAAAACCCGCTTCCTATTTCCCAACTGGTTTCGTTACCTGGGGCTTGCTTGCTTCCTGCTTCATTTGCCGGTTATGCTGCTGTTCAATCAATACCACGACATGGATAGCAAGGCTTCCGGATTATTCAATGGTCCCCATGTATTTTTCATCTTTACAACTTTGATGGTGACCGTTGGTTTGTTCTTCTTTGCATTCTCAAAAGAAAAGATTGAAGATGAACACATCATGCAGTTGCGCCGCGATTCGCTGCAATGGGCAGTTTATTTTAACTATGTAGTGCTCATTACCACGTTAATTTTTACCGAACATATCGAGATGGGGCACATTCTGATGTTGAATATGTGGACCTTGCTGCTTTTTTTTATATTTCGATTCCAATGGTGCATCATCCGGAATAATTGGTCGGCAAATAAGGAGGTTTGAGATGAAGAACAATATACGGGTTGAACGCGCCATCAAGAACATTACCCAGGCGGAACTGGCAGAAGCTGTCGGCGTTTCACGCCAAACCATCAATACCATCGAAAGTAATAAGTATGTTCCTTCAACTATCCTGGCATTGAAAATTGCCAAAGTTTTCGGCAAAACCGTAGAGGAAATATTTTTACTGGAAGAAGGCGACTAATTTTGGTTAGGTGAAAGGGTAAAGGTAAAAGGTTTTTTTGCGGGAAGCCTGGACAAGAAAGTACAAGCCGCTTTTGCCTTTTGCCTTTCACCTTTCGCCTTT
>CAIPDP010000049.1 GCA_903863845.1 uncultured Mucilaginibacter sp. | reverse complement strand
GGTAAGTCCTAATCCCGATAGCTATCGGGACCTACGAATCTCGGTTCAGACAATAGTGCGCCATGCATCAGCGTAATCAAAATAATCACACGCATCAACGGTTCAGACAAAATGCCCAATGCCCAATGCCGCGCAGCGAAATGCCCAATGCCAAATCCCAATAAATTTCAATAATATTGCATTATAAGCAACGCTCACCCATGAAAAAGGCTTTGATCACTGGTATTACCGGGCAGGACGGGGCCTATCTGGCTGAGTTTCTGCTTAAAAAGGGCTATGAGGTTCATGGCGTCAAGCGACGGTCGTCACTGTTCAATACTGATCGGATCGACCACCTGTACCATGATCAGCATGAAACAGGGGTTAAATTTAAGCTTTATTATGGGGATATGACCGACTCCACTAACCTCATCAGGCTGGTGCAGGAGATACAACCCGACGAGATTTATAACCTGGCGGCACAAAGCCATGTGAAAGTGAGTTTCGAGACACCCGAGTACACCGCTAATGCCGATGGTGTTGGGGTGCTTCGTTTGCTGGAAGCAGTGCGCTTGTTGGGACTGGCAGAAAAGACGCGCATTTACCAGGCTTCAACTTCTGAATTGTACGGCCTGGTGCAGGCGGTGCCGCAAAGTGAGCGTACACCATTTTACCCGCGCTCGCCGTACGCAGTGGCAAAGTTATATGGCTACTGGATCATTGTTAATTACCGCGAGGCTTACAACATGTACGCCTGCAACGGTATTTTATTTAACCACGAAAGTCCGGTACGCGGCGAGACCTTTGTAACACGCAAAATAACCCGGGCGGCAGCAAAAATTGTGTTAGGTTTGCAGAGTTGCATGTATCTGGGCAATTTGTCGGCCAAACGCGACTGGGGGCATGCCAAAGATTATGTGGAAGCCATGTGGCTGATGCTGCAGCAGGATAAGCCCGAAGATTTTGTGATCGCAACCGGGGTTACCACCACCGTACGCGATTTTGTGCGATTGGCCTTTGCTAACCTGGGGGTTGATATTGAGTTTAGCGGCAGAAACGAACATGAAAAAGGCGTAGTGATCGATAAGGACGATGACCGCATGGTAGAACTGGGTTTAAACCCTGAATCGCTTAAATTCGGGCAAACGGTGGTAAAGGTTGATCCAAAATATTACCGACCTACCGAGGTAGACCTGTTAATAGGTGATGCCGGCAAGGCACATGAAAAATTAAGCTGGATACCCAGGTATAATCTGGAAGCTTTAGTGCAGGATATGGTACAAGCCGACCTTGAACTGGCCAAACGAGATGAATTTTTGCGCCGGGGTGGATTTAAAACCCTAAACTATTTTGAATAAAAAACGTTAAGGCTTTATAGCTGATTTGATATGAAGAAACTTTTTACCAGCTTTTTAGTATTGACCTTAATATGTGGTGTTGCCAGGGCTCAAATGATGTACCAGCCTTATTCGTATCAGTTTTATCAGAAGCTGAACGCCTCGGTATATGCAACTGATAACTACGAGCATACCTCGCTGAAGCCTTTTCTGCTGACAAAAACCGGGATAACCAGGCCGCTTTATGATTCGCTGTTGCAACCGAATGTCGATAACTCAAAAAAGAGCTGGCTCGATCATTTATTATTTAGCGGGCATCTGGCATCGGTAAATACTAAAGAATACACTTTTTCGCTCGATTACCTGACCGACCTGCAACTGGGCCGGGATCTGGAACAACCTAAAACCATCGATCTTAATACCCGCGGGTACCAGTTATATGGCACCATCGGCGACAACTTCTTTTTTTATACCAGCGGCTACGAAAACCAGGGCAAGTTTGCCAGTTACGAAACCGCCTATATCGGCAATACCGGTATGGTACCCGGGCAAGCCTATAACAAATCGGGGAGCATTACTTCACCCGATTGGTCGTACGTTACGGCCCTCATCGGTTATAAGCTAAACAAAGCAGTAACACTTGAATTAGGCGAAGACAAAACATTTATCGGCGATGGCTATCGTTCCGTACTATTATCTGATTATGCCGCGCCATACCCCTTACTTCGACTGCGGGTAGACTTTGGTAAAAATGTTGAATACATGGCCATGTGGGCCTACCTTGAAGATCAGAATGCTACTAATTTTAATGCTTTTACCAATATCAGGCGTAAATGGGCCGGTTTCCATTACCTCGACTGGAACATTACGTCAAGAGCATCCATCGGCTTTTTTAACGCGGTAATTTCAGAAGAAGCCAACGACCAGGGCCAGTTTCATGGTTTCGACGTAAATTATATCGACCCGGTTTATTTTGCTTCGTCCATCGGTCCGGCTAACCCTGTGCCCGATCATACTTTACTGGGCTTTAATGCCAAATACAAGGTATTTAACAAATCGGCCATCTATGGTCAATACCTGGTAGATCAGGCTTCCTCGCCGGGTAACAATAGCAGCCGTAGTTCATGGCAACTGGGTATCAGGGGTGCCGATCTGTTTACTGTAAAGAACTTTAACTACCTGCTGGAGTATAATACTTCAACCCCTTATACTTATGCCAACCAATACCCGATAGTAAATTACGCCCAGTATAACGAGCCGCTGGCCGACCCCCTGGGTGCCAATTTTAAGGAGTTTGTTGGGATATTGAATTATTCGATCGGGAGATTCGATCTGCAGGGACAGATCAATTATGCGCAATACGGCACCAGCACCAAAACGGTTAATTATGGGAATGATATCAGGCAATCAGATAATACCAACCTGCCGGCAACCATAGGGAGTACCGGCCAGGGTGTAGCCAATACCTTAAAATATGCCGAGGGTTCGGTAGCCTACCTGCTTAACCCTAAATATAATTTGCGCCTGGAGCTGGGCGGATTGCTTCGGCAACAAACCAGCATCGGCACTGATAATAAAACGTTTATGTTAACATTCGGACTAAGAAGTTCTTTCAGGGATCTGTATCATGATTTTTAACGATTTCAATAGGGTATTCATGAAGGGAAAGTGCTTTTTTAGCGCGGGCAGGATGCTGATGTGCCTGTTCTTCATCATTATATCAACCGGTTTCGCCTCGGCACAATCGGCCTATCAGCCTTATTCGTACCAGTTTTATCAGAAGCTGGCCCCTGAGTTGTATTCCACGAAAAGCAACGAGCATACAGCCCTGCTACCACTTTTTGTTGATGATTCGCTATTGAAACATTCGTACGATTCGATCATGAATTACAATTCGGTTAGTGGCGCGCATAACGGCGCATATAACAAACTATTCAACGAACACCTGATTGACTACCGGAGTACTGGCTCAACCTTTTATGCCGATGTATTGCCCGATCTGGTGATCGGCAGAGATTTTTCGGGATCAAAAACAATCAATAACACCTCGATCGGACTGCAATTGGGCGGTACCGTCGGCAATAAATTCTATTATAATATTGCCGGGTATGCCAGCAGTGCTGTTTTCCCTGATTATATGTCGACTTACATTAACCAGGTAGGTATAATTCCGGGGCAAGCCTATGCAGCTTCGCATACGGGCGATAGCTATAGCTGGTCGTATTTAACCGCTACCGTTTCGTATACACCGATCAAATACCTGAACATATCGGCCGGTCGCGATAAAACATTTATTGGCGATGGTTATCGCTCCATGCTCTTGTCTGATTATGCATCGCCTTATCCGTTCTTCAAACTTACCGGTACACTGGGTAATGTAAGGTATATGGCTATGTGGGCCTATATGAACGATCCGGCCACTACCTCCCAATATGGTATTAACCGCAAGAAATTCGGCGTTTTTCATTACCTGGATTGGAACGTAAGCAAACGGCTTTCATTTGGATTCTTTGAAAATATCATGGGATTTTTTACGGATGATAACGGCATTAAACGGCCTTTCGACCCCAATTATATCAACCCCATCATCTTCCTGAAACCGGTTAACAATGCCAGTAACGACCCGGATAAATCTATCCTCGGCGCAACAGGCAAATACAAGATTTCAGACGGGCTAACCCTTTACGGGCAGTTTATTTTGAATGAATTTCATTCGAAAGACTTCTTTTCGAGCGATGGTGCATCTGATAATAAATATGGCTGGCAGCTGGGTTTACGTGGTCCCAACCTATTTGGCGTAAAGGGCCTGAGCTATTTACTCGAAACGAATAATGCCAAACCTTATACCTATGCGGCACGGTCGGCTATTGAAAATTACTCCGGGAATGGCGAGCCGATGGCACACCCATGGGGTGCTAATTTCAGGGAAGGGGTAGGCTTATTGAATTATAGTTATAAGCGATTCGATTTTTCAGCCGAAGCTGATTATGGCTACTATGGTTTGGATATGAATGGTAAGAATTATGGTAAAGATATTTTTGACATCTATACCTCGCCTGCAAAAGTGTACGGCAACTACACCGGGCAGGGATTAACCACCAATATGTATTTTCTGCAAGGTAAGGTAGCTTACGTTATCAATCCAAAATACAATCTGCGCATAGAACTGGGTGGTATTTTAAGAACCGAAAAGAATAGTCAGTTTGACGACAAAACATCCATGCTGACCCTTGGTTTACGCAGTTCGTTCAGAGATTTTTATAGCGATATCGCCAGCTTTAAATCGCACTAATTGCCGCCCTTAATTAAGGAAGAAAACAGCTTCAGGCAAAATTTTAAGGAGATCGATCTGATACTCAGGAAGCAATGGTATGCGCATTGCGCTGGATACCCAATTTGCGTACCTGTTTGGCAATAGAAGCCGCATCATAACCGCATTCGCCCCAAAGTTCGGGCTGCTCGCCATGTTCGATGAAATGATCAGGAATACCCAGGCGAACTACTTCGGCACTGTATTGATTGTCGGACATGAATTCAAGTATGGCACTACCCATACCGCCTTCAAGGCAACCATCCTCTATCGTTATCACCTTACTGAATTTGGTAAATACATCGTGCAATAAGGCTTCGTCTAAAGGTTTAACAAAGCGCATGTCATAATGCGCCGGGAAAAAGCCTTCATCATTTAAAGCAGTAATAGCTTTAGCTGCCTCATTGCCAATGGTGCCGATAGTTAATACGGCCACACCTTCGCCATCCGTAATTTTTCTACCCTTACCTACAGGTATTGCTTTCATTGGCCTCTGCCAATCAACCATCACACCCGAACCACGGGGATAACGGATCACGAAGGGACCCATATTCTCCTGCTGTGCGGTAAACATCAGGTTACGCAGTTCTTCCTCGTTCATCGGTGCCGAAACCGTCATATTAGGGATGCAACGCATATAAGCCAGGTCATAAGCACCGTGGTGCGTAGGCCCGTCAGCGCCGGCTATACCTGCACGATCGAGGCAAAATACCACGTTCAGCTTTTGTATCGCTACATCGTGTATCACCTGGTCGTAAGCACGCTGCATAAAGCTTGAATAGATATTGCAGAAAGGTATTAAACCCTGAGTAGCCAGTCCGGCTGAAAAAGTTACCGCATGCTGTTCGGCAATGCCCACGTCAAATGCACGCCCGGGCATGGCTTTCATCATCAGATTAAGCGAACAACCCGAAGGCATGGCAGGTGTTATCCCCATGATCTTTGGATTTTGCTCAGCTAACTCAATAATGGTATGTCCAAACACATCCTGGTATTTAGGCGGCTGGGGTTTATCAGCTTTTGATTTTTTGATCTCGCCGGTAATCTTATCAAACAAGCCTGGCGCATGCCATTTGGTTTGATCTTTTTCGGCCAGTGCATAGCCCTTACCTTTTACGGTTACGCAATGCAGCAGCTTGGGTCCGGGTATATCACGCAGGTCGCGCAATACGCGCACCAGGTGTTTAACATTATGGCCATCAATAGGACCGAAGTAGCGGAACTTAAGCGACTCAAACAGATTGGCATTTTTCAGCAAGGTGCCTTTGACACTCTTCTCGAGTTTTTTGGCAAACTTAAATGCATCCGGACCCCGTGATGATATTTTGGTCAGCACATGAGCAATATCGTCCCTGAAACGGTTATAGGGTTTGGAGGTGGTAATGTCGGTCAGATACTCTTTAAGCGCACCCACATTCGGGTCGATCGACATGTTATTGTCGTTCAGGATCACCAGCAGGTTGGAGTTCTCGATGCCTGCATGGTTCAGCGCTTCAAAGGCCATACCGCCGGTCATCGCACCATCGCCGATCACGGCAACATGCTGGCGGTCGGTTTCACCCTTATAACGTGATGCAACAGCCATACCCAATGCCGCCGAAATAGAGGTAGAAGAGTGGCCAACACCAAAGGTATCATATTCGCTTTCGGAACGTTTTGGGAAACCGCTGATGCCACCGTAAATACGGTTGGTATGAAACACTTCGCGCCGACCGGTTAAGATCTTATGCCCGTAAGCCTGGTGGCCTACGTCCCAAACCAATTGATCGTAAGGGGTATTGAGGATATAATGCAGGGCTACAGTAAGTTCAACAACGCCCAGGCTGGCACCAAAATGCCCTCCGTTAACAGAAACTACGTCAATAATATACTGGCGTAATTCTTGAGAGACCTGGTTTAATTGCTCTTCGGTAAGTAGCTTTAAATCAGATGGATAATTTATTGTTTGAAGTAAATCCCCGGCCGTTACCTGCATGCTGTGCTTAAAAAATTCAACTCACAAAAGTAAGTTTTTTTTATTGTGAAACCGTTCAGAAAATTAAATGTTCGGTAGGTTTATCGCTTTTTGTCAATGTTTTACAATGTAATGATAAGCCTTTTTTGCAAGTGTAAGTTCCAAAAGTTTTCCACGTTCTTTTCCAATTCTTAATAACTTTTGCAGACGGTTATTGTTATTAGCCTATACTTTTGATTTGTGATGACCGAAGAAAGCTTTGCCATAAATTTACCCCAGTTTGAAGGGCCCTTCGACCTGCTGTTGTTTTTCATCGAGCGCGATGAACTGGACATACAGGATATCCCTATTGCACGCATCACCGACGACTTTCTGAACTATATCCACCAGATGAACAGTCTGAATATGGAGCTGGCCAGCGAGTTTATTTTTGTGGCTGCCACCCTGATGCGCATCAAAGCCAAAATGCTGCTTCCGCGTTACGAGGCAGAGGAAGGAACGGAACACGACCCTAAAGCTGAGCTGATACGCAAACTGATCGAATACAAAAAGTTCAAAGAAGTATGCGAGCAATTGCGACCAATGGAAGAGGAGCGTTTTGCCCGTGAAAAACGCGGCAATATTGCTTTTGACCTGCAACAGGTTGAAAAAGTGACCGTACCCGGTGAAGAACTTGCCGAGATCAGCCTGTATAAGTTAATGACCGTATTTGATAAACTGAACAAACGTTATCAAAACCGTTCCGAAGAAGTTAAGCATACCGTTGTACAATACCCTTACACCATCGAAGAGCAAAAGCGTGCCATTAACGACCTGCTACGCATCAACGAAAGACTCGATTTTAAATCGATCGCCAAACGATCTGAAAACAAGGTACATTTTGTCTACAATTTTCTGGCCGTCCTCGAAATGCTCCAGCAGGACCTCATCAGGATACAGGTAGGCCTCGGTTTCAATAATTTCTGGATATCTGCAGCCTGATACCCAATACCCAATACCCAATACCCGATACCCAATACCAATCACCACACCTTTAACCATTAACCCTATACCATTCACCTTTCACCTTTCACCTTTCACCTTTCTCCTTTCACCTTTCACCTTTCACCTTTCACCTTTCTCCTTTCTCCTTTCACCTTTCACCTTTCACCTTTCTCCATTAACCTTTCACCATTAACCCTTTACCATTCACCTTAAACTCTTATCTTAGCAGCCGATTTTAAACCGAAGAATGAAAAGAGACAAATTGATATTTAAGTTGCTTGACGAAGAGCAACAACGCCAGGAAGAAGGAATTGAACTGATCGCTTCAGAAAACTTTGTAAGCAGGCAGGTGATGGAAGCCGCAGGTTCGGTGGCTACCAATAAGTACGCTGAAGGTTTGCCGGGCAAGCGCTATTATGGCGGCTGCCAGGTGGTTGACGAGATAGAGAATATCGCGATCGATCGTGCCAAACAACTGTTCAATGCCGAATGGGCCAACGTACAACCCCATTCAGGTGCGCAGGCCAACGCAGCAGTGATGCTGGCCATATTGCAGCCTGGTGATAAAATATTGGGATTTGATCTTTCGCATGGCGGGCATTTGACCCATGGTTCACCTGTTAACTTCTCAGGTAAATTATACGAGCCTCATTTTTATGGAGTAAAAAAAGAAACCGGCAGGATAGATTATGAGCAGCTTGAAAAAGTTGCCTTAGAACAAAAGCCGAAACTGATCATTTGTGGTGCATCAGCCTATTCGCGCGATTGGGATTATGCATTTATCCGTAGCGTTGCCGATAAAATAGGTGCCCTTGTGTTGGCAGATATTTCGCACCCTGCTGGTTTGATCGCACGTGGTTTATTGAACGACCCGCTTCCACATTGCCATATCGTAACCACTACAACCCATAAAACCCTGCGTGGTCCTCGTGGTGGTATCATTTTAATGGGTAAGGATTTTGAAAACCCATTTGGTTACAAAACCCCTAAAGGCGAGACACGCATGATGTCGTCATTGCTGGATATGGGTGTTTTCCCGGGTACACAGGGTGGTCCGTTGGAGCATATCATTGCAGCCAAGGCCATCGCCTTTGGAGAAGCACTGAGTGAGGATTATATGAAATATATCCTGCAAGTGAAAAAGAATGCCGCCGCAATGGCAAAATCCCTTACCGAACGCGGTTACGAGATCATATCAGGTGGTACAGATAACCATTTGATTCTGATCGATCTTCGCAACAAAAATATCACCGGAAAAGCAGCAGAAAATGCCCTTGTAGCTGCCGATATTACCGTTAATAAAAATATGGTTCCATTTGATGATAAGTCGCCCTTTGTTACCTCAGGCATACGTGTAGGTACGGCTGCGATCACCACCCGTGGCTTGAAAGAAAAGCATATGGAACAAATTGTTGAACTGATCGACGCAGTATTAATTGATCCCGAGAATGAACCTTCTTTGCGTAAAATACGTAAAAAGGTACATCGGTTGATGGAAGATTTTCCATTATACCGAGGTAACGACTCGGATTAATTATAACGTGAATAAAACACAAACTGCATTTTCAGAAGAGAAACGCTTAGGCGCCCTTAGTACTTACCAATTTTTCGGTACTTCGCCGCAGAAAGAACTTGACGGTATCAGCCGGCTTGTATCCTTTATCTGCGAAGCTCCAATGGCGCTGATTACTTTTATAGATGCAGATAAGCAATGGGTAAAATCGAGCGTTGGTATTGATGTTAAGCAAATATCAAGAGCCGATGCCTTTTGCAATCACGCTATCAACGGGTCGGATATACTGGAGATCAGCGATCTGACCCTCCACGAAACTTTAAATCAGAATCCCTTTGTAGTTCATGAACCGCATATCAGGTTCTATGCCGGTGCGCCATTGATCGATCCTCAGGGTTACCGGTTAGGGGCCTTATGTGTGATGGATCTTGTGCCACGTAAATTGGCGGAAGAACAATTACAAGCCCTGCGAACTTTAGCCGATTCCGTTGTTTCGCATCTTATTCTCACCCGAAAGCGGAAGGAACTGAAAGATATCCGCCGTCGTGAGAAGGATCTGCAAAACCTGGTCAATACCTCTGCTGCCATACATTGCGTAATGGATCGCGAGTTCAGGATCGAAATGATCAACAATGCGGCTGCTGATATATTGGGCTATACCGCAGCACAATCCATCGGACATGTTTTCTGGAATTTATTTTCAGAAGGTATTACCGTTTCGGCCCGGCAGATGATCAAAAAGGGTTTTGAAAAACAGCAGAAATCATTTGAGATAAAGACACCCGTATTAAGTACCACCCGCGATATCAAATGGCTGGGCTGGCAACTCAATTTCAGGGAAGGCAAATGGTACGCCAATGGTACCGACATTACCTCGCAACGCAAAGCCGAAACAGACCTGGATATTTTATCGTTTGCTGCACGTAAGTCGCCAAGTGGTATCATCATCAGGAATGGCAAAGGTCATATCATCTGGATCAACGAAGCGCAGGAAAAATTGATTGGGTATTCGCTTGACGAAATGCTGGGCAAGGCCTATGATAACCTATTGATAGGCGAGGAAACCGACATGGAGGTATACAACACAGCACTCACCGCTGTGAAATATAACCAACCCTACGAAATTGAATTACAGGTTTACCGTAAGGATGGTACACCGGTTTGGGTTCATTTATCCAATACACCGCTGCTGGATGAGACCGGCAATATCGAGCGCCAGGTAGGCGTGATGGTTGATATCAGCGAGCGTAAGAAAACCGAAGAGCAAAACAATATGCTATCGCTGGTGGCCAGCAGTACCACAAGCGGTGTTGTAATCAATGACAAATCGGGCAAGGTTGAATGGGTAAATAAAGCCTTTGAAAATATAACCGGCTATGCTATTGACGAAGCCAAAGGAAAACGCCTGGGCGATGTATTGAAAGGCGAGCTGACCGACGTATCGGTGATCCATAAATCCCGTGAATTATCGCGCGCAAAACAATCATTTGAAGTGGACCTGCTGGTGTATCGGAAAGATGGAACGCCACTTTGGCTGTCTGTGATCAACTCCGTTATCCTGGATAAAAATGGCAATATTGATAAATATATTGAGGTTATCATTGATATTACGGCCAAAAAGAAAGCCGAAATGGAGCTGATCGCAGCACGTGAAGAGGCCCTGCAGTTAAGCCGTGCCAAGGATATGTTCATTTCGGTAATGAGTCACGAAATACGTACGCCGTTAAATGCGGTTATCGGGATGTCGCATTTGTTGCTGGATAATAATTCGGAAGAGATACACAAAGAGAACCTGGGCATACTCAAATTCTCGGCCGAAAACCTGATGACTCTGATCAATAACGTGCTTGATTTTACCAAGATAGAAACCGGCAATATTGAACTGGAACGTACCTCGGTTGAATTGCACGAATTGGTGCAAAGCATATCCAGCTCGATGCAGTTTAATGCCAGCGAAAAGAAGATCTATATCAGGCATAATGTTGATAAAGGTATCCCGCAAACGATCATCGGCGACCGCACCCGTTTATGCCAGATACTATTGAACCTGGTTGGAAACGCTGTTAAGTTTACCGAAACCGGTGGCGTGACCATTGATGCTCAGGTAATTGGGCAGACGGATCGTTTTGTTAAAATACGATTCGCTATAACAGATACCGGCATAGGCATTGCAAATGACAAAATAAACACCATCTTTGAGTCGTTTAAGCAAGCCGAATCGGATACCTCACGCAAATATGGCGGTACCGGGCTGGGCCTGGCAATAACGAAGAAGCTTATAGAACTGCATGGAGCTACGATACACGTTGACAGTATTTTAGGCAAAGGGTCGACATTCTGGTTCACCTTAAAGTTTGATAAAGAGCATTTAGATACCACTAATCATAATAATACCGTGGAAACAGGACTGCAATTAACTGTGCTGGTTGTTGATGACAATCAGATCAACAGGCTACTCATCAATAAAGTGCTTACCAAATGGGGAGCAACCATAGAATTTGCCGAGAACGGAGAAGAAGCGATAGCAAAGCTGGAAGGCAATCATCAAATTGATGTTGTATTAATGGACATCCACATGCCGGTAATGGGCGGTATCGAAGCAACACAGATCATCCGTTCAAAAGAAGATTCTTTTTACCAGCAATTACCCATCATTGCCCTTACGGCTTCCATGCTCAACAGCGAGATCAACGAGATCGAAAACTCAGGCATGAACGACTATATCCTGAAACCATTTGACCCCAAAGGCTTATACGATAAGCTGGCGAAGTATCAGAAGGTTAGTTGATTGGTGATTAGGTATCGGGTATCGGGTATCAGTTATCGGGTATCAGGTATCGGTTATTGGGTATCGGGTATCAGGTATCAGGGATCAGGTATCGGGTATCAGTTATCGGGTATCAGGTATCGGTTATTGGGTATCAGGTATCGGGTATTGGTAGTTGGGAGCGGCTAATTTTCGCCAGATAATTCTTCAAATCATTTAAATTCCAAAATCGTGTCTTATTCGGCGTAGGCTATGGTGGCGATGCTGAGTTTCAGGCCTTCAATTTTTAATAATTCGGTGCCGCAGGCTTCGAGGGTTGAACCTGTTGTAACGATATCATCTACCAGCAGCACATGTTTGTTTTTTAAACGCTGAGCATCAATTACACGGAACACTTCCTGCATATTTTCAAAACGTAGAAAACGGGTACGCTGAGTTTGTGTGGCAGTAGCCCGTTCCCGAACAAGGTTATTTTCGATAACCGGTTTATTTAATTTTTCTGAAATGCCTTCGGCGAAACAGGTACTCTGGTTATAGCCTCTTTGCTTTTGCCGGCTTTTGTGCAAGGGTACGGGTATGATAATGTCAACCGAATTAAACAGGGGGTTTTGAACCAGTTGATCGCCGGCAATGTGGCCCAGCAAATGCCCTATCTTTTGCACACCCTTGTATTTGAACTGATGCATCAGGTGCTGCATTTTACCGCCTTTGATAAAATAACAGAGCGCATAAGCCGCCTCGACATTGATCCTGCCCCAAAATTGCTGTGCAACGATATTATCAGGCTTTTGGTGAAAATTTGTAAATGGCAGGTTATAGCGGCAATCGGTACAGAGCAGTTCTTCGCCGCTAACCAGATTGACGCGGCAGGCCTGGCAAAGGTCGGGGAAGATAAGGGAAACGAAATCGGTTAGGTAGCGTGCTTGCAATTTCACGCGATGAATTTAGCAGAACGCGGCAGATAAAAAAAATGATGGTTTAAATAGATTCAGACTTGGCCTCTTCTTTGATCGCCAATTGCCCGCAGGCGGCATCAATATCCTTACCCCGGCTGCGGCGTATCACGGTAATCACACCCTGGCTGCGCAGGTATTCGGCAAAGGCTTCTATTTTGTCTTCACCGGCATTGAGGAAACTGGCGAAAGAAATAGGGTTATATTCAATGATGTTTACCTTGCATGGCACATGCTTGCAGAATTTGGCCAATTCCATCGCATCCTGCAACTCATCATTGAAATTATTAAAGACAATATACTCGTAGGTTACCGGGTTCTTTGTTTTGGCAAAATAGTATTTCAATGCCTCGGCCAATGCCTTTAACGAGTTTTGCTCATTGATAGGCATAATGGTATTGCGTTTCTCGTCGTTGGCAGCATGCAGCGACAGGGCAAGGTTGAACTTCACTTTATCATCACCCAGTTTTTTGATCATTTTGGCAATACCGGCTGTAGAAACGGTGATCCTTTTTGCAGCCATATTCAGCCCATCTTCGGCCGTGATCCGTTCAACTGATTTCAGCACATTGGCATAATTGAGCAGCGGCTCACCCATACCCATGTAAACAATATTGCTTAGTGGTAATCCGTAATTTTCCCTGGCTTGCTTATCGATCAGCACCACCTGATCGTAGATCTCATCGGGGTTTAAATTACGTTTGCGCTCCATATAGCCGGTCGCGCAAAACTTGCAGGTAAGGCTGCAACCTACCTGCGATGATACACAGGCTGTCATCCTTTCGGGGGTAGGAATCAATACGCCCTCGATCAGGTGATCATCGTGTAAAACAAAGGAATTTTTTATAGTTTTATCAGAACTGAATTGCGAGTTGCTGATCTTTACGGCGTTGATCACAAAGGTGTCATCCAGTTTTTTTCGCAGTTCTTTCGAAATATTACTCATTTCATCGAAAGAAACACACGATTTTTGCCAAAGCCACTCATAAACTTGCTTTGCCCTGTAACCTTTTTCGCCAAATTGGGTAAAATGGTTTGTCAATGCTTCGGCACTCAGGCTACGGATATCGATTTTGTCTTTGGACGTCACGGTACAAAGTTACTTAATTTGGGATCAATGCCTTTGGGCTGGTAAATTTATTTACATAAGAGGCACAATTGGAATCAAAAACAAGTCTTTTTGAAAGAGGGAACCGGGCTTTTTTCGATTCTGGGAGGACAGGAAGAATAAACAAAGTTGAATGAAAATTTTTAAAGCCGACTACGTTTTTCCGGTGAATGCTGATCCTATAAAAAATGGGGTCGTAGCTGTTGATGACAACGGTAGAATTATTTCAGTTTCAAGTCATGATTTCTCCAATAACCAGCCCATTGTGCAGTTGGAAGGGATCATATGCCCCGGTTTTATCAATACCCACTGCCACCTCGAACTTTCGCACCTGAAAGATAAAATTGAACCCGGCAATGGTTTGATCGAATTCATCAAAGGTATCCAGGCCGTTCGGGCAGCCGAGCAATCGACCATAACTGATGCCGCCATCAAAGCCGATCAGGAAATGTACGATAATGGCATTGTTGCGGTTGGCGATATCTGCAATAGCAATGTAACTATCCCTGTTAAGGCTAAGAGCAAAATATATTACCATTCATTTTCAGAGGTATTTAGCTTCCAGCCGGCAAAAGCACAGGAAGCGTTTGATAAAGCGCTGGCCCTGGCTGCTGAGTTTAAGCCTGCTTCAAGTTCGGTTACTCCTCATTCGCCGTACTCAGTATCCAAAGAATTATATAAACTGATCAAGCATTACAGCGATGGTGCGGTGAAGAATTTAATGAGCATCCACAACCAGGAGAGCGAAGAGGAGAATAAGTTTTTCCGTTACCGTTCGGGCGAATTCATCGACCTGTATGCACATTTTGGTATCGATATCAGTCATTTTAAATCACAGGCCCGTAATTCGGTACAAACCATCATCCCATTGTTGAGTAATAAGCAGGAAGTGTTGCTGGTGCATAACTCATGCACTAACCTGAAGGATATCTACTTCATCAAACGTTTTGATAAAAAAGTACATTTTTGTTTCTGCCCCGGCGCTAACCTGTATATCGAGAACAAATTACCCAAAATAGAACTTTTCATCGATCAGGGCTTCAACCTTACCTTAGGGACCGACAGCCTTGCATCCAATACCAAACTATGTATCCTGCATGAGATGCGCTTGATACAAGAGAAATTCCCAGCGATCAGCACCGAAAGACTGATCACCTGGGCAACCCGCAATGGTGCCAGATTTTTAGGCATCGAAGACGAAAAAGGCACCCTCGAACCTGGTAAAACACCAGGACTAAACCTCATTACCGGCCTCGATGGTCTGCGTATTACGCCGGATACTAAAGTGAGGCGGTTAGTTTAGTTGTCTCGATAGCTATTGGGATAGTTGTATTAGTTGTATTGGTTATAGTAGTTGAACTGGTTGTAGTGGTTCAACCGGTTGTATTAGTTGCATTAGTTGAACTGGTTTATATTTGCGTCTTAAATTGTATTAAATTTCCTGATAGCTATCGGGACTACCATCCCGATAGCTATTGGTACAACCACTACAACTAATCCAACAAATACAACCAATACAACTAATCTACAACCAAAATGAAATCCCACCTCAATATCATCGTTACAGGCCAGGTGCAAGGCGTATTTTTCAGGGGCGCAACCAAGGCTGTTGCCGATCAGCTGGGGATAAAAGGCCAGATCAGCAACGAGCCTGATGGCAGTGTTTATATTGAGGCTGAAGGAGATAAAGTTGCGCTGGAAATGTTCCTCGACTGGTGTAAAGAAGGTCCCGAACACGCCAAAGTAATTTCTGTAGAGCGCCATGAAGGCGAATTAAAAAACTATCGTAATTTTGAAGTGGTAAAAAAAAGACTTTAGGGAATTCGGAATTCGGAACTGGAATTGCGGAATGAGCCCCGGTCTGATAAAAATCTGAATTACGAGATCATACATTGTCGACCGCTAGAAAATTTGCAGGCCAAACTACCGTTTACGGTATAACCACCATAGCGGGCAGGGTATTAAGCTTTTTTCTGACGCCCCTTTATACCAAAGCCTATCCTGCCGGAACTTACGGGATATTAACCACCATGTTTGCCTATGTTTCGATACTGAATGCTGTAATGGCATTTGGAATGGAAACTACTTTTTTCAGGTACCTGAACAAATACGAAAACAACAAGCAGCGGGTATACAACAATGCCTTTGCTTCGGTGGTATCTATCACACTGATATTTTTATTGTTGGTACTGCCTTTCATCAGTCCGATCGCCGATCTGATCAACGTGAGTGCCTCGTCGAAGATCGTTCATGCCCATCGGGCCGTGGTGGGTACCAGTCACGCTGATTTCATCACCTATATCGAATATTTTCTGGCTATTTTAGTTCTGGATGCATGGTGCGTTATACCCTTTGCCAAATTACGGGCAGATGGCAGGCCGGGTAAGTATAGCCTGATCAAGACCATCAATATTGGCATATTTATCAGTCTCAATTTGATCTTCATTTGGTTGATCCCGTTTTGGATGCGCCACCAGTTAGCAGGCTCGGCATGGGTTGGCCATTGGTATATCAAGGGATGGGTTGGCTATGTTTTTCTTTCAAACCTGGTTGCCAGTATTGTAACCCTTATACTGCTATTGCCGGAGTTATTGAAAATAAGGTTTGATTTTGACCGCAAAATGCTGTTCGAAATGTACGCTTACAGCTGGCCAATCCTCATCGCCAATCTATCGTACCTGATCAACGAAAATGCCGATAAACTGATGCTGGGATGGTTATTGCCACCAAAAATCGGGCTGCGCGATGTAGGTATCTATGGCGCCTGTGCCAAAATATCCATCTTCCTGAGTATTTTTATCAATGCTTTTCGCCTGGGGGCCGAGCCGTTTTTCTTCAATCACGCTAAAAATAAAAACGCCAATCAAACCTATGCCCGGATCATGGATTATTTCGTGATCGCAGTTTGCATTATTTTCATCGGACTGATCGCCAATATCGATCTGCTGATGAAATATTTTATCCCCGGTCGGAGTTATTGGGTGGGGATCGATGTGATACCGCCATTGGTATTCGGCTACGTAAGCCTCGGTATTTACATGAATTTATCCGTTTGGTACAAACTATCCGACCAAACCAAATATGGTTTATATATCTCCGGGATCGGTGCCATAGCAACCATTGTACTGAATGTGCTGTTCATACCCACCTACAGCTATATGGCTTCGGCCTGGACATCGCTGATCGCCTATACCATTATGATGATCCTATCCTACGTTTGGGGACAAAAAAATTACCCTATCCCCTACAATCTTAAAAAGAACGGTGCTTATATCATTTCATCGATAATAATCGTTTTCTTATCGTTCTATATCTTTAAGCACAATATATTTGCCGGTGACGCACTATTGATCGGCTATGTACTTGTGGCCTATTTTTTTGAGCGTAAGGATATCAAAGCAATACTCAGCAGGGAATGACCATCAGGATAATCAACAGATCGAAAAATATACTTCCTGCTTATGAAACGGCTCATGCCGCTGGTATGGATATCCGTGCTGATATTGATGGTACGATAGTCCTGGGGCCAATGGAGCGTAAGCTGATCCCAACCGGATTATTTATCGAATTGCCCGAAGGCTTCGAAGCGCAGATCAGACCGCGAAGTGGCCTCGCTTTTAAGCATGGCATCAGCATTGTAAATTCACCGGGGACAATAGATGCGGATTACCGTGGCGAGATCAAAGTGTTGCTGATCAATTTTTCGCAAGAACTTTTTCCAATCAATTCAGGTGACAGGATAGCACAAATGATTATAGCCCGGCACGAGAAGGTAGTATGGGATGAAGTTGAAGTTTTAACCGAAACATCACGCGGGGCTGGCGGTTATGGGCATACAGGGGTCGGATAATGGAACAGAAAAGGAATTTACTATTGATGTTTTTATTGTTGCCGGTTTTTGCACTGGCGCAGCAAAAAGATAATAAGGCCGGTAAAGCCCTGACACAATCAGACAGCCTGACGGTCAAACAGCTATTTTATTCGGCGCTGCGGGAAAAAACCATTGAAAATTTTAAGCTGGCATCCGAGATATTTACCCAGGTATTACAGGTTGATCCGCGTAATGATGCCTCCATGTATGAACTGGCTACGCTGAAAAAGGTGGAAAATGATTACCCTTCGGCACAGGATCTACTGGAAAAGGCGGTCGCAGTTAACCCCCGGAACGAGTGGTACTGGGTTTCGCTTGCTGATTGCTACGAAAAGAGCAACAATATAGATAAGCTTGAAAATGTTTTTACCCAACTGCTAAAGATCGACCCGGACAAGCCCGAATACTATTTCGATCAGGCCAATGTGTATACCCTCCAGAAAAAATACGATGAAGCCCTGGCAGTTTATGAAAAG
>CAIPDP010000048.1 GCA_903863845.1 uncultured Mucilaginibacter sp. | reverse complement strand
GGGGAGAGGGGGTTTAGTTTTTGTTTCTTATGTAAATCCGTTTAATCTGTTAAATCGTGGTTCAGACGGTATTCTTCGCCTCACCCCAGCCCTCTCCGGGGGAGAGGGGGTTTAGTTTTTGTTTCTTATGTAAATCCGTTTAATCTGTTAAATCGTGGTTCAGACGGTGTTCTTCGCCTCACCCCAGCCCTCTCCAGGGGAGAGGGGGTTTGGTTTTTGTTAATGATATAAGTTATCCTTAAATCGGTTCAATCTGCTTAATCCCGATTCAGACAATAAGCGGTTTGATAACCTCTTCTATTTCATGCAATTTAACCATATTAGGGCCATCGCTTAGCGCGTTATCGGGATCGGGATGTGTTTCCATAAAATAGCCATCTGCTCCAAAGGCTTTAGCAGCCAATGCCATCATTGGTACAAAAGTACGGTCGCCACCGGTTTTACCCACTGCTCCACCTGGCCGTTGTACCGAATGGGTACAGTCCATACAAACAGGGTGACCAAATTTCTTCAAGTCGTATATATTCCTGAAATCAACCACCAGGTTATTATAGCCGTACATGTTACCGCGCTCAGTCAGGATCACTTGTTCGTTACCTGCTTCAATTACTTTTTGTGCCGGGTAAAACATATCCTGGCCTGAAAGGAACTGGGCCTTTTTCACATTAACTATTTTGCCGGTAGCCGCAGCAGCCACCAGCAGATCGGTTTGGCGGCACAGGAAAGCAGGTATCTGCAAAATATCAGCCACCTGGGCCACGATAGCTGCCTGACCAGGTTCGTGTATATCGGTTGTCACCGGTAAATTAAAACGTTCTTTGACCTTTTGCAGCATTTCCATGCCTTTTTCAATACCCGGACCACGGTATGAATGGATAGAAGTACGATTAGCTTTATCAAAAGAGGATTTGAAAACAACGGTTATCGGATATTTCTGACCCAACTCGGCCACTTTTTCGGCGACAGTATAAAGCAGGTCCTGGTTTTCCATAACACATGGACCGATAATGAAGAACGGCTTCTGCCGTATCTGTTGGTATAAAGACATGTACAAATATGATAATTAGACCCGAATTGATAGCACGAATTGCACGAATATAGGCTAATTGTGCTAATTGCCAGACTCCTATTCGGATACCGCCCCGCACAATATTTGTGTACTTCGTACAATTCGTGTCAATTTTTAGCCCTAATGTGTACAATTCGTGTCTCTCATTCGCTTAAATTCGTGACCTTTGCTTTATCTATGATCAATTTCTTCGAGTTTTACGGCATACCTGAATCCTTCCACCCTGATGTTGAAGCTTTAAAAAAACAGTTTTACAGGCTCAGCAAAGAATACCATCCTGACTTTTACGCGAATGAAAGCGATGAAAAACAGCAGGAAATACTGGAACTATCTACGATTAATAATAAAGCCTGGCAAACTTTGTCGGATCCTGCCAAACGGCTGGAATATATTTTACGTCAGCATAATTTATTGGTTGATGGTGCCAAACCGCAGCTTCCGTCCGACTTCCTGATGGAAATGATGGATATCAATGAACGATTAATGGAGGCTGACAGTGCTGATCAGCTGGCCGCTATCAGCAACGAAGTACTTGCTGCCGATGATGATATACAGTTGCAGCTCAGCAAATTGACCGGCGGCTACGAGTCATTAGATGATACCGCCAAGGAAAGCCGCCTGGAGGCCATATTGGATCTTTATTATCGCGAAAAATATTTGTTGCGGATTAAGGAGAGTTTAAATACATTTGCAACCCGATTCTGAACAAACGAACTAATCCACCGTTGTTCACCCAATGCCCAGATGGCGGAATCGGTAGACGCGTTGGTCTCAAACACCAATGGCTGCAAGGCCGTGCCGGTTCGACCCCGGCTCTGGGTACTGGAAAAAAATAGAAAAAGCCTGTAAACATTGTTTACAGGCTTTTCTGTTTTAATGTATATAATGCCCCTGATGGTGGCCCCGATAGCTATAGGGGCGGTAGACGCGTTGGTCTCAAACACCAATGGCTGCAAGGCCGTGCCGGTTCGTCCCGGCTCTGGGTACAAAGCCTTCCTGCTATGGCAGGAGTACTTTGTTGTTTGGAACATTATCGTTCGATCCTGGCAACATTTCCTATATTAGGGTAAGTTTTAAAGCCAATAAGCGTAATTTATCCTGCCTCAAGTTGAATACAATAGCATTCATAGACACCGAGATCGATCCGAAATCCGGTAGAATACTTGATATAGGCTGCATCACGAATAATGAAAATACTTTTCATAGTTCGTCAGTAGTCGGTTTTACTGAGTTTTTAAAAGACGCGAAATTCATTTGCGGTCATAATATTTTCAACCACGATTTAAAGTATATTGGAGGAGTAATTAATAGTCTGACTATTGACAGGCATAATATTATCGATACCCTTTTTCTATCGCCTCTGTTATTCCCGTCTACGCCATATCACGCATTGCTGAAGGATGATAAACTGCAAAGCGATGAGCTAAACAATCCTCTAAACGATTCGATAAAAGCAAGAGATCTTTTCTATGATGAAGTAGCAGCCTTTAGACAAACCGATGATATACTAAAACAAATTTATTTTCAGCTGCTGAAAGCGAGCCCAATGTTCTTTGGGTTTTTCAGATTCAATAATTACGCTGTCGAACATCTCGATACTACCGAACTTATTCAAAGGAAATTTAAGCATGAAATTTGTAGTCAGGCGAATCTTGTACAATTGGTATCGGAAAACCCAATTGAGCTAGCCTATTGCTTATCGTTGATTAATGCGAGTAACCGTTATTCAATCACTCCGCCCTGGGTATTAAAAAACTATCCGAAGGTTGACCGCGTGATGCGCCTATTAAGAAACACGCCATGCTTTAGCGATTGTACTTATTGTGACAAGGCGCTTGATGCCCGCCAAGCACTTAAAAGGTTTTTTGGCCACCCTTCGTACAGGTTATATGTAGGTGAAGAATTGCAAGAAAACGCTGTAAAATCCGCCATTAATGGCAAATCGTTACTGGCAGTTTTTCCCACTGGCGGCGGCAAATCAGTTACCTTCCAGGTGCCGGCTTTAATGAGCGGCGAAAATACCAAAGGGCTTACAGTTGTAATTTCTCCGCTGCAATCGTTAATGAAAGACCAGGTGGATAACCTGGAAAAGATCGGGATAACAGAGGCGGTCACGATAAATGGGTTACTCGATCCTATTGAAAGAGCAAAATCCTTTGAACGCGTGGAAGACGGATCAACCTTTCTGCTTTATATTTCGCCGGAATCGCTGAGGTCAAAAACCATCGAACGGTTATTACTGGGTAGAAAAATAGCACGTTTTGTAATTGACGAAGCGCATTGCCTTTCTTCGTGGGGACAAGACTTCAGGGTGGATTATTTATACATCGCAGAGTTTATCAAAGCCCTCCAGGAGAAAAAAAATCTCGACGAACCTATTCCTGTATCCTGCTTTACTGCTACGGCAAAACCGCAGGTTGTTGAAGATATCCGAGCCTATTTTAAGAACAATCTCGGTCTGGAGCTCGACCTGTTTAGCTCTAAGGCTTCAAGAACAAACCTTTACTACCGGGTTTTTGAAAAAGGCGATGAAGAGGAGAAATATATGGCGGCCAGAGACATCGTAACTGATAAAGACTGCCCAACTATTATTTACGTATCACGTACACGCAAGGCGGAAACGCTTGCAGAAAGGCTAACCAAAGACGGTTTAAATGCTATGTGCTTTCATGGCAAAATGGAAGCTGCAAATAAAATCGCCAATCAAAATTCATTCTTGTTAGGCGAGATCAAAATCATGGTTGCCACCTCAGCCTTTGGTATGGGGGTCGATAAAAAGGATGTTGGGGCCGTTATACATTATGACATTTCGGATTCGCTAGAAAATTATGTACAGGAAGCTGGCCGGGCTGGGCGCGATGAAACTATTAATGCCGATTGCTACGTGTTATTTAACGAAGAAGACCTAAGTAAACATTTTATAAGGCTTAATCAAACCAAAATATCGATCAAGGAAATACAGCAAATTTGGAAAGCGGTAAAAGATATTACGCGATTCCGTTCTAAGGTTTCAAATTCAGCCTTAGAAATTGCACGAAAAGCAGGTTGGGACGAAAGTGTAGCGGATATAGAGAAAAGGGTAACAACAGCTATAGCCGCGCTGGAAGATGCCGGTTATTTAAAACGCGGGCAAAACTCGCCAAGGATATTTGCAAATAGCATCCTCAGCCAAAATGTCCAAGAAGCGATAGAGAAAATAAACTTGTCTGAACATTTTACCGAAAACCAAAAAATTAAAGCGGCGAGGATTATCAAAAAACTTTTTTCAAGTAAAAGGCGCAAAGAGGCAAATGACGAAGCCGCCGAAACAAGGGTCGATTACATCTGCGATCATTTAGGCATCGTTAAGGAGGAAGTTATAAATATCATTAGTTTGTTGCGCCAGGAAAATATCCTGGCCGATACAAAAGATTTGACTGCTTTTATAAAATATGGAGAAAACAAAAAAAGGTCAATCGAAATAGTAGAAACATTCAGCAAAATTGAAAAAAGCCTTTTAGGCGTTATACATGAACAACCGGAAACCTTTGATATAAAAGAATTAAATGAATACGTTGAATACGAGGGATGTGCCGATGTAACACCTAATAAAATAAAAACGGTCATTAACTTTTGGGTGATAAAAAACTGGATAAAACGAAAAGTAAAACCAGGAGCAAGAAATCATTTTGAAGTTTACAGCCAGCAACCTTTAAATATTTTAAAAGAGAAATTTGAGAAGCGACGGGAACTCGCGGGATTTATGGTTGACTTTCTATACAGCAAAAACAATAGTACATCGAAAGATGCGCCAAACGTTGAAGAAGTTTTAGTTGAGTTTTCCGTGCAAGAGTTGAAAGATGCTTATCAGCGCCAGAGTGGGTTTCACCACTTAGAAATAGATATTTATGATATCGAAGATACGCTGTTTTATCTTTCAAAAATTGAAGCCATTAAAATTGAGGGTGGTTTTCTGGTGGTTTATAACCAATTGACGGTAGAAAGGCTGGAGAAAAATAATAAAATACAATATAAGGCAGACGATTACCAAAAGCTGGCGGAGTATTATCAGAACAAGGTTGAACAAATACACATTGTTGGTGAGTATGCAAAAAAAATGATAGATGATTATCGGGGCGCGCTTCAATTTGTGGAAGATTATTTTCAGTTAAACTACACCTCGTTTCTTAGTAAATATTTTAAAGGCGACCGTCAAAGAGAGATAAAACAAAATCTAACACGGGCTAAATTCAACCAGCTATTTGGAGAGCTTTCACCGGCGCAACTTAGCATTATAAAAGATAACACATGCAAGTATATTGTTGTAACTGCCGGGCCAGGCAGCGGCAAAACCAAGGTACTGGTTCATAAATTAGCATCGTTATTATTAATGGAGGATGTAAAACATGAACAGTTGTTGATGCTCACATTTTCGAGAGCCGCCGCTACTGAGTTTAAAAAGAGGTTGCTAAAACTAATTGGCAATGCGGCCCACTTTGTTGAAATAAAAACATTCCACTCCTATTGCTTTGACCTGTTGGGGAAAGTTGGAAGTCTTGAAAAATCAGACTCGATATTAAAAAAAACAGTAGAAAAGATAAAGAACAAAGACGTTGAGACCAATCGGATCACTAAAACTGTTTTGGTTATTGACGAAGCTCAGGACATGGCTATAGATGAGTTTGAGTTGATAAAAACTCTGATGAGGGAAAACGAGGACTTGCGGGTGATTGCTGTTGGCGACGATGACCAGAACATTTTTGAGTTTAGGGGCGCTAATTCAAAGCATTTGCAGCAATTGCTGCAAATTAATGGCGCAGTACAGTACAACCTGCTGGAGAACTATCGCAGTAAAAGCAACATTGTTGATTTTGCAAACCAGTTTGCCATAAACATAACCCATCGCTTAAAAAAAGTACCGGTATTAGCTAAGCAAGCCGAAAATGGGCAAATAAAATTAGTGCATTACAGGCACAGTAACTTACTCATGCCGCTGGTAAACGATGTGATCAACAGGCCGCTGGCCGGCAGCACTTGCATTCTGGTGCCAAATAATGACGAAGCACTACAAATAACCGGATTATTGTTAAAAAATGGATTAAACGCCAAACTGATACAAACAAACGACAGCTTCAATTTATATAACCTTGCTGAGATCAGGTATTTTCTAGCCTTATTAAATCACGATGACCAAGTCCGTGTGGTAACCGATGATGTGTGGGAAAATGCTAAACGAGCGTTTACTGCAAAATTTAAAAACACCGGGAACTGGATAGTTTGCAAAAATTTAATAGATGATTTTGAGACCATTAATACTAAGGTCAAATACAAATCAGATCTGGAAGTATTCATTCGCGAATCTAAATTAGAAGATTTTTACCCTAAGGGGGGCGATGTTATTTTTGTATCAACCATCCACAAAGCAAAAGGAAAGGAATTTGATAATGTTTTCCTAATGCTGAGCAACTACAATATATCAACCGACGAAGAAAGAAGGAAAATATATGTTGCTATTACTAGGGCCAAGCAAAACTTAATAATTCATCTAAATACCAGCCTATTTGATAGAATAATAGTCGATGATATGGAAGCTATTGACGACCCTAAAATATACGAACCACCTACGCTATTAGTTAAACATCTAACGCATGAAGACCTTTGGCTTGATTATTTCATCGATAAGCAACACAGCATTTCACTATTAATGGCGGGGGATAAACTGGTTATAACAGGAGATGGATGTGCAAATCAAAACGGTCAACCGATTTTAAAATTTTCAAAAAAAATCCTAAATGAAATAGAAACATTAAAAAACCGCAACTTTGAGCTAATTCGCGCAAGAGTAAACTTTGTTATTTACTGGCAAAAAGAAAACATACCGTACGAGACTATTATCATTTTGCCGAAACTTTATTTTGAAAAAGTACAACATGAACCAATGCAAACTACCTAATAAAATGAATAATAGTAATAATAATAATTGGTTCAATTAAAACAGCTTAGATATTTTAAATCGGTCTCAATCATCAAATAGAATAGCAAAACGTTTCAGTTCATCTAAAAATTGGTTCACGTGGACGTCGGCTCCTATTACTGAAAACCGCTTCAGCGAAATTCTGGAACGGTTTTATTGTTTTTGAATGGAAGGCTTAAAAAAAAGACAGGCTAAATCTAATTTCAGGGATTAACCAACCCCATCAGCTTAGTATCCCGATATTTTTTGAAGTGTGATGGCGTTAAACCGGTTATTTTTTTAAATTGATTTGATAAGTGTGCAACACTGCTGTAATGCAATTGATAAGATATTTCGGTCAATGATAACTCATCGTAAACGAGCAATTCCTTAACTCGTTCAATCTTATGCATAATGATATAGTGTTCGATATTGATACCTACCACTTCCGAGAACAGGTTAGCCATATAGGTATAATCGTGGTTGAGTTTATCGCTCAGATAATCGGAGAAATTAATTTTAACCGGTTCATCAGCATAATGCACCATTTCCACGATCACTTTTTTTATTTTTTCGATGAGGATACTCTTCCGGTCGTCTAAAATCTCCAGTCCGAATTTCAGGAGGTTTTTTTTAAGCTCCCAAAGTTGTTCAGCAATTAAATCTTCAGCCACATCAACTTCGCCAAGCACTACCCGATGATATTTGATTGAAAGTTTATGCAACTGCTGTTTAACGATCATTTTGCATCGGATACAAACCATGTTTTTGATGTAGATTTTCATGCCTGGTAATGGGAACTTCTAAACTGTTTATGATCATTTGTGCCCCCTGATAAGCGGGGGAATTCTAAGAAAACGAGGCGCTTTACACCAGCACTATCATTTTTAACCCGATGGGTATTGAACTTTACTAACAAAGCTGCCTCCTGCTCTAATAAGCGATAAAATCAACAATGGTTTTGATAACCAATAAATTAAATTCAGGCTGTTAGTTTACAGTATAATCTATTTAAGGCTCTCGGATTTACATACCCTTTTCCGGCCATTTTCCAACTAAAAACCCGTCACAATCATCCTGGAATAATTTTAATTGTTTTCGTATTGGTTTACCCGGGTGTGAATCATGTAATATAATCAGGGAGTTATGCAACTAATTAAATAACAATTGCGCCGACATTTATGGTTTGGATCCGGACTGTTCCGGTTTGTTCAAACTTTAATTTAAAACGACCATCAATGCTTAAACTCTTGATGGATTTAGGGGTTAAAAAAATGAAAAGGTCATGGAAAGTAAATTACCTGCTGATGCAGGGCTGGAACCGGGAAAGGCACACATTGTTGTGGAAATAATTGAATATGTACCCAATGCCGTTGTCATTAAAACCATTATTAAAAAATCGACGAGCAATATTAGTATTATGTCATTCGACAGTGGCGAGGGGCTAACGGTTAAAACCAGTCCGTTTGACACCTTCGCTCAAATAATTGAGGGTAGTGCCGATATTGTTATCGAAAATGTTACCAACCACCTTGAAACCGGTATGGGTATTATTATTCCGGCCCACCTACCCAATTATATCAAACCAAACGGTAGGTTTAAGATGATACAAACCATTATTAAAAGTGGTTATGAATAATCCAAGCCCCGGAGACAAAATTAGTTTGCCAAGACTGACCTAATGCTCTACTAAAGCAATGTTTTGGGCACAAACACATCATAAATCAACTGTTAAGAACCTATGATAACAGCAATCTTGATTATTTCACTACTCTTTTTTGTATATATTGGAGTTCGTTTACATTTTACATTTCAATTCAGAAGACAAGTAAAAAAACTGTTTTCGGCTCGGTATAACGGCCCTGTAAAAAGGTTCAGCTACGCGCAGTTGGAAGGATTGCCCGAACCAGCAAAACGATATTTTAAGCATATCCTAATAGATAATCAGCCATATATTCAGTATGCCCGAATTACTCATGAAGGTCATTTCAAAACAGGGTTTGATAAAAAATGGATAAATATCAAAGGCGAACAATATGCAACTACGCAAACACCGGGTTTTATTTGGAAAGGGATTACTCCATTCTTTACAGCCCGTGATATGTATATTCAAGGTAAAGGGCGACTGATCGTTTCACTTTTATCTGTTTATAATATAGTTGATGGGTCCGGAGAAACATACAATCAGGCCGAATTGCAACGCTGGCTTGGTGAAAGTGTAATGTATCCAACAAACCTGTTGCCGGGCAATAATTTACATTGGCAGGCTATAGACCAAACCACCGCAAGGTTCACCTACGATTATCAGGGTTTATCACTCTATTTTATAGTTTCATTTAACGACGCGGGTGAAATAACCCAGCTTGAAACAAAAAGGTATATTGATGTTAAAAATCAGGCAACATGGATCATTAAAATGGGCGTTTATAAATCCATCAACAATATCAGGGTACCAACTAAATTTGATGTCATCTGGAGATTAGAAAAAGGAGATTTTAGCTATGCCAGGTTTAATATAATGCAGATAGAATATGATAAACCTTTTATTTTTTAACCTACATTACTAAAACTATAGCGCCCTTCACCGTTCCATTTCTAAGGGCTGCCAGTGCCTCATTCGCTTCGAGCAATGGAAACAATCGCGTTTCGGTTTTTACAGGTATTGAAGCCGCTACTTTTAAAAATTCGTGCCCATCCTTCCGTGTCAGGTTAGCAACCGAACGAATAATACGTTCTCCCCATAGTATTTCGTAGGGAAATGAAGGAATATCGCTCATATGTATACCTCCACAAACAACTGTCCCTCCTTTATCAATATCTTTGAGGGCCTTGGGGATCAGTGACCCTGCCGGTGCAAAAATGATCGCTGAATCTAAAACCTCTGGCGAAGGTTGCGACGAATCCCCGGCCCATATTGCACCCATTTTTTTCGCAAAAGCCTGTGAAGTCAGATCACCATCACGGGTAAAAGCATAAATTTCTTTACCCTGTTTCAGAGCCACCTGCGTTAGGATATGCGCTGCAGCGCCAAAACCATATATTCCCAGCCTTTGGGTGTTTTTACTGATCATTGTGTATGACCGATAGCCAATTAATCCGGCACATAATAAAGGCGCAGCGGAAGGCTTGCCATATATTTCGGGCAGCGAAAAACAAAAGTCCTCAAATGCTACAGTATATTCCGCGTAGCCCCCATCCATGGTATAACCGGTAAAAAGGGCATTTTCACAAAGATTTTCCTGTTCCCGCAGGCAATATTTACAATGACCGCAGGCAAAGCCAAGCCATGCAATTCCAACCAGGTCACCAATTTTTAACTTTTGCGCTTCTGCACCCAGCTGTACTACAATACCTATGATCTCGTGCCCCGGTATCAATGGTAATTTGGGTTGACCGAGTTCGCTATCCATGATATGAAGATCAGTGCGACAAACGCCGCAGGCAATGATCTTTACCAATACCTGTTTAGCAGCTGGCACCGGCAGTGGAATTGTTTTCGCAACCAATGGTTGCCCGGGAACATCCATAACCATGGCGAGCATGGTTGATGGTAGAGGCGATATACTATTGCCGATTTTCGTATTCCCGTTCATGCTGCTGTTTTTTTTGTTTCATCCAGGTCAGATTCCATGATTTTGATCTCCGCTTTTTCTTTAACAATACCCTGTCTAAGAAGACCAAACAGACTCATGTAGAAATTGGCGACATATACCAATGCAAAACCACCTATAAGGTACCCAACCCAATTATCCATTAAGAGTTTATAACCAGTCAGCAATAAAAAAAAGATGGTCACATAATGACTGAAACAGAATTCGCAGGTAAACACATAAAAAAATTTCCTTTCAAGCACTGTACTCCCCAGGTGGCAGC
>CAIPDP010000047.1 GCA_903863845.1 uncultured Mucilaginibacter sp. | reverse complement strand
TTTCAAGATATGGCAGGCACCAAAAAGTGCCTTTATGCAAAGAAAAAGCCATTTCTTAGACAAAGAAACGGCTTTTTTTTAAGTGAACCCGATTGGATTTTGTTCGAACCAATTTCTCGATATTTTGAAGACGATTGCAAGTCTCAAAATTCCGGAAGGTGCGTGTACGGAGATTAGCGACAGTTGAGTTTAAGTAAGAATGCTAATAGCAAAATCAGCGCATTATTTTATCTTTACAAATCGTTTAGTTTCTTCATTTAATATCCAATATTCTGGCTGACAAACCGCGCAATCGCTTTTATCACCTGGCCTATTTACAATTAACAATCTACTCCAGCGCTTATATTCAAACTGACGAGCAGCCGTAGGTCCATCGTATACATTTCCGGTTTGCAGATCGACTATTGCACCGTGTTGACAATCAGATCCGCATCCCCAATAAACGAAACAATAATGACCAGCGAAGTTTAGCCCTCCTTTGCCATGGAATTTTCTGATATATGGATCGTCATAATATGAATTAGAAATTGCTGTCTTATATCTTTCTGCCAATACATTGCCTTTGATTTTAAGTCTGACAGGCATCCCGATAAATAATTTCGTTTTATAATTTCTAAATAACGGAGTTTGAGCGAAAGATTCTTTTACTAAACCGATTATAAACAGTATCGTAATTATTTTGAAATAAGGTTTCATATTGGTACAAGAGCGACTTTATGTTGCTCTAATATACAAATAAGGCTTTTGTAATTGATTTTAAAAAAATATAGCCAGATACATTGTATCCAGCTACATTCTGTGATCCCATCAGGATTCGAACCTGAGACCGACAGATTAGAAATCTGTTGCTCTATCCAGCTGAGCTATGGGACCAAAATTCGCTGCAAAGATGCATAAATCTCTTCAAAAAATAAACACCTTTCAAACAGAGCTTGAATACGATCAGCTGCTGTTTTTTGTTTTGCAGCTATTATTTAAAAAATTTATGCTTGCTTCATTCGAAAGCATGTGTACAGATTTATAATATTTTTATACTTTTAAACTTTCAAATTATTTTTTTACAATAAGTAAAATCATACTTTTAACCAATTTAATATTAGATAATCTTAATTATGATCATTATTGCTGACGGTGGCTCCACCAAAACCAATTGGTGCCTGGTTACTGAAGAGGGTAAGAAAGTGTATTTCAATACAGAGGGTTATAATCCGTATTTTTCAAGTACCGCCTATATTATTCAATCATTGGCAGAAAACCTTCCAACTGATTTGGAAAAAAACGAAATCACCGAAGTGAATTATTATGGCGCAGGTTGTTCTACTGACGAAATGCGAAATATTGTGGCAGAAGCAATGCGTGCTGTATTTACTAAGGCCCGTGTATATGTTGGCCACGACTTGCTGGCCGCTGCAAGAGCATTATTGGGCACTTCAGAAGGATTTGCTGCAATTTTGGGCACCGGTACCAATAGCTGTATCTACAATGGCAAGGAAGTGGTTCATAATATTGATTCAGGTGCCTATATTTTGGGCGATGAAGGAAGCGGGTGTTATATCGGTAAAAAACTGCTGGTTGATTATTTGCGAGGCTATATGCCGGAAGCAGTACGCAAACTCTTTTGGGATACCTTCAAACTTACCCCGGATGACGTTAACGAACAAGTGTACACACAACCCCGCGCTAACCGTTTTTGCGCCAGCTTTAGCAAATTTGTATATGACAACCCGGTAAATATTGAATATTCAAGAAATATTGTCCGCACCTCTTTTGAGGATTTCTTCCGTAACCTGGTAACCCATTATCCAAATTATCAAAACTATACTTTTAACTGTATCGGTTCAGTTGGCTATAATTTCAGAAATGTTCTGGAAGAAGTAGTGACTGAAAATGGGATGGTTGTTGGTAACATCATACGTTCACCTATAGATAACCTGGTGAAATACCACCTTGAATTGGCACCCAGCCAGTTGTAGATCAGTCTTGAGTCGGAAGTCTTAAGTCCAGAGTCGGTTAAAACCAGCTCTTGATTTAAGACTTTCGATTTTATGATTCAAACTAAAAAACCTTTTGCTTATTCTCCAGGTTCAATTCGTTCTGGAATATTTTGGAATATTTACGGCGATCGAATTTATATAACTTAGCGGCTCGGTAAGAAACGCCCTTTTGCTTTTCATCCAATTCTTTCAAAAAGCCGTAGCTAAGCATCTTCTTTCTGAAGTTACGCTTATCCAGTTTTTTATTCAATACTGCTTCATAAAGCGATTGCAACTGGGTTAGCGTAAACTTCTCAGGAAGCAATTCAAACGCAATGGGCTGATAGTTTAAACGGCGACGGAGTTTATTAAAACCGGTTTGAAATATTTCACTGTGGTCGAAAGCTAATTTTGGCAGCTCATTTACCGGGTGCCAAAAAGCCTTTCGGGCATATTGAGTTACCGGACGAAGCTCTTTTTGACCATTAATGCGGATCAGCGCATAATAAGCAACTGTTATAACCCTACCCTGCGGGTGTCGATTAACCTCGCCAAAAGTATGGAATTGCTGCATATGCAGGTCTCGCAAGCCGGTAAGCTCGTATAAGATACGTTCGGCTGCATCATCAATACTTTCATCCTGCTCAACAATATAGCCGGGCAGTGCAAGCCAATCCTTATAGGGTTCTTCGTTACGTTCGATCAGGAGTATTTTCAGCTCACCAGCCTCAAATCCAAAAATTACACAGTCGATCGAAAATACTGAATTAAATGTTGGTAACTTTACTTCCAATATATTAGCTATTTAGGTTTAATCGGCTAAAGGTATGTTGTAAAAATTCGAATATAAAAAAAATAAAATAAAATTCAATGGTGTAATTTACACACACTATATTCGTACCGAAAAAATTTTTGCCAAACGATGTATAAAATTACCAAACTTGGCGTACTAACATCCGGAGGCGATGCACCCGGTATGAACCCCTGCATAAGGGCGGTAGTACGTACAGGTATATATAATGGATTGCAGGTGGTGGGCATCCGAAAAGGATACCAGGGGTTGATTGAAAATGACATGTATGACATGGGTCCCCGTTCTGTCAGCAATATACTAAACCTGGGTGGTACCATACTTAAAACTGCACGTTGCCTCGAATTCCGCACTGACGAAGGTATGGAGATCGCTTACCAAAATCTTAAAGCGCAAGGAATTGACGCTTTGGTTGTCATAGGTGGTGATGGAACATTTACAGGTGCCTTGCGTTTCTCAAAAAAATATCCCGACATCCATGTAATGGGCGTACCAGGCACGATCGACAATGACCTGTATGGCTCAACCTATACCCTTGGATTTGATACCGCTACCAATACCGTTGTTGAAGCAATAGACAAGATCCGTGATACAGCAGATGCACATGATCGCTTGTTCTTTATAGAAGTAATGGGCCGTGACTCCGGCGCAATTGCCCTGCGTGCAGGTGTTTGCTGTGGTGCCGAAGCGATCCTGCTTCCTGAAAAAGCAACTGCTATTGACGAGCTTATCGAAAATCTGAAGGCCGGGCAGCATAACAAGAAATCGTCGAGTATCGTGATCGTAGCTGAAGGCGACAAAAACGGTGGCGTTTATGATATCGCCCGTCGGGTTCAAAAAGAGGTTAAAGTATACGATATTAAAGTTACCATTCTCGGTCACCTGCAGCGCGGGGGAAGTCCATCGGCTTTTGACCGTGTATTGGGTAGCCGCCTGGGATACGCAGCTGTAAAAGCGTTGATCAAGGGGCATACCCGTGAAATGGTAGGCCTACAGGCAAACTATATCAAGATCACGAGCCTGGAAGAAGCGTTAACTGAACATGAATTTAAATTGGAAGAAGATTTGATGGAGATGGCCGACATTCTTTCAATCTGATCATGATCGCAGTTGTTTATAGCGGATCAAATTATGCCGACTGGCGCCTGGCTGATAGAGGTAGAACCATCGCCTCATTTAAAACTGCAGGTATAAATCCCTATTTTAACGACGAAAAACAGATCATACAACTGCTAAGCAAAAACATCAACCTCATCCACCACGCGGAAGTGATCAAGCGTATTTACTTTTATGGTGCCGGTTCATTTTCAAACGATCTTAAAAATATTGTTCATAATGCTTTTTCGGTTTTCTTCAAATACGGAAAAACTACTGTTGAACACGACATTGATGCAGCAGCAATCGCGTGTTGCAAAACAAGGCCCGGTATCATATGTATTTGCGAAAGCGGCTCCAATGCTGCCTGGTTCGATGGGCGTAAAGTAAAACCCAATAACTACGGACTCGGATTTATTTTGGCCGATGAAGGGTCGGCAAATTGGCTGGGGCGACAATTACTGAAAGCCTATATGAATGAAACCTTACCTGCCAACGTAAAGAAAAAATTTGAACATCGTTACGATCCCGACCGCAGGAGCCTGCTTGAAAAAGTATATCGTCAAAAACAACCCGCGTTTTTCCTGAGCTCCTATGCTGATTTTTTTGTCGATAACAAAGAGGACAATTATCTGAAAAACGTAATAATCACCGGTTTTACTAAACTAATACACACGTATTTATTACCTTTACATAAGCAACATCCGGGGGCGACTGTACATTTCACAGGCAGCATTGCCTCTGATTTCCAGGATTACCTGTTAGAAGCCGCCTCGGAGACCAACATTACGATTGGAAATATTGTAAAAGAACCTATAAACAATCTCTTAACATATTATTCTAATAAAAATTAAAAAATCATGAAAATAGGAATTAACGGTTTCGGCCGTATTGGACGCCTTGCTTTCAGAGCTGCAGTTGATAGGCCTGATATCGAGGTGGTTGGCATTAATGACCTGGTAGAGCCGGATTATATGGCTTATATGTTGAAATATGATTCAACACATGGTCCGTTTAAAGGCACAATTGCAGTAGAAGGCGGCCATTTGGTTGTAAACGGAAAAACAATCCGTGTAACTGCTGAAAAAGACCCTGCAAACCTTAAATGGAATGAAGTTGGTGCTGAAGTTATCATTGAATCAACCGGATTATTCTTAACACAGGATACCGCACAAAAGCATATTGATGCAGGCGCAAAGAAAGTAGTAATGAGCGCACCTGCAAAAGATGATACTCCTACATTTGTAATGGGTGTTAACCATAAAGAGCTTAAAGCTGAACAAACAATCGTTTCTAATGCTTCATGCACTACCAACTGTCTTGCTCCTATCGCCAAAATATTAAATGATAAATTTGGAATTGAAGCCGGATTGATGAGTACTATCCACGCAGTAACTGCTACACAAAAAACTGTTGACGGTCCTTCGCACAAGGATTGGAGAGGTGGTCGTGGCGCATATCAGAATATTATCCCTTCTTCTACCGGTGCTGCAAAAGCTGTTGCTTTAGTAATACCTGCTCTGAAAGGGAAATTGACTGGCATGTCATTCCGTGTTCCGGTAGCCGACGTTTCAGTAGTTGACTTAACTGTTCAATTAAAAACGCCTACTACTTACGAAGCGATCAAAGCTGCAATGAAAGAAGCTTCTGAAGGCGACCTGAAAGGTATCCTTGGCTATACTGAAGACGAAGTTGTTTCAGAGGATTTCAAGGGTGATGCACGTACTTCGATATTCGATGCAAAGGCTGGTATCGCACTGAGCGACACATTCGTTAAAGTTGTATCATGGTATGACAACGAATGGGGTTATTCAAACAAACTGATCGACCTGGTTCAGGAAATTGGTAAATTGTAATTATTATCAATCTTAAATATTGAAAGCCCCGGCATGCCGGGGCTTTTTTTTGTCCGTTTCTCCCGTTGCTTGTGTCCCCACAGGCAACGTAATCCCCACTGGCAACGTGAATCCTCACAGGCTATGTGAATCAGTCAGTTATTTACTTTCCCGCATCAACATCTTTAATAAATCCTATCACCCCTTTCATAAACACCTGCTGATCGTCCCACATTGCCAGGTGACTGCCATTAGGGCAATACAAGCTTTTGCCGTTTTTCACCTGCTTACTCATCCATTCCATATATTTCGGGTCCATCGTATCATATTTGGCCCCAACCATCAGCGCAGGCACAGTAATTTCTTTTAAGCGATTGGTTATATCCCATTGTAACAATCGACCCCCAACTTTAAATTCGCTAGGCCCCTGCATCATTACGTAGATCTGTTCATTGACATGGTTCAATGCACGATTTACCGGGTCGGGCCATTCAGGCAAACGACATAAATGTTTATTGTAATATTCCTTGATCACTAACGACTCGTAGGTTGGATCTTTATACATTCCCTTAGCCTCATAATTTTGCAGACTATCCACCAGCGATTTACGCATCTGGCTGCGCAGCACAGCATTGTATCTTGCATAAGCCGGAATGCTGGCCATCATGTTACACACAATTAATCCTTTCAAATTCTTTTGGTATTTGAGCGCATATTCCATCGCCAAAAGCCCGCCCCATGAATTACCAAGCAAGTAAAAATTACTGCTATCCAATTTCAATGCCTGGCGCACCTGTTCAACTTCTTCTACAAAACGGGGTGTTGTCCACAGACTGCTATCGCGAGGTTGATCACTGTAAAATGAGCCTAACTGATCGTACTCAATCATTTCAAAGCCCTCCCTCGGAAAAAAGCTCTCAAAGCACTCCAAATACTCATGCGTCATCGCCGGGCCACCATGTAACAACAATACTTTGATGCGCGGGTTATTTCCAAAACGTTTTGTCCACACCCTGAATTTACCAACAGGTGTCTGAATAGACACCATTTTAATACCAGCCACCTGTACACCAGAATCAACAGGCGCAAAATATTCGGCTACTGGCGTATTGCTACCACCTTTTGGCTGGCAGGATAATAGAAAAATTATGGGTAATTGTAACAGGAATAATAGCTTTTTCATTTCGCGGCAATTGATTACCCCTAAAGCTAAAAAATATTCGATGAATTAAAGCAAGGCGCCTTTTATCAGCAATACTTTCTCAATGGAAGCTTCCTTTAAATGAAGGAATTGCAACCGTTCCTGGTCGCCGCTATAGGCCTTGAAATCCTCATCTGAAGGAAAAGTAACTAAATGAATTTCATAAGGATTGCCAAATGTGCTGGCAATTACCTGTTCTATTGCCGGGCGTACACGGTAAACCAATGTCCCGTTGTATTTTGAAAGCAGAGGAAGCACATGGGATTCAAAAACGTTGAATTGGTCCTCCTTACCTGCTTTTACAAATATGATCTGGGTGAAAAAAAGCATAATAAAAGTTAGATCAGGTCTTCGCCGGTATCGTTATGGTATGCTTTAAAAGTAAGGAATGAAAGCAGCAGGACAGGCGTGGCACCTACAGAAATTTCGAAAACATCATACGATTTGTAATATTTGAATATTCCGTAGACAGAAATTGCCAGTACAATGATCGTAACCGCCAGGTAAATATAAAATCCTCTGCTTCTCATGGCTGACGCGCAATTGGTTGTTCTAATTTATTTTTTGCCTTCTTATTTATTTATCCTGTTTCAACACAATAACTGACAAAGGAGGTAAAGTAACCAATACCGAATGTTTACGCCCATGCCATGAATTTTTATCAGTTTTTATTGCCATGGAATTATTCATACCACTGCCCCAGTATATTTTATCGTCGGTATTAAATATTTCTTTCCAACTACCTTCATGCGGAACGCCCACCCTAAAATTCTGATGCGGGGCTGGTGTCATATTAAGGATAACTACAAGGTCGTTTTTAGGTTCTTTACCCTTACGACTGTAGATCAAAACAGAATCAGCTGTATTTCCACCGTCGATCCATTCGAAACCTTCGGCTTCAAAGGCTTTTTCATACAGTGCCGGTTCAGTTTTATATAGTTTATTAAGCCCCTTAACTACTTCTTTTATACCCTGGTGGTTAGGATACTCAAGCACATACCAATCCAATGATTTACTGTAATCCCATTCGGTACCCTGTCCAAATTCGGCGCCCATAAACAAAAGCTTAGCACCGGGATGGGTAAACATATAGCCATAAACAAGGCGCAGGTTAGCAAATTTCTGCCATTCATCGCCGGGCATTTTAGTAAGCATCGAACCTTTGCCATATACCACTTCGTCATGAGAGAACGGCAGCATAAAGTTCTCTGTAAAGGCATAGATCAGGCTAAAGGTGATCTGGTTGTGGTGGTACCTGCGATACAGCGGATCGGTTGAGAAATATTTGATGGTATCGTGCATCCATCCCATCATCCACTTCATGCCAAAGCCAAGCCCGCCGGTATAAACCGGTCGGCTTACGCCTGTAAATGAAGTTGATTCCTCAGCGATGGTCTGCGTATCAGGAAAATTGGCGTAGCATGCTTCGTTAAATTCCTTCAGGAACGAGATCGCTTCGAGGTTTTCGTTGCCACCGTAAATATTTGGTTCCCACTCACCATGCTTACGCGAATAGTCGAGGTAAAGCATAGAAGCTACCGCATCTACCCTTAAACCATCCACATGATACCTATCGAGCCAAAAAAGAGCATTACTGATCAAAAAGGCTCTAACTTCGTTGCGGCCATAGTTGAATATATATGACTTCCAATCTGGATGAAAGCCTTTACGGGTATCGGCATGTTCGTAAAGATGTGTTCCGTCAAAACGATAGAGGGCATGTACATCGCCCGGGAAATGTGAAGGAACCCAATCAAGAATTACGCCTATACCTTCTTCGTGAAATTTTTCGATCAGCCGCATCAATTCCTTTGGCGTACCATAACGGCTCGAAGCCGCATAATAACCGCTTACCTGGTAACCCCAGCTTGGGTAGTAAGGGTGTTCGGCGATAGGCATGAACTCAACATGCGTAAAACCCATCTCCTTTACATAAGGCACCAGTTTTTCGGCCAGTTGCACATAATTCAGGAATTCATCAGGACTTTCCGGGCTCCGCATCCACGAGCCAAGGTGAACTTCATATACTGAATAGGGTTTGTCTAATGAATTATGCTGATAACGGTCCTTCATCCATGTCGTATCCTTCCATTCGTAGAAAGTATCGCCTACGATAGAAGCCGTACGTGGCGGCTCTTCCCATCGAAGGGCAAATGGATCGCTTTTTTCTAATTCTTCGCCCGATGACGACCGGATAAAGTATTTATAAGTCTCACCATCACCAATATTCGGAATAAAGCCCTCCCAGATACCTGAGGAATCCCAACGCGAATTCAATGGATGCGACCCGCGATTCCAGCCATTAAAATTAGCTATGACCGAAACATATTGTGCATTAGGTGCCCATACAGAAAAATAGGTTCCGATAACACCATTAAAATCTACTACATGCGAGCCAAACTTTTCGTATAAGCGATAATGCTTTCCGGATTTGAATAAGCTAATGTCAAAATCAGTAAAACGACTGTATGGCACTACGTTGTTGATCACGGTTGTCTCGGGCATATCGTTTGAAGTTTTAGTGCTCTTTTTTTTTGCAGAAACTGTTTTCGGTTGATCGGCAGCTTTTTTTGAAGTTGCAGTTGTTTTTTCCGACTTAGTTTTCGAAGCGGATTTTTCAGGATTTGCCTGCTTTCCGGTTTCAGTATTTTTCTTAGCCATAGCTGTATGCCAGTGTTTTTTTATTATCGAATATCAATAGTATCGTATCAATACAATTCAACCGTCTGATGACCGAAAATTCCGGGTCATTAATTTATATATCTATTCCTCTGCAAATGAAACGTGATCTGATCCAACAACCGAAATTGACTTCCAGACCTTTTATCATTAAAAGATGTGTTGTTGTGATTTTTATTAAGGATGCTACGAAAGGCATGGCTGCTGTAAGCCACAAAATTGCAATTCGTAACCGCCCCGTGTTCAGGATACGCAACGAAAACCCGATCAAGGCCGTGTTTATTCATTGGTCGAAGAAAATAATATTGGTCGGTTAAATTGATACGTTGATAAATCTATGATTTAATTATCCGTAATGCAAGTGAATATAACCCTAAGATTTAACTTATTACCAACTGCATAAAGTTTTTCCTCAATTTTAAATGAACCGTTTTATCAGGAGCAATTTCAAAATCTTTTATTTCGTGGTTATCGGCTATAATACGCGTTGGTTTAAAAGGTAAACCGACGATATTCAAATGATAGTTCTCATATCTTGGCGTATACAAACCTTCCATGCTTTGCTGCATGGTAAGTTTATTATCTTTTCCCTTAACAACAAATTTCTTTTCCAGGTAGATGTCTTGTTCGTAAGCAAAAGTTTCGCCGTAATCCTCAAAAATAAATGAGTTAACTTCTATGTCGCTATAGTAAACATTCATTTTTACTTCATCGATCTCTTTTTCACCAACATATTGCATCACCGGATATTCGGGTATCACCGATCCTGCTTTTACAAATAGCGGTATGTTTTCAAGTGGTGTCGCAACGGTTACCTCCGCGCCTCCCTCCAAAACTTCATGAGTCCAAAAATTATACCATTTGCCTTTTGGCAGATAAACCTTGCGGCTTTTTTGTCCGGGTTCAAAAACCGGACAAACTAATATTTTGTCGCCGTAGGTGAATTCGTCCTGGCGGAAATGGTTGCTTAATTGCTCCTGCTCATGCATCACGATCGGCCTGATGATCGGGAAACCATAACGGTGGTGCTCCCAGAAAGCCGAATAGAAATAAGGCATCAGGCGATAACGCAGTTCAATAAATTTACGGTTGATCGAAGTATAAGGTTCGCCAAAACTCCAGGGCTCCCGTTCTTTAGTATCACCCGCAGAGTGTGCCCGCATGAAAGGCGAAAAAGTTCCCATTTGTATCCAGCGCGTAAACAGTTCTCCATCAGGTTCGCCGCTAAATCCGCCAATATCGGTACCGCAAAATGAGATACCAGATACAGAAAGGCGCTGGCACATGATATTACCTAATAACAAATGTTCCCAGGAAGCCACATTATCACCGGTCCAAACTGATGAATACCGCTGAACGCCTGAATAACCGGCACGCGTGATCGTAAAAGGACGTTTGTTCTTCATGATCTTACGCAGACCTTCATAAGTTGCCCGTACCATCTGCATACCGTAAACGTTATGTGCCTTACGGTGCGATCCACGTTGCCCGTCAAATTGGTGACGGACATCATCGGGGAACGTACTGGTGCCAAACACTGCTGGCTCGTTCATATCATTCCACACGCCGGCAACACCCAGTTGTACCAATTCATCAAAAAGGTTGCCCCACCATTCGCGAACTTCGGGATTGGTAAAATCAGGGAACTGGCAGCGGCCCGGCCAAACGTGACCCTCCATAAAATAGTCGTCGCAACGGCGGCAGAAATAGCGTTTTTCTTTACCTTCTCTGAACACCGAATAATTATCATCCACCCGAATACCCGGATCGATGATAACCACTGTTTTGAAACCCTGATCGGATAATTCCTTGATCATCTTCTTCGGGTCGGGGAAATATTTGCGGTTCCAGGTAAAACAACGGTAGCCATCCATATAGTCGATATCGAGGTAGATACCGTCACAAGGGATTTTCTTCTCACGAAAATTTTTCGTTACCATCCGAACCTTTGATTCGGGGTAATAACTCCAGCGGCACTGGTGGTAACCCAAAGCCCACATAGGTGGCATAGGGTGTGTCCCGGTGATCAGGCTGTAACGTTTTACCACGTCCATCATATGCGGACCATGGATGTAATAATATTGCAATTCGCCGCCTTCAGCCCAGAAACTGGTTTTGGTTGGATCTTCGGCACCAAAGTCAAACTCCGATTTAAAAGTGTTATCGAAGAAAATACCGTGTGCTATACCATCCTGCAAGCTTAAATAAAAAGGGATGCTACGATATAAAGGATCCTGGTTCCAGGCAAAAGAGTAAGCATCTGTATTCCAGTTTTTTAGTCGTTTGCCGCGCAGGTTGAGTTCGGTCGGTTTATCACCCATTCCAAAGAAACTCTCTCCCTTGCCGCATTGCTTGGTGCAATAAACATAATAGCCGCCAAATTTTACGTTCTCTTCCCAGTGCATAGGTACTGCATCAGTGCTGGTTACGTAGTTTTGGTTGTCTGAAAATGAGATAAAAAAGTTATCTTTTTTAATATGACAGTTGACGATATTGGTGTAAACCAGGTATTCATCCTCCAATTCTGTCAAACCGAAAACCGAAACCTTTTTCTCTAATTTTGGTACGGCATAAGAAAACTCGTCAAGGAAAACACCATGTGGTGCCAGCCTTACGCGTATGATCTCATCGGTTACAACAGTGATCTCAACTTTTGCATCTCCGTCCGAAAAATAGAATTTGTTATTTTTCTGCTCTGCGGTGAAAGGCCGGTTAAGATATTTTTTAACTATTGGTTTCAATCCCGTTACCGGGTTATTGACGTGGTGTATCCCGTCTTCTTCAAGTTCTGCCAGATTATCCGGCGTTATTTCGGTATTTGATATGTTTTGATCTTCCATTCAAAAAAGTATTCGTCTCTGCTATAATTTCTTTTTACGCAATATAATGAATGAGGTTTATAAATAGAGTATCTATTTTAAATTAGTGAACGATGATGAGAAAATTTATTCTTCCTGTTCATCAACCCGCAAAACTAATAGCGCCGCAAGTATCATCAGACACCCTCCAATCTCTACTGCTAAAAGCCTGTCGTTGTGCAAGAACAAAGTCATGATCTTGCCAAAAAACAGCGAAGCTATGATTTCGGGTAGTACAATAAAAAAATTAAAAATGCCCATGTAAATACCCACTTTATTTTCGGGCAAACATCCCCCCAACATGGCGTATGGCATAGATAATATACTAGCCCAGGCTATGCCCACACCGGTCATAGATCCATACAGAAAATATTGGTTATGTATAAACCCAACTGATATTAAGCCGGCTGCTCCACAAAGCAAACAGATCATGTGGGTATATTTACGGCCGATCTTTACTGCTATAAGCGGCAAAAAGAAAGCAAAAATGAACGTAATTACATTGTAAAAACTTAAGGTAAGTCCGGCGAATTCCACTCCTTTTGTATACAACGCGTCCTTTTCACTTACTGCTCCAAAAATGTTTCTGGCGACTGCCGGAGTATAGTAAAACCACATCATGAATAAGCCAGGCCAGGTAAAAAACTGAACGAGCGCCAGTTTCTGCATTTTCTTTGGCATTGTTGCGATGGAATGAAATATCTCTCCCACTCCAGCGCCAAAGCCTTTTTTTGATTCCTTTAATTTTTGACGCTCATTAATATCTGCCGGAGGATATTCAGTACTAGTAAAAATGGTGTATAATACCGCAGTAATAAACGCAACTGCTCCAATATAAAAAGAATATCGCACCGAAGGTGGAATATGCTCACCGACGATCAGTCTTGTACGCACGTTGAACCAATTCGACATCATCCAGGGTAATGCGGATGCTACAATAGATCCTAAGCCAATAAATACTGTTTGCATTGAAAACCCATGGGTACGCTGCTCATCTGGTAGTTTATCAGTAATAAATGCCCTGAATGGTTCCATACTGATATTGATCGAAGTGTCAAGTATCCATAAAATACCTGCTGCCATCCAAAGCGTGGATGATTGTGGCATAAAAAACAGGCAGATCGTACTCAAAATAGCGCCAATTAAAAAATAGGGCCTGCGCCTTCCCAGCCTTTTGCTCCAGGTATGATCACTTAAATACCCAATAATCGGCTGAACGATAAGACCAGTCAACGGTGCTGCAAGAAACAGTAATGGTATTTTGTCGGCTTTAGCCCCAAGGTATTCGTAAATGGCACTCATGTTAGCCATCTGCAGCGCCCAGCCAAACTGGATCCCCAGAAAGCCAAAACTCATATTCCATATCTGCCAAAAACTCAGCCTTGGCTTATTGGTCATGCTCGCGGTTGTCATAATTTATTGGTTAGGTAATTATATTGGTCTAAAATTCAAGAAGCACACCGCCCATCGGTGGCAATTTAACTGATACACCTTTGGCGATATCATCAGTATTTAAACTATTTCCGCTTAGCAGATCTTTGAATTGGCAACTTCCGCCCAGGTTTAACAATTTCAGCAGGTCGGCCGGGAGTAACACCTCGAGATTTCGATCCTCGCGGTTAAAGTTGGTGACCACCAATATTCGTTGTTTATCAGTATAGCGCAGGTACATATAAAGCCGGGCATCAAAACCTGGCTGATGCTCATTGGCTAGCATCAGTTCCCAAAACTCGCCACTAACGATCGCTTCATTTTGTCTGCAAATATTGAGCAGTTTGCCGTAAAAGTCGCGCAATTCTTTCTGTCCCTCTTCCAATTGCCCTCCATCCATTAAGCCATTATTTAACCATTTCTGATGATCGGGTACACCCCAGTAATCAAAAATTGTCGTACGGCCATCATCATTACTAAAACCCTCATAACCTCCACCCTGCTCACCAACCTCCTGACCCATGTAAATCATTACCGGTCCCGTGTTTAAGGTGGCAGTAACGATCATACCGGGAACACCGTTCCATCCATGATCACCAAAATAACGCGAGGCCACACGCTGCTCATCATGGTTTTCCATAAAGCGCAGCATATGTTTATCGATACCCTTAGCGTCACTATTCCAAACCTGGTTAATATCCCAGGTAGTAGCATCCCATTGGCTATATGTCAGCTTTCTGATAGCGTCGTATAAACCTACTTTGTCGTACAGGTAATCAAATTTACCGTCAAAAATGTATTCACGGTATTTGCCGGTATCATAGGCCTCTCCAATAAAAATTAGCCCGGGGTAAACCGCCTTGAGTTTAGTGATAACCCAGTTCCAGAATGCAACCGGTACCATCTCAACCATATCGCAACGGAATCCGTCTATCCCCTTTTCAGTCCAGAAATGCAGAATATCATAAATTTTATACCACAGGGGAGGAATCGGATCGAAATATGTCTTGCGGTAATCCAGGTAATCAACGCCATAATTCAACTTTACCGTTTCAAACCAATCGTTGATGGAAGGTGTTGCCGTAAATCTATCATTACCTGTAGCTTTTGCAGGGTTTTCATCAAATAATCCGTCTTTTAAAGGACTCTGAAAATCATCGCCTCCCGGATTATATCCTTTAGGAACTACAAAGGCTTGCCCTGGTGTATAATAAAAATCGTTAAGAGGACTAAAAGCCTTAGATGGATCATCATCCGCACCAAAATCGCGAACACCTTCTGGTTTTTTATCTGAATTGTAAGTACGGGCCACGTGATTAGGCACCAGATCGATGATCACTTTCAATCCGTTATCGTGACTGCGCTTAACCAGTGCTTCAAACTCGCCTATCCGGTTATTGACATCCACCGCCAGATCAGGATCGACATCATAATAATCACTGACGGCGTAAGGAGAACCGGCGCGGCCTTTAACTACATCCGGGTCATGTGGCTTGATACCAAATGCAGAATAATCGGTCATGGTAGCATGTTCGATGATACCCGTATACCAAACATGCGTAAAACCCATTTTTTTAAACTCCTGCAGGGCTTTATCGTTGATATCATTGAATTTCCCGCAGCCGTTCTCTTCTATCGAGCCATAATATTTATTACGCGTATTGCTATTGCCAAACAAGCGCGGCAATAGTTGGTAGATGATGTGTTTATCGTCAGCAGCCAAGAAACCTGGTTTTAATAGAAATTTAATTTTTTATATGGCTTCCACCAATAATTCTGTGTTAGCCTTAACAATTTGATCCTTGTCGTAAATGGTAACGGTGATCTCATTACCCGATAGGTTTTTGATCTGCACACCGTCTTTTCCAACTCTAATATTAAGTAAATTTCCCCTAAATCCGATATGAAAGGAAAAACTCCCCCATTTACCGGGCAAAAAAGGATTAAAGTATAATTTATCATTCTTCACGCGCATCCCCCCGAACCCCTGTACCACTGCTAACCAGGTACCGGCCATAGAAGTGATATGGCATCCGTCTTCTGTATCATTGTTATAATCATCAAGGTCGAGACGTGAGGTTCGAAGGTAAAACTCATAGGCTCTGGCTTCGTCGCCCAATTTAGCAGCTATTACCGCATGTACACAAGGCGACAATGATGATTCGTGTACCGTACGTGGCTCGTAAAAATCATAATTGCGACGCAGGGACTCCAGATCATAATTATATTCAAAAAAGTAGAGCCCCTGCAATACATCTGCCTGTTTAATGAAACAGGAACGCAAAATACGGTCCCAGCTCCATTTCTGATTTAAAGGACGATCGCTCGCGGGCAGATCTTTTACCAATATTTGTTCTTTGTCCAGATAACCATCCTGCTGCAGGAAAATACCCAATTTTTCGTCAGTTGGATAATACATCTTAGCTATAATATCCCTGAATTTGGCAAACTCAGTTTGTTCATCCAAACCGATCCTGGTTGCCAGCGCATTATAAACCTCAGGATTTTCTGCTTTCACTTTGGCCGCCACCGTCAGTGTATATTGTAAGCACCAGGTAGCGAGGGTACTGGTATACCAATTGTTATTGACGTTGTTTTCGTACTCATTTGGACCGGTAACACCCAACATCACGTACAAGGCCTTATCATCTGACCAATTGACACGCTGTGCCCAGAAACGAGCTATCGCGATCAACACTTCCAAACCATATTCACTGAGGTATTGCTCGTCCCCGGTATAACGGACATAGTCGAATATAGCGTGGGCGATTGCCCCGTTGCGGTGTATCTCTTCAAATGTTATCTCCCATTCGTTGTGACACTCCGTGCCATCCATGGTCACCATCGGGTACAGTGCAGCACCGTTGTTAAAACCTAAGAGCTTTGCATTTTCAATGGCTTTACCCAGTTGTTTGTAACGGTACAACAATAAATTACGGGTAACCTTCTGATCGGCCGTAGCCAGGTAAAACGGTACGCAATAAGCTTCGGTATCCCAATAGGTTGAACCTCCGTATTTTTCGCCGGTGAAGCCTTTAGGACCAATATTTAACCGATCGTCTTCACCGGTATAAGTTTGATTTAATTGAAAAATATTAAAACGGATCCCCTGTTGCGCCGAAGTATCCCCTTCAATGATAATATCGTTATGCTGCCATTTTTTGTCCCATGCTGCGGCTTGTTCAGCTAGCATCTGGTCGAAACCTTTAGCGCTAATGTTATTTAAGGTTGATATCAACACTTCCTTCAGCGTGTTTGCCGGGTAATTCAAAGACGAAATATTAGCCGCAAACTTGGTGATCGTTATCGGCTGGCCCGCAACTGATTGCAAGTTCAATGCTGTAGCAACATATTTATCCTTCTCGATATTTTGCTTAGTTACTGCCTCAGTCGTACCACCAGCGTTTAAAATATACTTTTGACCGGTGGCAACCTCAAAATCTGTTTTACGCGTGCGCAATTGTACATATCCGCCATCGGCCCAGTTTTGTTTGGCCACCTCATCCCAGAATTTCTCATCGTAGTTTGAATCCTTATTTACTACGTCACCGTCAATAAACGGTGTAATGGTCACTGGTCCAGAATAATTTAAAGGAGTGAGGGTATATTTAATTGCACCGGTCTCATCATCAGCGAGGCTGCAAAAACGGATCGCTTCAACCGTTAATTCTTTGCCTTTTGGTGTAATGGCGCTGAAGGTGCGTTTCAGGTAACCTTCCTTCATGTTTAATTCGCGACGGAATGCCTTTACTTCGGCCAAAGCCAGATCTAGTTGTTCATCACCCAAAACAATATCGATTCCGATCCAGTTTGCGGCATTAAGTACTTTGGCAAAATATTCAGGATAGCCATTTTTCCACCAGCCAACGCGGGTTTTATCAGGATAATAAACACCGGCAACATAATTGCCCGGAAGCGTTTGGCCGCTATAGGCCTCTTCAAAATTGGCGCGCTGCCCCATGCGGCCGTTACCCAAACTGAAGAGGCTTTCGGAAATCATATTAAGTTCAGGCTTAAATCCTTCCTCAATTATTTTCCATTCGTCCGGTAGTATATAATTCTTCATATTATCAAATCGTCTTCAAAACCAGAACCAAGGCACTGTTGACATTTATTCTATTTATTTAACCGACCCGTCGTTTTATTGAAGCAACAAGCCTAAATCATTCAATTTTTCGATATTCATTTGATCGAGCCCGCTAACTACAAGGTCGGCTTCAACCAATGTTTTTGCTGAGCCAATGCCCACAGCCAGCATTCCGCCGTTTTTAGCAGCTTCAACCCCTGCTATCGCATCTTCAAAAACTACACAATTTCGGGGCGCAATATGCAATTCTTCGGCGCCTTTTAAAAACACTTCCGGATCTGGCTTTGGCTTGCTCACTTTATTGCCATCTATCACTACATCAAATAAATGACTGATGCCCACCTTTGCGAGAATCGTTTCCGAGTTTTTGCTGGCCGAACCTAAAGCTGTTTTAATACCCGAGGCTTTGCATGATTCAACAAATTCGCGGGCACCCGGCAGCACTTCCGCAGGCGTCATTTTGGTGATCATATCAACATACCAGTCGTTTTTACGGGCAGCTAACTCCTCTTTTTCTGCCTGGGTTTTTTCCAGTCCGCCCCATTGCAATATCAGGTCGAGCGAGGCCATACGGCTAACTCCCTTTAACTTTTCATTATCTTCTTCTGTAAAGTCGAAACCCAGTTCATTGGCCAACCGTTTCCAGGCCTGGTAATGGTAAACTGCTGTATCAACAATAACGCCATCAAGGTCAAATATGCATGCTTGTATCAAATTCATAATGTTTTTATTGCTATTAAACCGCAGCTTAAAGCCTCTCTAAATATATCTATTAATGTTTATTGTTGGGTAGAATTTCTAAAACAAGTGTTGCCTTAGCACCAATGGAAAGAGAACTGATATCGATTGTTTCGCCTGTTATCACATTCAACGCTTTGTTGGCACCATTGATCCGTTCTTCATATCGACCTGTAGAAATAGTTTGGTCAATATCCCAGCTATTAAAAACAACCATAACAGTTTTTTGAGCATCGTATCTAAAGAAAACATAAACCCCATTTTCAGGTATGTATTGCATTAACTTACCTGTCTGCAGGGCACTCGTATTTTTCCGGTAATTTGCCAGCGTACGAACATAATTAAAAGCGTAATTTTCTTTAACCCCGCGACCCGTCGGCAGAAACATATTGTATTTGTCGCCAGGCCAGCCTCCGGGGAAGTCTTCTCTTACCAGGCCATCCGGGTTCGAAAAATTTTTCATTAGTATTTCGTCACCATAATACATTTGTGGAACGCCGCGCATGGTCAGCAAAAGCGCTATTCCCGATTTGTATTTTGTAAAATCCTCTCCTACAACTGACAAAAATCGACTCATGTCGTGATTATCAAGGAAGATGGTATTCTTGGTTGGATCTTTGTACAAAAAGTCCTGTGCCATCACTGAATACAAGCGATTGACCCCTTCCGTCCAACCCTCGCGGGCATTTAGGGCATCATATACAGCTTCTTTCCAGACACCATCAGTAACGCCCGGTAAATGGGTATCAAAACCCCGGTTAACTGTATTTCCTTCGGTAAAAAAGGCCTGGTTGGCGGCCGACCAAACCAGTGTTTCGCCGAAAATAGACAGATGAGGAAATTCTGCTTTAACTTTTACTGCCCAATCTGCCATATACTGCGGATCATTGTAGGGATAGGTATCCAGCCTGAAGCCGTCAACGCCAGAATACTCTACCCACCAAATATGATTTTGGGTAAGGAAATTTTGTACATAAGGATTGTTTTCGTTCATATCTGCCATGCGATGATCGAACCAGCCATCCAGCATCCTTTTACGATCGGCAGGCGAAGCATGAGGATCCATTACCGCCGCATCGCGAAAATTTGAGGTAGTATAGGTGGGCCATTGGTGTACCCAACTTTTCATTGGCATATCTAATATGGTATAGCCTTCGGTGCCTGCATGGTTATGAACCAGGTCCATTACCACCTTCATACCAATTTGATGACATTTGGCAACTAACTGTTTATAAAGTTCATTCGTGCCATACCTTGGGTCGATCTTATAATGATCTGTTACTGCATAACCGTGATAAGACGTTTTAGGCTCATCATTTTCGATAGCAGGTGTTAACCAGATGGCTGTTACGCCCAGGTCTTTCAGGTAATCGAGGTGATCAATTATACCCTGCAAGTCGCCTCCGTGGCGGCTGTACATTTTAGCCCTATTAATTCCCTGTTCACGCAAACCTGCTACAGAATCATTTTTTGGATCGGCATTTGCAAACCGATCGGGCATGATGAGGTAAATCAGATCCTTGCTGGTTACGCCCTGCGCGCGACCAACGGAATGATCGCGTTTGTTCAAAGTATATTGATATATCAATGCCTTTTCACCCGCTTTTGTGAATTTAATCGGGAACGTTCCCGGTAAAGTGGCAGAAGAAATGCGCAAATCCACAAATAAGTAATTCGGATTTTCAACCTGATGCACCTTAACAAGCTGAACTCCCGGGTATTTTAGCACTACTTTTCGCGAACCAATATGGTCACCATGGACGATCAGTTGCACGTTCGGATTGCTCATGCCAACCCACCAAAACATGGGCTCTACGCGCTCCAGTGAAGGAATTTGTGCCGAAACGGCGAGGGCTGCCAACAGGCAGCTTAGGGTTAAAAACAATGATCTTCTCATACCTGGTTTATTCCGGGGAAACGGTTTTGCGGCCGAAAGTATCAACACGTATCCGCGTTTCAAATTTAAGATAAAATTGATTTTTTGGTGGAAAAAGTGAAAATAGGGGTGGCAATCTGAGATCAGTGATTGGCGATTGGAAACTGGCCAATAAATAGTTGGTGCGAATACGATAAAGCTAATCCCAAAATCTCGGAATAGGGAGTCTATTTTCCGATGAGCGAATTGAATAAAATCAAAAAGCCAAATACACCAATTGCCAATAAGATATAAAAAGGATAAAACAGGTTTTTATTGTAATAGGCATTGTAGTTGAGTGCCATTAGCCTGATATCTTTTGAATAAATTTGACTGAGAAATGTATGGAAAACAAGAGGTACACAAAGGAACCATTTAAAATGTATCTCGGTAAAACTACCAAAAAGAAACTTACAAATGGTGTATTCAATTAATGTTAATATACCTGTGCCAAAGCTGCTAATGTGATAGTCTCGTTGCACATCATCAAACAACGTAGGCAATGCTCCAACGGCACGGTATACTGACACATTTAGATAAAGTAGAATTTTCTCAGCTGTAGAAATAGGTTTTCAGGTACAAGTTGCACAGGATTTAAAACTTTTGAACTGCTAATATAAATGTAAATAACAATTGCCATTTATAATTTCGCTCAAACAAAAAAAAGCCACAACAATCGATCCGATTTGCTATGGCTATATTTATTAGTGGGAATGCTTCCTAATTGTTTGGTATCTGCGCTAATATCGCATTACGCATAATATCAAGGTCTTTCAACCGCTGACGTTTTTCTTTTAGCTGATCAGTAAGTTTCCTGATCTTCTCATTCTGCTTGCCAACGTTCTTATTGGCCGAGCGGGAATCCTTGGCTTTATCGTAGGCATCATCGGCGCTCTTTTTCGCATCCTTTGAATCCTGCAAATTACCGCTGGTTGCTTTTGCTGCATCGTTGCTACTGGAAACCGCAGCTGTTTGTGCATTCGCTCCGGCATTACCTGCCTTTGTTTGGTAATCGGGCAAATCCGCTTTAGCTGCATCCAATTTAACCGCCAGATCTGCTATATCATTTTGTACTTTGGCATATTCAACATTCAGTTTACCTGTGTCAGCTGTAGTTTTATATTTTTGTGCAAAGGCAACCGTGCCAGTAAACAACAATACCAATGTACAAAGTAAATAATTAAGATATTTCATAATGATGGGTTTAAATAACAATCGGAGTTAAATAAAGCTTTGTGCAGTACCTTCTCCTTTAAACCCAACATGCTATTGGTCTGAATGTTTTGGCATCAGCTAAAATAAGCCCCTCAAAGCATTGTTATTGCTCTTCTTTGACAATACGTGGCTAAGTACTTTTTTTTGATAGCTAAAGAGCATACCACGCCTTTAAAATAACGACTGTCATGCGGCAAAATAAGATCAACGTACTACTAAACTAACTTGAAGTATCGTTGGCTTATCACTAAAGCCCGGCCCGCCCCAATCAGTTTCATCACCGTTAAGAATCCTGGTCGCCTTAAAGTCTCCATGCGAATAGGCACCTTCTTCAACCTTCAGGTATTGCCATGCCCTACCTGCATTGTTGCCGTTTGGCTTGAAAGTCACATGACACCGGCTGCCAATAAGCATAAATTTATTGTCGCCTAATTTCACCACTAAAAGCTTTCCGGTTGCCTCTGGCGTATATAGCGGCGCGGCATTAGCCCGGCCATCCCCGCCAAATTTCAAGATAAGTTGCCAGGAACCTAAATTAATTGTCTGATCTGCGTGGTCGTCATGTTCAACAACGCTACTGATTTTACCTTCTGTGGCCTGCCTTGCCAGCATATTAATCAAAGGCTCCAAAGTTGCGTATTCCATTGCAAAAGGTGCTAACCTTTTGGCAGTCTGAGCGGCGGTTTCGACTGTGCCATTGTCGTCTATACCAAATGGTGAAAAGCCGATACCTCCCCTGGCAATAACTTCAAATAAGTATTTTGCCCGTTCCTCGCTAAGGCCCAATTCGGGCACAAAAAGCGCGTTTTCAGGCCTATTATAAAGATCGAGCACCTTTAATATGCGTTCGCTGCCCGAAAGATAGATGTCTGGTGCCACAAGATCTAAAGCCGGAGCAGTCGCCTTCCAAATGGGTATCACATTATCTGTCGGTCCACCGCTTTCATAATTATTGGCGGTTGGGTTAGTCAATGGGTCGCGCAAAGCAGCATTGGTGTAAAGCGGCAAAGGGTAAACCGATTTGCCTGCGGCGGCTACCTGCCCTATAAAGCTTGCAGTATACCAGGCCTGAAAATATTCATCGGCCCTGTCTCCAAATACTTCCATCCATGTTCCAGCGGTAACCAACGGCACATTCAATGCTCTTAATAACCCTGGCTCCAATAATTTGCCGGGAACAGGCCCCGCGAATAGTTTTTGTGCTTCGGGCGAATAATCACGAACACTTCCCCATGAACCCGATTCATTTTCAACCTGCACCATGATCACCTGATGTTGCTGATCTGTTTGAGCAAGGTAGCTCATTAATGCTTTAAAGGCTTTGATATCGGCCCGCAAAGTAGCATTGGCGTGCGGTGAAGGCGAGTCGACAGGCTGTCCGTTTTTGTCTGTAATGTTTGGATACCTGGCAGCATCCCTTTTCATCCATTCGGGCATATAGTGATTACTGCCGTTTTTCCAGGTGCCAAACCATAGCAGCACCAATTTAACTCGATGTTGACGCGATTGTTGCAAAAGTGTGTTTACAAATGAAAAATCAAATTTTCCAGACTGAGGCTCCATCTGCTCCCAATAAATCGGGATTTCCAGTGTGTTCAGTTTTAAAATAGCCGCCGATCTCCATACCGCTGGCATCATTTTGGGCCAGGCACTAGAGTTATGTACCTGTCCGCCCAGTACAAAAAAAGGCTTTCCGTCAACTATTAAGGAGTAATGGCCGTTTTTTTGCACCAGCGCGGGCAAGAGGCTCTTTTGCGCAAAAGCTTGCCCTGTTACTAAAAGAACAAAGGCAAGCCCCGTTATAAATCTCATCGAGGAAGTCTTTAGCATAAGATCAAATCTATCAATTTTATGATCTTATAACCTAAGCGAGTAGCAGCGAAATTGCAAAGTCTATGCATTTACCACTTATCTAAGCCCAGAAGTTTCCTTCCCAATGGGCTAAGTTCGGCAACCGGGTTTTTCTTTTCTCTTTCCAGTGGGTCGCCCGGGAAGGCATAGCCTTGCATCGCCTCGCGACTTTGCCAGCTGTTGATACGCCATTGACGCAGCTTTTCGTTTTCTTCCTGTGCAGGCATCATTGCTATATATTGGGCCACCCGCACTTTGTTACCACTTGTATTGGCCCTTATCCCATGCGGCTCAAGGCTGTTAAATATCAACAAATCACCGGCTTCCATTTTCACTTTCACTACTTCGAAACCAGTAACATCCGGTTTATAACGATCACGATCTTCGGGTTGTGTCAATTTCCAGGTGTCATAGGTGCGATACAATTCTGGTACGCATTGAAATCCGCCCATATTTTCGTCTCTTTGATCGGCAAGGGCCAATACGCCTTGAACATTTACTGGTTTGGTCTCAGGATCATAATCCCAGTGAATAAAACTTTTGTATTCAAACCCAGGCCTTAAAGGAAAATTCAGATTAGCCCGATCGATGGTAGACCAAAGCTTTTCAGTACCCCAAATATCTGCGAAGGCTTCGTATACACGTGGATATTGGCGGTTATCCCACAAATACTGATGGTTATATATTTCCACCATGCCTGTATTATTTAATTCAGTCATTTGCATTTGAACATTGGGGCGCTTATACCAGCTTTCAATATCGTTCTGATCCTTATCCTCATACCGCCAGAGGTAGTCTGCCAATCTTTTTGCCTGATCCTTAGGCACTGCATTTTTAATAACGATATAGCCGTTATGTATCCAAAACTGCCAGTCTTCTTCGCTCAATACGTGCAAAGGTTTGCCATTACTCCGATCATTTAATTTCAACTGGCTTGATTTTGCTGTTGAAGGATTACCCGGAATTTCTTTGTGGGCATTTGCGGGAGCCATCGTCATTGTTCCCATGGTTTTTTGTGCTGTATCCATGTTTATAATTGATTTTCAATTCAAAGTTAGCACCATTTTTATGTGGCATTATTCTTTGCAATAACCAGTTTTTGCTCTATATTAACCATTATTCTTATTTTTATAGAAAAAAAAGAGCAATAAAGATGAATGAGATACAATTAGAAAAGGTTGAATTTGAACCGGGTAAATCATTCAAATTATTTTCTCCCCGTTTGCGCAATACTTTTTTGTGGCACTATCATCCTGAATTTGAACTTGTATTTGTTGAAGCTGATGCCGGTATCAGGCATGTTGGTTCACACATTTCGGGCTATACACAAAGTGACCTGGTTTTCATAGGAAGTAACCTGCCCCATTTAAACTTCGATTACCGACTAAGAAGCGACTACCACCAGGTAGTTATACAATTGCGGGCTAATTTTTTAGGCGAAGCAATCCGTGTATCGCCTGAATTGGCGGCGATTAACCAATTGTTTAAAAAATCGGCCTCCGGTATTGCTTTTTTTGGCCAAACCAAACAAGAAGCTGCCCGTCGGTTAAAATTACTGAATGAACTCACCTCTTTTGATCAATTGATAGAACTGCTGGATATATTCCAATTCCTGGCGCAGTCATCAGAATTTGAGATCCTGAACGACGTTGATTTTAGCCTCCAATTTTTTCTGAAAGACAAGATACGAATGGGGGCCATTTATGAGTATATCGACGCCAATTATAATCTTAAACCCGATGTAAATATAGTAGCCCAAAAAGTCAACTTAACGACGCCCGCTTTCTGCCGGTATTTCAAACGTCAAACGAATATGACTTTTACCGACTTTGTTAACCAATACCGCATCGACCTTGCAAAAAACTTATTGATGCAGGACAAAAATATTACCGAGGTATGCTATGCAGTAGGCTTCGAAAGTATGTCCTATTTTAATCGCCTTTTTAACAAAATTGTCGGAAAAAATCCGTCAACCTTCAAAAAAACCTGGCACCATACCAGTGCCGAAAAGCAATTTCCTGCTTGAAGTAAATATTTTTAATATACTGTTTTTCAATATTTTATGTTATAAATTATTTGAAAAAAATGGCAAATAAATACTTCAAACCTATTTCAATTGCACCCGTATAAACCACTGTTCAGAAACTTATTATACCAGCAGCGACAATTTGTACGGACCAATCATGAAAAAAGAAATAAGTGCTATTTTGTTATTTTCAAGCATCCTGCTTGCTTCCTGTACAAAGGATGCGGTAAACCCTGTTGTTACATCGAAAGCTGTTAGTACACAAACTACTGCAACTGCACCGGTGACACAAACAGGAACATCGGACAATGCGGCAGCACTTAGTTCAGTAAATGGTTACCTGCGTATGAAACTGGCAAAAGACTCTATCAATACCGATGGTATATTGATCAATTTCAAACCTTCGGCAAGCGCGGCCTATGTTCCCGGCGAAGATGCTCCATCTATGCAGGGTTTTGGTGTGGTTAGCCTTGCCAGTCTGTCATCTAATAATGTTCCGCTAGCTGTTAATACATTGCCGTTAAAACCAGCCGGTACTAGTATCGGATTAAAAGTTTCGGCAAAAACAGATGGAATTTACTCTTTATCTCTTCAGGCAATTGATGCTATTCCCTCGGCATACAATATCTGGCTGAAAGATGGCTACAAAAAAGATTCCCTTAATTTAAGATTATATCCAAGTTACGCCTTTAACATTTATAATGCTGATACAGCTTCGTTCGGCGGAAATAGATTCAAATTGGTATTGCGTCTTGGTCAATAATTAAATCCACGTTAAATTTCTATTTCCCGGAATTACTTACGTCATTTTGTTTAATTTAGGCTGAGCCAAAATAAACAAATGAAATTCCTTGCAACCGTAGTTTTCGCGCTTACTTTGTTACTGATATGGGCCTTGCAAACCAAATTCGGCGACATCCCACCAATTGGTAAGTTCCTGAATCCGGTAAGTGGGTTCTGGCAAAATGCCGAAAGCACCAATTCTTCTTCCGGCACTGAATTGCAGTTGGATGGCCTGCGCGACAAGGTGATCGTCCGTTACGACGAGCATCATATTCCTCACATTTTTGCAAAGAACGACCACGACTTATATTACGTACAGGGGTACCTGACGGCAAAAGACCGTCTTTGGCAAATGGACATTCAAACCCGGGCAGCCGCCGGCAGACTTTCAGAAGTAGTTGGGCCAAAAGCGCTTGATATTGATCGCTATCATCGTCGAATAGGCATGACTTATGGCGCAAACAACACGCTTAAAGGGCTGATGAAGGATTCGATCAGTAAAATGACAGTGATGGCTTATAGCGATGGCGTTAATAGTTACATCAGTCATTTGAATAAAAAAGACTACCCGATTGAGTTCAAACTATTGGATTATGCCCCTGAAAAATGGGAGTATATCAACTGCGCTTACTTGCTTAAAAATATGTCAGAAACATTATCCGGCGGAAGCGACGATTTTGAAATGACCAACAATTTGAAGGTATTTGGTGCAAAAACTGTTCGAGACTTATTTCCCGATTATCCCTTTCACGAAGACCCGATCATTCCTGCCGGTACTAAATGGGATTTTAAACCCTTGCCATTACCAAAACCTTCGGCGGATTTTATAGCAAATACCAGTGATACTATTAAACCTCAAAAAATAGTGCCCGGCGTTGGTAGCAATAATTGGGCTATAGCCGGAAGTAAGTCGGCTAATGGTTTCCCGATCTTAGCAAATGACCCCCACCTGAATCTTACCTTTCCATCCATATGGTACCAGGTTCAATTATCCTCACCTACCGTAAATGTTTATGGCGTTTCTTTACCCGGGGCACCAGAAGTTATTATCGGTTATAATCAAAATATCAGTTGGGGCGTTACCAATGTTGATGTAGATGTATTGGACTGGTATCAAATAAAATTTAAGGACCAATCGAAAACTGAATATTGGTATGATAACAAATGGGTAGAAACCAGCAAAAAAGTTGAAGAGATAAAGGTCAGAGGACAGGCAACTGTATATGATACCGTATTTTATACACTTCACGGCCCGGTAGTATATGACAAGATCGCTCAGAGACCCAAAGGGCGGACAAATGTTCCGGTTGGCGATGCTATGCGATGGATAGCACACGATGAATCGGACGATTTCCAAACTTTTTATCTTCTTAACCGGGCCAAAAACTATGATGATTACCGCAAAGCCCTCACCTATTTTACCTCACCTGCCCAGAATTTTATTTTTGCCGACCGCGAGAAAGATATTGCCATAACGCCCAATGGCAAGCTACCGCTAAAATTCCGCGATCAGGGAAAATTTGTTATGGACGGCAGTGACCCGGCCAATAACTGGCAGGGCTGGATTCCTGCCGACCAGAACCCAACAGTAAAAAACCCACCTAGGGGCTTTGTCAGCTCGGCTAATCAATCTTCTACCGACCAAACTTATCCTTATTATATCAACTGGCGTTTTGAGCAATATTATAGAGCCAGCCGAATCAACGGCAGGCTAACTGCTATGAATAAGGCAACGGTTGACAGTATGCGTTTATTGCAAATGGATACCTATAGTACACTAGCTCGTGATGTATTACCAACGATGCTAAAATATATCAACCCGGCAACGTTGAATGAAAATCAGGCAAAGGGATTGTCGATCATCAAAAACTGGGATAAATATTATGCTGAAGATTCAGAGGGTGCAAGTATTTTTGACGCCTGGTGGGATAACTTTTTTCACCTGACCTGGGACGATAAGTTTAGCCGAAAAGACATCGCATTGAACTTCCCCTCTTATGATCAAACCGCTCGGCTTTTACTAACAGAGCCCGGATCCATCTGGTTTGACAATTCTGCTACTAAGAACAAAGAAACCTGCTCAGACATCGTAAATATGGCATTGCAGCAGGCAATTGACGGTTTGGTAAAAACAAAAGGTCAACCGGGCAAAAAATGGGCCTGGGGATTGGTGAAAGAAACCTTCATCAATCACCTGGCCAATCTGCCTGGCTTTGGGACAGGTAGTTTTTCTGCTGGTGGCCGAGGGAATGTGGTCAACGCACTTAGGTGGAATACGGGCCCATCCTGGCGAATGGTGGTGCAGTTAGGGCCCAAAGTAAAAGGCTATGGTGTTTTCCCCGGGGGCGAATCGGGTAACCCGGGAAGCCATTACTATGACGATATGTTTGATACCTGGAAAAATGGGCAGCTTAACGAGCTACTTTTTCTACATTCAGCCGATGAAAAATCAGACCGTGTAAAATCGACCTTAATTTTAAAAAGCAAATAAATGTTATTCCTCATCATATTGGTATTGACCATAGCCAGCAGTTATTTTCTGCCCTGGTGGACACTAGCTATGATAGCGTTCGGTGCAGCATACTTTTTTGGTAAGAAACCGGGCCAAAGTTTTTTATCAGGTTTTGCTGCAATATTGGTCGCGTGGACCGTATTGGCATTGATCCAAACATTACCCAATAACAATATTTTGGCCGATAGGGTGGCGAAACTTATGCAATTGCACAATTGGGTATTTTTATTGCTGGCAACCGGCTTAATAGGAGGCCTGGTGGGTGGCATGTCGGCCCTATCCGGTGTGCTGATCAGAAAAGCTTTCACAAAGCCATAAAAAAAGCGCCTGAGTATCGGGCGCTTTTCTGTTTTTCAACTGTAAATTTATAAACCTGCCAAAGTTTCTTTTATATCATTAACAGCTTTATTTGTGCTTTTAGAATTTGCAAAGATATCCTGTGCATTCGCGCCCTCTCCATAAAAATTATTGTTCGCAGTATTATCGATAGCAAGGTTCGAGCCATTGATACTGATACCCGCAAAAAGCCCACGACTACGTGAATAAGAATACACTTCAGCCTCTAGCTTATAATCGGTGTTTGCTGAGGTGCTGCGCCCGACAGGTCCCGCCGTTGCTGAAATATCACCACCAATCGTAAAATCACCTTTTTTTACTTCAGTCAAAACACCTTTATGACGAAAAACCAATACCAGGTCAACTGATTGTATACCTATTTGCGGGCCAATACTGCCACCGGTAAGCGTAACAAATACGGGATTGCTCCATGTCCCGTCATCCAGTTTAACAATTGCAATCCCTTTACCCCGCTTACCGCCAATTCCTATACCGGCATTGATCAGGTTTGGTACGATAACTATTCCCTGGTATTGCGAGATCAGATCGTGAGGAATACTTTCCTTTAAATTGCCAAAATCCTGTAAAACGCTATTGGCATCGCGTAGCTTTTCGGTTTCCTTATCGCCTTTGCTGGCAGATGTAAAAATTAGTAGTATTCCTAGTAAAAAGGTACCTGTAATTAATTTCGTTGTTCTCATTGCTGTTTGATAGAATTATCGTTCAAATAAACTACAAAAAAGCTAATTGGTTTGTAAAAAATCACAATCGCTCTATTTTGCAAATATAACAGCAAGCTTCGGCATTGCGTGCATGAAGAAATTCGATCTCCGGATGATTTTCAAAAATTTCATTTATCAACAGGTATACATCTGCATCGCCGACCAAATGTGTAAATACCATTATCTGGGAACTGTCATAACCTATCAAAGTCAATGGAAAATTAACTTTGTCGGCTTTTATTTCAGTTGGGAAATTATAGATGTCCTTATATTCTTCAACCTCATCTGCCTGGATAAAAACAGGTCCGGGCTGGTTAAAAGAATTGTGGATAGCAAAGGGACTATGACCAAAAAGCATTCGCCGATCAACATTTTTCTTAAAAGGTTTTAAAGATACCCGGCAAGGCCCCAGGCCCGAGGCAATCTGCTCAATAACCGGGTTTCCAAATCCGTCGATGCCATTTGACCTGATTTTTTTTGCATAGTCTGCAGACATCGGTACGATCTTAAAATTATTCATGTTTGTTTTTTTTGATAAATTTCAGTTAATAGATAGCCAATTTAAACCCGGAACTTGCTAAATGTCCTTTCCGTATATTTGCGGCAATGAATATCCCGGGGAAACAAGAAATCTTTGCCATCAGCAGCGATGATGAATTTAATGCCCTTGCTTTAAAAGTTTTTCGACATCAGGCAGCCAACTGTTCTGTATACCAGGAGTTTATCAATAACCTTAGGATCGACCCGAACAAGGTAGGAAGCATCCGGGAAATACCCTTTTTGCCGATTAGCTTTTTCAAATCACACACCATATTAAGCACTAAAGAGCCGGTACAGGTTGTTTTCAGCAGTTCGGGTACTACCGGCATGATCAATAGTCAACACGCCGTTTCTGATCTGGATTGGTACGAACAAAGTTTCAGACGCACTTTTGACCTATTTTATGGCAATATTAAAGACTATTGTGTCCTTGCTTTATTGCCTTCATATCTGGAAAGAGAAGGTTCGTCCCTCATTTATATGGCCGGGGACCTGGTAAAAAATTCAAGCAATACCGCTAGTGGCTTTTATCTTTATGAATACAAGGAATTGTTCGATCAATTAAACAAACAACTTGCGACCAATACTCCTACCCTGCTTTTAGGTGTGACGTTTGCTTTACTCGATTTTATTGAAGAATTTAAAATCGACTTTCCGAACCTGATCGTAATGGAAACCGGTGGCATGAAAGGAAGGCGCAAGGAAATGATCAGGGAAGACCTGCATCAAAAACTATGTGCCGGTTTTGGCGTAAAATCGATCCACTCAGAGTATGGCATGACTGAAATGTTATCACAGGCATATTCGCCCGGCAATGGCCTGTTTTACACACCACCCTGGCTAAAGATCCTAACGCGCGATACCAACGACCCCATGACAATTCTTGAAAATAATCAAACTGGAGGCATCAATGTAATTGACCTGGCGAATGTAAACTCTTGTGCATTTCTTGCCACACAGGACCTGGGGCGGGTATATGGCGATGGTAGTTTCGAAGTTTTAGGCCGTTTTGATAATTCGGATATACGGGGTTGTAATTTATTGGTGGTTGATTGAGGGTTCAGTTGTAATGGTGCTGCTTCTTATATAGGTTTTATTGGGCTGTAGGCAGTAATTATTACGCAGGACTGTGTTAGAACTAAACAAAATATGGGTTAACGTAGCACCGGTTAACAAATCACTAATTAACAAATCAACTAACCACAAATTAATCCCTAAATTTGTATCAGCTTCAAAACCCCGAAATAACGAAAATGGACAAATTTTTGACTGACCAGCAGGACCCTAAAGCGGTTGAAAAGGTATATACCCGATTAGTTGATTTATTGACGACAGGTGAAGAGATCGTTTACATTGCTACCCAAAAAAAACCTTTGGTCAACCTTTTGCCTGACTGCGTTGCATTGACAAACAAAAGAGTTTTATTTTTCACTCCGGCTAATCTGGGATTATCCATAAAATTTATTGATTTTGTTTGGAAGGATGTTGTCGATGTACATATCAAAGAAGAGATCATCGGTGCCATTTTTACTGTAAAAACCACCAACCAGGCCGAAATGGGTGTCGATTACTTACCTAAAGTGCAGGCACGTAAATTATACCAGTATGCGCAGGAGCGTAAAGAAGAAGAGCGCGAACTCAGACGCCAACGCGAACTGGAAGAAAAACGAGCAGAATCAGGATCTTTTAATTTTGAACAAAGCGGTACAGCACAGCAAAGCCCTAAACCCGCTGCCGAAGAAATTTATGCTCCACCTGCTCCGCTGCCACAACCCATAACACATGAGGAGCCAAAAAAAGACGAGCTGACCGAAAAACTTAAAAAATTACGTACCCTTTTTGATCAGGGCCTCATCACGCAGGAAGAATATAACGCCAAGAAATTGGAGCTGTTGAGCGACCTTTAGTGAGGTGAAAGGTGAAAGGCAAAAGGTGAAAGGCGAAAGGTTAAAGGTGAAAGGCAAAAGGTGAAAGGCGAAAGGTTAAAGGCGAAAGGTTGAAGGTGAAAGGTTAAGGACGAAAGGTTAAAGGTTAGGAGTGAAAGTACTATGGACTATGGACTACGGCCTACCTCAAAATCCGTTCATCGAAACTAAATGGTGTTTGAGCTTTTATTTTAACTTTTTCGATATTGGGATTACGCGGATTCACGAGGTAATTGAACTCCTCGGGTACCAATGCTGAAGGAACTTTCAGTAACAAGTGTTCGTTTTTCTGCAGAAATAAATTACCGATCTGCTTTAAAATATGAGGCTCAGGCGATGCTTTCCAATTTTCGGGCAATAGTTCGGTATCGAGGCTGATCACATCGTCTGGCACTTCAATCGTTAGTAAAACCATGTCATCAGGAATATTGGTTGGATTTATGTGCGCCAATGATTCTAAAACTGCCAATGACCTCGTTGCAGCCATATAAATTGCAGGTCTGCCTTCGCTATTCCATCTGCCGCCAAACAAGCGTGCCCCATTACCACTGAGGTCATTAGCAAACATGGAATTAGTAAGGCGAAAAAGGATCATCAGGCAAAAATACCGTGTTCGATACGACCCAGCTCTTTGAAAAGAATATCAAAGCCCACGGATGTATCCAAAAGCGATACCGGAGTTTCACCTTTGAAAACATGGAGTGGCGTTTTCATCCAGGTTTTAAATTTATCGAGCGAACCAAATACTTCTTCGCCCCGGGTATATAAGCGGGCCAATTCGACAGCCTTTTCGGCATACTCAGTTTTGATTATCGCATCATCATCATACCGCTGTAAAGTACGCTCAGAAATATGCATGATATCGGCAAACTCCTGTATGCTAAGCGAGATTTTTTTTGCCAGGGATAGTAACAGGCGTTTCGAAACACCCTCGCGGGTAAGGCGAAGCATATCAAAATCATTGAGTGGATAGGCCTGACCACCAAAAAGGTTATTAAACAGGCTGTTGCTATTTTGCTTCAGGTAAATAGCCATCGGCTCATTGACCATGAATTTGACTTCCTTATTTTTACTTACCGACATTTATCCAAAAATAGATACTTTTTGTCGCAAAAGCAAATTATTCGGCTATAATCAAAAAATAGTTTTTCTTCCCTTTTTGGGCTACAAGGAATTTCCCGCCAATAAGGTTTGCATGACTAAAAGAGTCATCAGGTGACGCAACTTTATTTTTATTGATCGCCACCCCACCGCCTTGTATCATTTTACGGGCTTCTCCTTTTGACGGAAATACGGAGGAGCTTACAGCAAGCAAGTCGGTAACGCTTATTCCTATAGCAAGTTCATCCAGCGAGATCCGATAGTTTGGAACACCTTCAAAAATGCCTAATACCTCCGACTCACTTAATTCGCTCAAAAACTCTATTCCTGTATTGCCAAACAAAAACTCAGAGGATTGTATAGCCTTTTCATATTCTGCTTCACCATGCGTACGAATAGTAATATCCTTTGCCAAAGCCTTTTGCAAGTTGCGTAAATGAGGTGCCTCAGCGTGTTCTGCCTCCAAATTGAGGATATATTCCTGATCGAAAAGCGTAAAAATTCGGATATAAGAACGGGCATCATCATCACTGGTATTGAGCCAGAACTGGTAGAATTTATAAGGTGATGTTTTTTCAGGATCGAGCCAGATATTGCCGCCTTCAGTTTTTCCGAATTTAGAGCCGTCGGCCTTTTTGATCAATTGAGTCGTTAAAGCGAATGCTTCTCCCCCATCTTTACGGCGGATCAATTCAGTGCCTGTTACAATATTGCCCCATTGATCGGAGCCGCCCATTTGTAAAGCACAATTATGGTTTTTCCACAAATAATAAAAATCGAATCCCTGTACCAATTGGTAAGTAAATTCAGTGAATGACATACCCGTATCGCCGTTGATCCGGTTTTTCACCGAATCTTTAGCCATCATATAATTAACTGTGATATGCTTGCCAACATCCCTGATAAAATTAAGGAAGGTATAATTTTTAAACCAGTCGTAGTTATTAACCAACTCCGCACTGTTAGCACCACGATCGAAATCGAGGAATTTCTCGAGCTGCTTTTGAATCCCCTGTAAATTATGATGTAAAGCTTCTTCTGATAACAAATTACGTTCGGCCGATTTACCTGAAGGATCGCCAACCATACCGGTAGCACCACCAACCAATGCAAATGGCTTATGCCCGGCCCTTTGAAAATGGATCAGCGTCATGATCTGCGCCAGACTGCCAACATGTAATGAATCGGCGGTCGGGTCAAATCCGATATACCCGCTAACCATACCTTTACCTAATAAAACTTCAGTTCCTGGCATAATATCGTGGAGCATGCCACGCCAGCGCAATTCTTCAACAAAATTCATTTTATAGCAATTAAACCCGGTTTTATCGGGACGCAAATATAAATTAAAATCAATGTAATCAAGTTCACCACTTTGGTTATCCCTCGGTAAAAACAGCCATAACAATCAGCATCCCGCGCAAAATGACGGAGAAAATACGTACCTTGTAAGGGTAAAATCCCGCCGATTGCCTATTTATGAACTTTTTATCTCATTTTTATTTCGACCGGGAAAGCGACCCTAAAACCCGGGGATACCATACACTGGGTACTATTTTGCCCGACCTTCTAAAGAATGCCGATAAAAGTATCAATATACACCCCGAAAAACTTAGTAGCACCGAACCTTTGATCAGTGAGATCATTTACGGCTGGAAAAAGCATCTCGAAGTTGACCGCTATTTCCATTCCTCAGAATATTTTATTGTTCATTCCAGCCAATTGCGAAGATTGCTGGCTCCCGTTATAGCCGGCTCGCCTGTAAAAGCCTTTTTTTTGGGGCATATCACATTGGAACTTATCCTCGATAATTTACTACTTACCACCAACAAAGTCTCCGCTGACAATTTTTACGAACACCTGGGCTTTTGCGACCAGGATGTGATCGATAACTTTCTCCATTTTTCGGGATTGGCAGATACCAGTCAGTTTTTTCGTTTTTATGAAAGCTTTGTCCGCAACCGCTACCTGCATACTTATACCGATACCCAGCAAATAGCTTATGCACTAAGAAGGATATGTATGCGGATCTGGTCGGATCCGTTTACGACAGAGCAAGAAGGCAGGATGAATGCTATAATTTCGGATTATCGCGATGACCTTTTGCCTGGCTTTATGAGCATATTTGATCAGATCGACGATAAGTTAAACGATAACAAACAGTAAATCCGCCGGGTCTAACCTGAAAAATCTGCAAAATATTCAGTTAAATGCCTCATAATCGGTGAAATCATAGTTAAATATTTTTTATTACGTAAAAATATATCCGTACCTTTGCAGTCCCAATTGTATTGGGAAAAGGAGAAAATTTATTTTGGCAAAAAAACAAGAAGCAGAAAAAGAATTAAAAGCCAAGGAAGCTGAACTCGACGTAGTTACCGCGACCCAGGAAAAAGAAACCATTGAATCAGAAGCTGATTCATTATCGATCGAAGAGATCAAATTAAAAGTAGCAGCAACCACCGAGGATTTCGATTGGGACGCTGACGAAAAGAAATTCGGCAATTACAGTGATGCCGACCGCGAAAAACTCGAAAAAATGTATGATGGTACCTTTAGCTCCATCAATAAAGGCGAGATCATCAGCGGTGTTGTTGTAAGTATCAACAGCAAAGATGTGGTATTAAACATCGGATTTAAATCAGATGGTTTAGTATCGGTTTCCGAATTCCGTGATACGCCTGAACTGAAGATCGGCGACAGCGTTGAAGTTTTTGTTGAATCGCAGGAAGATGCTAACGGACAGTTGGTACTTTCACGCAAGCGTGCAAAAACCCAAAAATCATGGGAACGTATCAATAGTGCATTGGATAATGACGAGATCATCACCGGCTTTGTGAAGAGCAGAACCAAAGGTGGTTTGATCGTTGACATAATGGGCGTAGAAGCCTTTTTACCAGGCTCGCAGATCGATATCAAACCTATCAGGGATTATGATATCTATGTGGGCAAAACAATGGAATTCAAAGTTGTTAAGATCAACCACGAGTTTAAAAACGTAGTGGTATCGCACAAAGTGCTGATCGAAGACGATTTGGAAAACCAAAAAACTGAAATTGTTGCCAAGCTTGAAAAGGGTCAGGTATTGGAAGGAACCGTTAAAAACATTACCGACTTCGGTGTATTTATCGATTTGGGTGGCGTTGACGGCTTATTGCACATTACCGACATTTCATGGGGCCGTATCGAGCATCCAAGAGAAGTATTGGCACTTGATCAGAAGATCAATGTGGTTGTACTCGACTTTGATGACGAGAAAAAACGTATCGCTCTGGGCTTGAAACAATTGACCCCGCATCCTTGGCAGTCGCTTGATACTGCTATCCAGATCGGCTCAAAAGTTAAAGGCAAGATCGTTACTGTTGCCGATTACGGTGCATTCCTCGAGATCATCCCGGGTGTTGAAGGTTTGATCCACGTATCAGAAATGTCGTGGTCACAAAACCTGCGCAACCCACAGGAATTCCTGAAAGTTGGTGACGAGATCGAAGCACAAGTATTAACACTTGACCGCGACGAACGCAAAATGTCATTAGGTATCAAACAGCTTACGCCTGATCCATGGCAAAATGCCGGTCAGAAATATGCTATCGGCACCAAGCATTATGCAACCGTTAAAAACATGACCAACTTTGGTGTGTTTGTTGAACTGGAAGACGGCATCGATGGTTTGATCCACATTTCTGACCTTTCATGGTCTAAGAAGATCAACCACCCGAACGAGTTTACCAAAGTAGGCGAAAAGCTGGATGTAGTGGTATTAGAATTAGATATCGACAACCGCAAACTGAGCCTGGGTCACAAACAACTGGAAGAAAACCCTTGGGATACTTTCGAAACTATCTTCACTATCGGTTCGATACATGAAGGTACCGTATTGAAAGTTACTGATAAAGGTGCGGTTGTTGCCCTGCCATATGGCGTTGAAGGCTTCGCTCCTACTAAACATATTGTTAAAGAAGATGGCAAAAGCCTAAAAGGCGACGATGTTGCCGAATTCAAGATCATTGAGTTTAGCAAGGACAGCAAACGTATCGTTATTTCACATGCACGTATCTGGGAAGAAGCTCGTGACGAGGTAAGGAACCAGGAAAACGAAAGCCGCAAGAAAGATGCTAAAGCACAAGTAAACGCGGTTAAGAAAGTGAAAGAGTCTGTTGAAAAATCAACTTTAGGCGACTTGAGCGTACTTGCACAATTGAAAGAACAATTAGAAGGCGCTGAGAACAAAGCGAAAAAGGCGAAAAAATCAGAATCAGAAGAAGCTAAATAAGTAAAAATAAATTAGATCCTGAAAGCCCCCGGTATACCGGGGGCTTTTTTTGTTTAGGTTTGTACCATGGCAGGCGAAACAGATATCAATGCTTTACTAAAAAATATGACGCCCAGACTCAATGTCGGCGAATACGTTTTTTGTTTGGTCGACAAAATACCAGCGGTTAATCTACCCGATATGATTGGCTTTTTTAGAGAAGAAGAAGGATATACCCTGATACTGAACAAAGAAACTGCCGATCGTTTAGATTTAAACTACAGTTATATTGCTGCCTGGATAACATTAACTATCCACTCGTCATTGGAAGCAGTTGGACTTACAGCAGCATTTTCAACGGCGTTGGCAAAGCATCTGATCAGTTATAATGTAGTTGCCGGTTTTTACCACGACCATATATTTGTTGCGTTCCATGATGCTCAAAAAGCTATGGATGTACTTTGTGAATTAGCAACTAAAAACTAAGCAGTTAAACAACTAATCACAAATCACTGGTCAACTAATTAACAAAATTCCTATCTTTGCCCAAATCCACCCTACGATGCAAAACCTAACGCTGCTCGACGGTCCTAAATTCCAGATAACCATACAGCGTCTTTGTCGCCAGTTGATCGAAAACCACGACGATTTTACCAATACTGTTTTAATAGGTACACAACCACGTGGCATTTACCTTGCCCGCCGTGTGGCAGAAGAACTACGTAAAATATTGCCAGGTAAAACAATATTACAAGGCGATATGGATGTTACTTTTTACCGTGACGATTTTCGCCGTGGCGAACGGCAACTGGTACCCAACCAAACACGTATCGATTTTATTATCGAAGGCAAAAAAGTGATCCTGATCGATGACGTTTTGTGGACCGGGCGTACGATCCGCGCGGCGATGGACGGTATGCTCTATTTCGGCCGGCCTGCTAAGGTTGAATTGCTGGTATTGGTTGACCGCCGATACTCGCGTCATTTGCCGGTAGCAGCCGATTATGTGGGCATTGAAGTTGACTCCATTGCATCGCAAAAAGTTGTGGTTTCATGGAAAGAAACGGATGGAGAAGACAAGATAATTTTGGTATCTGAAGCGAAATAAAAAACTATGGCAGAATTAAGTACAAGGCACTTATTAGGAATAAAAGACTTGAATCGCTCAGATATCGAGTTAATCTTCGAAACTGCGGATGAATTTAAATCTGTGTTAAACCGACCGATCAAAAAAGTGCCTTCGTTGCGTG
>CAIPDP010000046.1 GCA_903863845.1 uncultured Mucilaginibacter sp. | reverse complement strand
GGTTGGGTAAGAATTATGCCTGTCACCAATTGGCGCAGGAAGCAAAGGGCGATCTTTTACTATTTGTGGATGCCGATGTGCAATTGCAGAATGGTGTGATCAATAGTGCGGTGCATCGCCTATATGCAAAGAAACTGGCGCTGTTAAGCCTGTTTACCAACCAACGCATGGAGACATTTGGCGAAAGTGCTACAGTGCCCTTAATGCACTACCTGCTGCTGAACCTGCTGCCATTGCGATTGGTTTACCTGGTTAAAAACAGATCGGTAGCTGCAGCAAGCGGGCAATTTATGTTGTTTGATGCCGAAGTATACCGTGCTCAAAATTGGCATAAACAGGTAAAGGAAAAAATTGTGGAGGACGTTGAAATTATGAAAAATATCAAGTCGGCTGGTTTTAACGGCGAAAGCCTGCTGGCAAATGGCATGGTGAGCTGCCGTATGTACCGAAGCTATGCCGAAGCTGTAGATGGTTTTGGCAAAAATTTCCTGGCGGCCTTCAACTATAACTTGATCAGTTTTTTGGCTTTTCTGATCCTGCTTTTTATTGGACCGATGGTGGTAATGACCACCCTCAATGCCAACCTTATCGCCATGATGATCACGCTGATCGTTATCAGCCGGGCGATGGTTTCGCTGCTTGCCGGGCAAGGGGTATTGCGTAATATTATTTTACATCCGCTGCAAATGCTAAGCATGTTGCTCATTGCCTTTTCGGCTATACAACGTTACCTCACCAAAACAACGGTTTGGAAAGGCAGAAATATATGAGCATCAAGAGCCTGTGGGTATGGATCGCCCTTATTGTTATTTTGCATACCGTCGGCCTGCTGGGCTTTTCGATAGCGCAATTCAGACTCATATTCATTACGCTGGTGCCCTGGCATTTGCTGCTGATGTTCATCATTTTAGCCGCCAATCACCATTCATTAGGTGAAAAGTTTTTTGGTTATACAATTTTAGTGATTCTGGCAGGTTTCGCTGTTGAGTTTATCGGAATCCACTGGCATTGGCCCTTCGGCAACTATGCTTACCACGATACCCTTGGCCCAAAGCTTTGGGGAGTGCCTTTGATCATCGGTATCAATTGGTTTTTGCTGACCTATTCGATAGGGGTAGTGATGCAGCAAGCCCGGTTAAAAAACATGTTAGCCCGCCTGATTGTTGGCGCACTGTTGCTGGTGGTGCTTGATATGGTTGTAGAACCCGCCGCGATCAAACTCGACTACTGGCAATGGGCCAATAACATAATACCGCTTAGTAATTATGCGAGCTGGTTTGGGATAAGTGTTTTATTGCTGTGGCTTTTTGAGGCATTCAAATTTAAAAAACAAAACCATGTGCCTATGGCCTTCCTGCTGACCGAGTTTTTGTTTTTTGCTTTGCATTATTTCATTAACTGATCGGGACTTTCAATCCGGAATTAAGCGCCATTCAATCACAGTGTAAAATTCTGATCGGTGTAATCACATCATCATCGGTGTAATCATAAAAACGATAACTTTGCAATATGGGTGAGTACAATCTGAAGGTAAGCATTGACCAGGATTCAGGCTTTTGTTTTGGCGTAGTTTATGCCATTGACATGGCCGAGGAGATACTGGCTGAGGATGGCTACCTGTACTGCCTGGGCGATATTGTACATAACGACGAAGAAGTTGAACGCCTGAAAGCGAAAGGGCTGCGCATCATCGAACACGAACGACTGAAAGACCTGCATAACGAAAAAGTGCTGATCAGGGCACATGGCGAGGCGCCTGAAACGTACAAACTGGCTTTAGAAAACAATATTTTATTGATCGATGCTTCCTGCCCTGTAGTATTAAAATTGCAGAACCGGATAAAGACCTCCTTCGATGAAAACGAGAAGATTTTGATCTTCGGTAAACATGGTCACGCTGAAGTAGTGGGGTTGCAGGGCCAGACCAATAATGAAGCGTTGGTTTTTCAGGATATAGCTGAGTTGGATGATGCCGATCTTCCTGCAAAATTTACGCTGTACAGCCAGACTACCAAAAGCACCGATAAATTTTATCAGATCAAAAATGAATTGCTGGCCCGGGGTTACGAGGTGAAAGCCAATGACACCATTTGCCGCCAGGTATCAAACCGCGATAAAGATCTTCCTGCTTTTGCTGTTAAATTCAATAAGGTAGTATTTGTTTCGGGACGCAAATCGTCAAACGGTAAGGTGCTGTTTGAAGTATGCAAGAAACACAACCCTAATACTTATTTCATCTCTTCACCCGAAGAATTGGATAAGGTCATGTTCGCACCCGGAGATACCATAGGCATTGCCGGCGCTACATCTACTCCGATGTGGCTGATGGAGCAGGTGAAAGCCACACTGGAGCAATTCTGATCATTTAAGTTCCCCAGCTAACACAAAATAACATTTTGCTGATGATCGCCGCTGCGTAAAGCCGTTGGTTTATCTTATTTTTGCCAATCATTATGAGCAAAAAGGGAGTTTTATTAGTCAACCTGGGCACACCTGACAGCCCTTCGAATGCCGATGTGCGCAAATACCTGCGCGAATTTTTGATGGATCCACTGGTGATCGATATCAATCCCATTGCCCGCACCTTGTTGGTAAAGGGTATCATCGCTCCGGTTCGGGGTCCTAAATCAGCCAAACTGTATCGAAAGATTTGGGATGAAAAAACAGGTTCGCCACTGCTGCACTACAGCAAACTTCAGCATAAATTATTGCAGGAAAAGCTAGGCGACGAATACCAGGTTGAACTCGGCATGCGTTACCAAAGCCCTTCAATTGCATCAGCATTACAAAAGTTGAAGGATGCGTTGATCTATGACATTGTAGTGATCCCTTTATTTCCGCAATATGCTTCTGCCAGCTCGGGTTCGGTTTATGATAAAGTAATGGAATTGGTCGCCGATTGGCCAACCAAGCCCACCATAAAATTCATCAACTCTTTCCACGACAACGAATTGATGATCGATACCTTTGCCGACAATGCCCGTAAACATGGTCCCGAAAACTACGATCATATCTTGTTTAGTTTCCACGGCTTGCCGCAACGCCAGTTAAAAAAATCCGACCATACCTTTAATCATTGCCTTAAAGTATCCGAATGTTGTGAAGTGCTGACCGATGCCAACCGGTTTTGTTATTCGGCGCAATCGCACAATACCGCTAAACTCATCGCCGAAAAGCTGGGTATAGCCAAGGAGAATTATAGCATTTGCTTCCAGTCGCGCCTGGGTAACGATCCCTGGGTGCAGCCCTATACCAGCGACGTGGTTGAAAAGCTGGCCAAAGCAGGTAAAAAGCGGCTATTGGTATTATGCCCTGCATTTGTGGCCGACTGTCTGGAAACCCTCTACGAAGTGCCTGTTGAATACGGCGACGAATTTAAAGCCCTCGGCGGCGAAGTGGTGCAACTGGTAGATAGCCTGAACGATTCGCCAAAGTTTATTGAGGCGCTGGCGGGTTTGGTTAAAGGCTGAATATAGTTTTATCTGGTCGAAGGAATCGGCGCAAGTTCACCTACGATCTTAGCCGACAACAAACAAAGGGGTATCCCACCTCCGGGGTGCACACTTCCACCACAGAAAAGCAGGTTGTTAATTTTTGACGATTTATTGGCATGTCGTAAAAAAGCGGCAAAGCGATCATTTGAACTTGTACCATAAATGGAACCCTGGTAGGAAGAAGTTTTGCTTTCTATCGATCGCGGGTCTAACACACTTTCGGATACGATCAGCCCGGCAATATCTTCTTTTAAAGCATCAGATAACTTTTTTAGGATGTTTTTTTTGGCTTCATTGATCAATGCATCCCAGTCCTGCCCGTTATTGGCCGGAACATTGATCATTACGAACCAGTTCTCGCAGCCCTCTGGCGCATCGCCGGGCTCAAGTTTCGAGCTGATATTGAGGTAAACGGTTGGGTCAGGGCTAATAGTTTGCTGTTGCCAGATGGCATCAAATTCAGCTTTATAGTCCTTGCTGAAAAATATATTATGCAGGTCCAATTGTTCAAACTGCTTTTTTATTCCCCAGTAAAATATCAGTGCCGAACTGCTGCGCGCCTGGTTCAATAGTTTATCGGGATGAAGTTCGGGATGGTTAGCCAATAAACGCTTGTAAGTGCACCAAACATCAGAATTGGATACAATAATATCCGCTTTATGTATACCATTACTTGCTTTTATTCCTACTGCTTTTTTATTTTCAAGGATGATACTATTAACCGGGTTATTGAAATTAAAGTTTACCCCCAATTCTTTTGCCAGTTTTACCAGGCTTTTTACGATGGCATACATACCACCGGTCGGAAACCATGCCCCATAATGCTGCTCCAGGTGTGGGATAACGTTTAGCGTTGCAGGTGCCCGGTACGGATCCGACCCATTATAAGTAGCGTAGCGATCAAAGAATTGTACCAGCTTCTTGCTCCTGAAAAAGCTTTCGTTCGCCCGGTGCATCGTTCGTTTTGAATCGATCTGCGATAAGCGGAACAAAGCCCTGAATCCTTTCTTGCTAAAGAACGTTTTAAACTGGTGCAATGAGCTTTCCAAAAAAACCTCGTGCGTCGCCCTGTAAATCTTAGCGCTGTTTTCGATACCCCTGATTAGGTTTTCTTTGGGTTCAAAGGTTGCCTTGCTCAGTTCTTCAACAAACTTTTCCTGATCGGCCCAGGCAGTTATTTTGCTGCCATCAGGGTAAAAATATTGGCAGATGATGGGCAGCCGCTGGTATTCGAAATAGTCTTTGGGATTTCTGCCTGCCAATGAAAAAAGCTCATCAATATATTGCGGCATCGTAAGCAGGCTGGGGCCTGCATCAAATCTAAACCCATCCTGTGAAAACTCGCTCAATTTGCCGCCGGGATAGGCATTAGCTTCAAAAATTTCAACTTGATAACCTTTAATTGCCAGGCGTATTGCGGTGGCAATACCGGCAACGCCGGCTCCAATGATGATGGCTTTAGGCATATACTATATAAAAGCTGCTAAACATATTTTAGAGCATAATTCAAAAAATTACTCGTCAAGCCAAAATCTTCTGTCCCCTTTCTTCGGATAAAATAAAATTCACGGGTGATTTTTAGGCCTTCAATCGGCACTTCTATGAGGTCGCCTTCCGCCAGTTGCCGGGTAATGGAAGGGCGGGGCATGAAGCCAAGGCATTGGTCGGCCAGCAGAAAGTTTTTCAAAGCCTCTGTTCCACCCAGACGGATCTTGACGTTCAGGTCTGCCGGCTTGATATGGTGGCCCGACAGTGCCTTCAGCAAAGCATTAAGTGTACCGGAGCCGCGTTCGCGTAAAGCAACCGGTGTTTTCAGGAGTTGTTTCAAACTGAGCGACTTGCCCGCAAGCGGACTTTTAGCCGAACATACCGGTATCACCTCATCATTCATAAATGGCTTGTAGGATACCGTTGTAAGTTTATTATCGACCTCTATAATACCAATGTCAACCTCGTGGTTGAGTAGGGCATTTAGGATATATTCAGAATTGCGATTAACCAATTGCACATGCACATTGGCATATTCACGCTGGAAACCGGATAGGATAGAAGGTAAAATATATAAAGCAATGGTAGTGCTGGCGCCTAAGCGCAAATGCCCCTCAGCCTTTGACACATTGCTAAGGATAGAAAGTTCATACTCAACTTTACGCTCAATATCTGTAGCCTGCAGCAGGTACTCGTTCAATTTTTTTCCAGCTTCGGTCAGCAGTATACTATTGCCTTTACGCTCAAACAGGGGTACTTTGTATTGATCTTCCAGCAACTTGATGTGCTTGCTGATAGCAGGCTGGGTAATAAAAAGCACCTGCGCGGCTTTTGAAAAGCTCAAATTTGCAGCTACTTCTATAAATACCCGGTGTGCGAAGGAGATCATGTTGCGAAGTTAGTTGATTGAGTTGATTAAGTGATTGGTTGATTGAGTTTTTTGAGGTCGGGAAGTCCCCATCCCGATAGCTATCGGGAATCCGAAAGATAGTGAGGGAAATAGGTAGCAATTATCCCCGATAGAAATCTGAGAAATAAGGTTAATCAGTATAAATTTGTGTTTCGAAAAAAGTCCGGAAGTCCGCATCCCGATAGCTATCTCGAGTCCGAAAGATAGTGAGGGAAATAGGTAGGCAATTATCCCCGATAGAAATCTGTGAAATAAGGTTAATCAGTATAAATCTGTGATTCGAAAAAAGTCCGGACTCTCAGGCTAATATTTCCCCCGCTCAAAATACTGCCCGTTGAATTTATAAACGATACGCTTATCCGTCACCTTCCCTCCATCTTCAACAACAGGAAAGCTGATGGTTTTTTTAATGGGGTCATAAACGATATCATCATTTGGATCATTTTGGCTTACGCTGAAGTAATCGTATTCATAATGCAATTTGCTATGCAGACCGCTTTGTGTTTTGATCAGTTTGGCATCATTTAATTTGCCGTTACTGATAGTAAAAATCCGGATACCCCTACCGAGGTCCTTGTTCGAGAACTGTCCGTAATATGTGGCAAGGTAATAGGTATTATTGCTGATTTTTAGCGTCCCTAATGAGCGGTAGGTGTACACATAAACCTCCTTTACATCGGAGCCCGTGTCTAATATTGCATAGGTATTGCTACCCGATTTGTATTGTAACACATTCTCGAAATTATGCATCGTTCCGCCGGTCTCAGTATCCCAGGTGTATATCCGCAGCGCGTCGTCATCGGAACTTAAAATGATCGGGCCATCCTTATCCAAACTATCAAATTGCTGATTTATCGTGGCCGGAAACTTAATTGCTATCGCCTGCAGTTTTTTGCCAAAACGGTCATTGGCAGTTTCCAGCGAATCGATCCAGGCCCCACTCGTATCCGTCCCGCGCTGCCCGCTCCAATATTCAATTTTGCTAAAGGATTTAAGCAGGTCGGCTTCAATATGCCGGGGTGTTTGGGCTGAAAGAGGTGATGATTGAAAAATGAAAAGGAATAAAAGGCCAAGGTACAGAAGTCTCATATTCATAAAGATAGCGCAAATCTTTAAATTTTCCTGTTTAACAATCAGATGGCCTTTTTTCTACAACTTTTCAATCAACTCATCTTTGTCGATTTTGAGATGTTCTGCTGCTTCGCTTAAAATTGAGCTAAGAGTGCCCAATTTCAATGGATCATGATTAGGAATAGTGAGGTTATAGGTGGATTCAGCTGTAGTTTTTGAAAGGCGAATATGACTTCCTTTTTGCCTGATAACTTCATAACCATATTTCGTCAATACTTTAATTAGATTGGTGCTGGAAACGTTGCGAGGCGTTTTAGGTGACATGAAAAAAGCACTTTATACAGTAATAATTTCTTCTTTTACAAAATGCAACCGAATTACTTTTGGAACGTTCGGCACATCAAAATGGCATTGAACAGCCTCCCTAATATTTCCTTTTAGTTCAGCAATTGTATCAGCCTCCGTAAATATACCTTCACCAATCGCTCTGGCAGTATAACCGCCTTCCAATGCTTCCTCAATTAAAAAGAATACTTCGTTCATAAATCAAATTTACCGATTTAAAACTATATAACAAGTACAACCTATTGCGCCGTTAATTACAAATATCGGGTAGCCGCTATTAACCATTAAGGTTTGTAATTAGCTCCAATTTATTTGTTCTAAGTCAAGAAGGCATCAAATAAAAACAGGGATAATCAACTGATCATCCCTGTTTCATTTAGTTGTTTATTTAGTCGTAAATCAGGCTGAACAAGTTAACCAAATCAACTTAATCAACCCTCCTGATAGCTATCGGGACAACTTACTCAACCTCCACACCCTGCCCAATCAAATGCTTCGCCACCAAATACTCCGCAATTTGTACGGCGTTGGTTGCAGCACCCTTACGCAGGTTATCAGATACGATCCAGGCGTTGAGGGTTTTAGGCTGACTTTCGTCACGACGTAGGCGACCTACAAAAACTTCGTCTTTTTCGTGTGCGTCAAGCGGCATCGGGTATTTCAGGTTGGCTACGTCGTCAGTTACGATCACGCCCGGTGCTTTTTCAAGGATGGCCCTTAATTCGGCCAGGTCGAATTCGTTTTCAAACTCCACATTCACGGATTCAGAGTGACCACCGATCACCGGGATACGAACCGTAGTTGCAGTAACTTTAATGCTGTCGTCGCCCATTATCTTTTGGGTCTCTTTGATCATCTTCATTTCCTCTTTGGTGTAGCCGTTTTCGGTAAACACATCAATATGAGGTATAACGTTCAGGTCGATAGGGTAACTATAGGCCATTGGGCCATCAGTAATGCCTTTACGTTCGTTAAATAACTGGTCCACTGCCTTAACTCCGGTACCGGTAACCGACTGGTAAGTTGATACTACGATCCTTTTGATCTTGTATTTATCGTGCAGCGGTTTTAAGGCCACTACCATTTGTATGGTTGAGCAGTTAGGGTTAGCAATGATCTTATCTTCAGCGGTCAATACATCAGCATTAACCTCAGGAACTACCAGTTTTTTGGTAGGATCCATGCGCCATGCCGAAGAGTTGTCAACTACCGTTGTTCCGGCAGCAGCAAATAGTGGTGCCTGAGCCAATGAGGTGCTCCCGCCGGCCGAAAACAGGGCCAGGTCGGGTTTCTGTTTTATCGCATCCTCTACAGAAACCACCTTATAAGGCTTACCCTTAAAAATTACTTCTTTACCAACACTTTTGGCTGAAGCTACGGGAATCAATTCTGTTACGGGGAAGTTGCGTTCTTCAAGAACCTGCAACATTTTGGTGCCTACTAAACCGGTGGCACCTACTACTGCGATTTTCATTTTTTTGTTTTGTTCTTTAAACGTAATGGAGCTACCTTGCGGAGCAAGCATTTCGTTGTAAAATGTTAAACGATTAAGATTAATTGGAAGGCAAATATCCGAATTATTTCGATTTTATTCGTTATGGGCTTTTTCGAATTGCCTGATTGTTAAATTATTGCCCTATTGGCAATGTTATATTTGTCGATTTGTAAAAAATCCGGTCAAAATTTTAATTTCTTCAAAATCTTGAATCCGATAAATTCTGGTTCTGACAAAAAAATCTACCTTTGCGATAACCGAACTTTCATGACTGAAAAGATATTAGTGATAGGTGCCAACGGCCAGATAGGGACAGAGCTCGTCAACGCCTTACGACAAATTCACGGCTCCGACAAAGTCATCGCATCCGACATAAAAAGCCCTACTTTTTCTATACGCCATACCGGCCCTTTCGAGATCGTCAATGTGCTTGATCAGGATAACCTGCACCATGTTTTTAACAAACACAGGCCCACACAGGTTTATCTTTTAGCTGCTATCTTGTCGGCGGTAGGCGAACAAAAACCCAAAATGGCCTGGGACCTCAACATGACCGGCTTGTTGCATGTGCTTGATTTTTCAGTTGAATTTAAGGTGCAAAAAGTATTTTGGCCCAGCTCAATCGCCGTTTTCGGACCACATTCACCGCAGCACCATACACCGCAATACTGCGTGATGGACCCAAATACGGTTTACGGATTCAGCAAACTGGCCGGCGAGCGCTGGTGCGAATATTATTTTAATAAATATGGCCTTGATGTGCGTAGCCTTCGTTACCCCGGCCTCATAGGCTGGCGTGCCAACCCGGGCGGCGGAACCACAGATTATGCAGTACATATTTTCCATGAAGCGCTGAAGTATGGTCGTTATCGGAGCTTTCTTTCGGCCAATTCTGCGCTGCCTATGATGTATATGGACGATGCTATCCGTGCTACGCTATTGTTGATGGACGCCCCGGCAGAAAATATTAAAATTCGATCATCCTACAACCTTGCGGGTGTAAGTTTTACTCCGGCCCAGCTGGCCGACCAGATAAAAAATATCATTCCGTATTTCGAAATATCTTATGCCCGCAGCGATCCGCGCCAGGCGATTGCAGACAGCTGGCCCAAATCTATCGATGACTCCGATGCAAAAAGCGACTGGGGCTGGCAACTGGAATTCGATCTCCCGAAGATCGTAGAAGATATGATCGTGAATTTGAGAAGGGGGATTTGAGGGGTGTGGGGCAGGGCGGTTAGCGAAAGTTGCATGGCGTACCGTGTTGAGACCAGAACCCTCGGAGCAATAGAAAATGTTGTCAATTTGATTTCCAAAATAGTATATTAGGGCAAAACCTTGCTTTGACAATGCGCAAAGGATTGCTGAAACTAATTCTTTTTCTTGTATTAATTACACCTGTTAGTCTTGTGTTTGGCCAACAATTACTGGCAAAAAGCAAGCAAGTCCAATCTGTTTACAGTCAATTTCTGAAAAACCCCAAATCTCAAACCTGCCAGTTAAATTATATTGAAGTCTTTCCTGATGATACAACTCAATTTCTCCGGGTGTTTGCTTCCGCGGACTTTGGCCAATTATATCAGGATAGTTACAACTATATTGAAGATTTCTTTAAATTGGGTAAATATCATACAGTTCTTGTAATCAATAAATCCATAGATATCGGTAAGAATTTAAGATGGGAGGCAGATGCGGTAGGTTACCTGCAACATGGGATCGTAGCATTAGGGAACAAGTATACAAGTTTGTTTATTCTAAAAATTAATTCTCTAAGCCCTGATGAGCAATCGAATCTCATTACATTCCTCGCTGATGTGGAAAATCATGATGCCTACCCTGAATACAAGCAACTTATCAAATCAATAAAAGCTGCAAGGCGAACAGACCTCGCTGACAAATTCATAACAGCAATGAATCAACGTGAAAAGCAGCATCACGATTGAACATACTTGCCTTTATAATAAATTTAGTGGTTGCACCGGGGAATTTTGGCATTGTATCGTTCGTTTAAAATCGTAAATCAAAAGCTTTCCGCTTTAGTCTTTCAACATAATGCTTACTTTTGCGTTCCAAACCATGGCTATGGACTATCGACCATGGACTATCGACTAAAAAATATGGGAAGAGCATTTGAATTCCGCAAAGAAAGAAAGCTGAAGCGCTGGAGTAAAATGGCAGTACAGTTTACCCGTTTGGGTAAGGAAATTGTAATGGCTGTAAAAGCCGGTGGCGGCGACGTTAATACCAATTCGCGCCTGCGTACCGCGGTTCAAAACGCGAAAGCTGTAAACATGCCGAAAGACAGGGTAGAAGCCGCTATCAAGCGCGCTACCAGCCGCGATGAAAAAGACTACGAAGAAATTGTATACGAAGGCTATGCACCGCATGGCGTAGCTATCCTGGTTGAAACCGCAACCGATAACATTAACCGGACCGTTGCCAATGTGCGCAGCTATTTTACCAAAGTTGGCGGCACCCTCGGTAAAACCGGGTCACTTGACTTTATCTTCACCCGTAAATCGGTATTTACTTTTATTCCCGGTGATCGCGATCTTGACGAACTTGAACTGGAGCTGATCGACGCTGGATTGGAAGACCTGTTTGTAGAAGCCGATGAAGAAGGAAACGATATCGCGGTGATCCATACCGCTTTTGAAGATTTCGGCAAAATGCAGAAAGCCCTGGAAGAAGCCGGCATCGAAACCAAGTCAGCCAAATTGGAGCGCGTTGCCCAGTCGTTTCACGAAGTAACTGAAGAACAGATCCTCGACGTCAACAAACTGATCGACCGCCTGGAAGAGGATGATGATGTGCAGGCGGTGTACCATAATATGGCGGAGTGATTTGTCAATTTGAAAATAATACAATTTGAAAATTTGAAGATTAAATATATGCCCCTTTTTACCTCACGCAAACAGGACAAGAAAGTAAAAGTTACCTTTGGTAATGGACTGCTTTTTGTTGAGCACGAAGGCGGCAAGCAGCAGGTTTTTCCGCTGGAGTTTTTCCCCAAACTTGCAAACGCGACCGAAGAGGAACGAAACGACTGGGTACAAACCGACAAAGGCATCTATTTTAAACAACTGGATTTATCAATTTGAAAATTTGCAGATGTGCCAATTTGAAAAATGATTTCAGGATAGTTGTTGGATTGCAAAAAGGCAATTTTCAAATCTTCAAATTACCAAATTTTCAAATTGAATTATTTTCAAATTAAACAATGAGTTTCGAAGAGTTTTTCCGGAAGAAGAGAATAGACCTGGAGGCCTTAGCTAAGGCTGATCCGGCGCTGTTTGCTGAATTCAGGACCCATTTTGAGAATATGGGCGAGAAAAGCTTCGATCACACTAAAAAGTACTGGTTCAATAAGCTGCGATTGCAATATCACCTGGCGCCGGAAGTTAAGGAGGAAAAAGTACAAACAGCGGTGCCGCCTGTTCAGCCAAATCCGGTTGAAGTGCCGGCTGCTACAAGTCCTGCACCCGCTACCGGAGGATTTAAGCCTCGATTTAAGCCAGGGCTAACCAAAACTGCCGATATACCGGTTGAACAAAAGGTCGACACCCCAGTGTCAGAGGACGTAAATCCTCCCGAGACGCCTGTGCCTGTTGCTGCAGTGGGATTCAAACCACGCTTTAAGGCTGGCGTAACTAAACCAGCTACCCCGGTAGAAGAGGCAAAAGACGAACAATCTGCTTCGGCGCCTTCGAATGAAAATCCTGCTGTGATCAGCCCAACAAAACCTGCCTATAAACCGAAGTTTAATATGAAAAATATTAAGCCGAAGGAGGGGGAATAAAGCCTGACCAATTCCAAAACATTAGCCGGAAAAAATTGTCATTGCTGGAAAGCTGCATGGGTACGCGTGCCGGGCAGCGACAAAGCAATCGCAAGCAGGTAGGCGCGGGCTAATATTTGAAGCCGCTAATATCCTGAACAATACTTTCAACCGGGGCTCAAAGGCATAACTTGCGATTGCCACGTCGCCCCGGGCGCACCTACCACTGCTGGCTCCTCGCAAAGACATGGTTAGTTATGCCTTACCCTTCGCAATGTTGCTATCGGACCCCCACGGATTATTTCCTGTTCCGAAACAACCAGGGTAGCAGATACGGTTCGGCAAAAGCATCGTCCCAGCTGTTGTGGCCGTCGTTGGGGTATAGGGTGTATTTCGGTTTGCCGCCAGCTACTTTAATGGCATTGACCATCGCCAAAGAGTAATCCGGTGCCACAATATTATCTTTTGCGCCATGGAAAATCCAGAGGGGCACTTTTTTGGCGTAAATTTTAGCGTTTTGTGTATTGTCGCCACCACAAATGGCAAAGGCTGCTGCAAAAACATCGGGTTTGCGACGCAGGATCTCGAAGGTGCCCATGCCACCCATGGATAGGCCGCCAACATAAATCCGATGTTTATCTACAAAGGGTTTTTCGAGTAATTGATCCAATAAACCAAGCAGACTTTGCATGGCATGCGTTGGGTCTCCGCCCGACTGGAAAAGAAAAACATCTTTACGATTTGAATCAGTATTGAACTTAACATTGCTCCAGTAGTCGGGTTCTTTGGGGCATTGCGGAAATACGACTATCGCGGGGTATTTAGTTCTTATGGTATCATTCAGGAATAGCTTCGGCCCGTATTTTAATTGGGCTTCGTTATCATTACCCCGTTCGCCCGCACCATGTAGCACCAGAATCAAGGGGTATTGCTTAGCAGGATCGAAATTGACCGGGAAAAGTATGCGATAGGGCAGGGTATCTGTTTTATTGATAAATGTTCCCCGCTCAAACAGCGACAGGTTTTGTGCCTTCGACAAAAAAGGGAACAACAGGCTTGCGTTTATCAATAATATCAGCAGTAATTTTCTGGCATTCATCTGATGTGCTGGTTTATCATTTGCTAAAATAAGCGATTTTATCCAGAGGCAGGTATGGCTGCCGGGTTTTCTGTGCTATAATTAGGGTAAAGCTATTTGGGTAAATTAATGATGAACGAAGTACCCTTACCTAACTGGCTTTTAATGGCGAGTTTGCCCTGGTGTCGTTCCAATATTTCTTTTGCCATGATCAGCCCGAGCCCGAAACTGTCCGTGATCTGACTTTTTAACCTGCGGCTGCCCTTATTGTTCAGTATCCTTTCGCTTTGCAGCTCTGACATGCCCGCCCCTGTGTCACGTATGGTTAGTTGGTTATAATCCGGCCCTTCGCTAAAGGATATAAATATATGGCCATTTTCGGGGGTGTATTTGATGGCATTGTCGATCAGGTTTCGGGAAATAACATCGAGTATAAATGGGTCGAAACGCACGATGTGCAGATCATCCAATTCAAACACAAAACGGATATTTTGTTTATCCACGCGGTCGCGGTAATAATCCTGGTATTTACTAAAAAAAGCCTTCAGGTTGATAGGCTCCCTTTTTTCAATAAAGCTGCCCCGCTCGGCGCTGGTGCGTATCAATAATGAATTGATGATATTGAAGATATAATCGATCTGGTTTCCCATTTCGGCAAATATTTCTTCGATCTCTAATTCAGATAGATCAAGACTTTTATAATTATTAACGATCTGCCTGATATTGCCCAGCGGGCTCCGTACATCATGCGCTATAATTGATAACAGGATGTCTTTTTGTTTGAGCAGGTCGTTCAGTTCCTCGTTATTTTCCTGTAATTCATCTACATCCAGAAATGAGATCACTTTGTTTTCACCGATGATACTCTCGTGTATATCAAACCATTTCATGCTGCCATCAGCACATTGTACACGCGTCATCATATGTACATGACTTTCGCCTTGATGTTTAGCAACTTCAACCAGTTGCCACCAGGTTTGTTTTACATCTTCCCGGTAGCTGGTATCCGGGTAAGCCCGATCAAACCAGGCTTGCTGGTCGTAAATATCCTGGCTGTGATAGCCTATCTGTTTTAAAAAGGCCTGGTTAACATATTCACAGACCGTTTCTTTATTAGCTAATAAAATTGGGGTGTTAATGAGGTCAATGGTTTCATAAAAGTCACTCTCAGTAATATGCTTCGTCATAGGGGGTATAATAAGGGTCAGCAAGATTGGTTTGCCATAAATTCAGGCGTTAAAGTAGAAATTTATTTTAATTATACAATTATTTAACTAAAGGAATAATTTAATGAATGTGAATCGACCTTATTTACCTCCCGCGATCATCGGACTGCTGAAGTCGAGCTTCTTTAGTCCGTGTTGTACCTCGGGGCAGCTCATAAACAATTTCCATAGTAAGCCACTACGGTAATTTTCGATCATTACTATGATCGGTCCCTCATCAATTGCCAGGTACGATTTTGCATACCAATTGTGCGTTTCGCTAAAGGCATCGACAAAGCCATAATCGCCCCATATCTTATCACCCAGGTCGTAATAGAAATGCCTAAGGGCTTTCATCGAGTATTCAGGCGCATAAGGAAAGGCCGATAAGGCAGCAGTGGGCGTGATCACACCCAAATCATTGGTGGGCGAGTGGGCATCATAGCCATTAAAGCTATCGCTGGCCGTTAATCCCCAGCAGTCTTCGCCATAGCCTTTGTATTTTTTAGGATTGTCCACACAATAATCGTGGTTGATCAGGGTATGGTTGGTGTTTTGCTCCCAGTAGTCGGCATAATCGTCTTTCAGCCCTTTTGGATCCAGACCCATGAAGGAATATTGCGAAAAGAACAAAGGTCCGCCATAGTCAAATCCAAGCGGCAATTTATGTCCGTAAAAGGTTTTTCCATTTCTGAAGAAATCGCTTTGAGCCCATCCCCGGTGATAGATATCGCTTGATACCGGGTAACGGTCGCCGGATGCTGCGAGGATATAGGTGATCAGGCATTCATTAAATCCGCGTATCGGGAAATTCATCGCCCAGCCGTTATTGGGCGACCAATGCCAGTATAAATTATCGCGGCCTTCGTGCGTATACCAGCTCCATTCCACTTCGCCCCACATCCAGTTGATCACATCCCTGATATGATTTTCCTTTGGGTTATCTGCTGTAAAATATTGCCGTGCACAAAGCAGACCCTCAAAAAGGTAGGAAGTCTCTACCAGGTCGCCGCCATCATCTTTGCGGCCAAAACGGATCACTTTGCCTGTTTCTCCGTTCATCCAGTGTGGCAATACGCCGTGAAATGAGTCGGCCCGGTACAAAAATTCCAGGATCTTTAACATCCTGTCCACTGCCTGATCGTGAGAAATAAACTTGCGATGGTCGGCCACGATGAGTGCCATGATTCCGAATCCAGATCCGCCGGTGGTTACCACTTCGTTACCGTAGTCATAAGCCACATTGCTGCGTTCGCGGGCAAGCCCACTGGTGGGGTGACCGAAGTCCCAGAAATAACGGAACGTTTGGCGCTGAACCACATCGAGCAATGCGCTGTCTGAAAGTCCCTTGATGATACCCACCGGCTGTATACCGGTCTCTGTTTTGCTTTTGTCCTGGCTAAAGCCCAATAGAGGTAGCAGGAATAATAAGGAAAGTAGTGATTTTTTCATTATAGTGATAAATATAATTTCATTTTCAAATTCGCGCGCTCAGGGCAGCAAATAAATTCTTAGCTATAAATTGGGGCTTTGAAAACCCAATCCCTTCATGCCCGTTTTTACTTCAGGGCAGCTCATAAACAAATTCCAAAGCAAGCCGCTTCGGTAATTTTCTATCATGTCAACTATTGGCCCTTCATCAATGGCAAGATTCGAGCTGGCAAACCAGGTACTATCCAGACTAAAGGCATCATAAAAGCCATATTGCCCCCACAGTTTGTCACCCATTTTATAATAAAAGAACCGTAACGCAGCCAGCGATTGAACCGGGGTATAGGGCAAAGAAGCAATTGCAGCGGTGGGTGCTATAACCCCCACATCATTAGTAGGTGAACTGGCGGTATAACCATTGGCGATATCGCTCGCCGTAAGCCCCCAGCATTGGCTGCTATAGCCGTAATAATTCCGGGGGTTGGCCAGGCAGTAATTATAGTTGATGAGTGCATGGGCCTGGTTTTGTACATCGTAACTGGCATAGGCGTCTGACAGGCCATTTGGATTGATGCCAAGGAATGAATAATGGGCGAAAAACAAAGGGCCGCCTTCGGTGGGGCCAAGCGGCAGCGTGATGCCATAATAGTTGCTGCCATTTTTAATATGACCGTTCAGCGCCCATCCGTTATCATATACTGCTTTGCTGATGGGGTGCGTAGTTGAAGCAGCAGCCAGCACATAAGTGATCAGCGCTTCATCCCATCCATTGACCTGTTGGTTGGTCGACCAGCCAAAATTAGGGCTCCAATGCCAGTACAAGGTATTTTGACCGTTTTGTGTGAACCAGCTCCATTCAACATTACTATATAGCGTATTGATATCGTTTCTAAGGTTGATTTCTGCAGTACTCGAAGCGTTAAAATATTGACGTGCGGTCAACAAACCCTCCATCAGGTAAGCGGTTTCAACCAGGTCGGCGCCATCATCCTGTGGGCTGAAAGGCACCACTGCGCCGGTTGCGCCATTCATCCAATGCGGAAATGCCCCGTGAAATGTCTGGGCCGTATTTTTTAAAAAGCCAACGATAGTTTGCAGGCGTGTCAAAGCATCGGCACGGGCTATAAAACCGCGACTGCTTCCCGCCACGATAGCCATGATACCGAAGCCCGAACCGCCGGTAGTAACCACATCGCCTGAACTGTTGCGTTCACGTGCAAGGCCGCTCACCGGGTGGCCAAAGTCCCAGAAATATTTAAGGGTTTGCTGTTGTACCAGGTCGAGCAGGGCATTATCGGTGATACGGGTGAACTTGTCGGTCGTATCAATGGCTGTTAATAGCTGTATGCTTACCGCAGATTGGAGCGAGCCCCCGGCGGTTGACCTGAGCGATGTAGAAACATTCAGATTGTATTGGGTGATAGGTTGCCAGGCAGAAGGAGTGATCACCACGGTACTGTCGCTATTTTCGTAGCTAGTGGCGAATGTAGCCTGTGTACCGTTGCTGCCGGTAAAACTGATACTCCCGGATACCGAAGCGGGATTAACAGGGGCAGAGAATGAGATCCTGATCGTTGACCTGGCCGGAACTCCCTTATAGGTCAGTCCGCCAGAAACACCGTTTACCTGCACACTGTTAAAGCTGAAAGAAGAAGGAGCAGGCGGGGCCGGTTGGTTATGTTGTTTGCTGCATGAGAAAAGTATGACCGGTACCGGAATCAGTATTAAAAGTTTCAATTTTCTCATTCGCAGCATATATCTTTTTACTAAAGTAATGATTTATAGTTTCAGCAATAAAAAGGCTGCTGCCCGCCAGGAGCGGGCAGGCAGCCTTCAACTAATCAATCAACCCTATCTTCCTAATTTCTCCAGGTTATACAATGCCGAAATTTGCGTAGTAGATAGCACTTCATTATAGAACCGAACCTGATCCATTGCACCGGTAAGGTACGATGCCCATGGCTGCGAGCCTGTAGCAGAAGTTAGCGATGGATTGGTCTGAAACTGTACGGTTCCAAAAACCATCTGGCTTACTCCCGACCAGTTGAGCGGTGCAAAACCGGTTGGTGTATTTGAGCCTGCCGAAGCGCCATTATAATAAACTGTTATTTTACCGGTTGTGTCGTCGTATGAAACTGTTATTTGATTCCATTGTCCGTAAGCACTACTGATCAGGTAATCACCTTCCCATCCATCAACGCCGCTTATGCTGGCGCCATTATTGAACATATGCACCTTTAATTGCCCTGTTGTTGGGTTAGGTGGATTTTCAATAAAGATGTCGAGGTTGCCCCAGAAATACTGGTTATTGACAACATCAAGCAGGTTTACAATGCCTGTAGTGTTTTCGGCCATGTTGTACCAAACCGAAGCAGTAAAACTGTGCAATGATTTGATCGCAGCCGGGGCATCGGTGATCACGTACGAGTTAAGTGCTCCCTGCAATCCTTTACCTTCGATGCCGGCAGTAAAACTGGTGCCGGTAGCGACACCCAATGTACCCGAAAGACTGTCGGCCAGCGTTCCGCTAAAGGGCCAATAAGCTACAAGATGCGAAGGCTCAATTTCCGCCGAACTGCTATAGCCCGAAAATGTTGGCGCAGGTTTTGACGGTGCATAAGTTTTGGCATTGAATTCTTTTTGGCAGGAAGTCAGCGCCAGGCTGAGTACGACAACTGCCCAAAGCCTGGTTTTGGTTATATTTTGGAATGTTTTCATTTTTTCTCCAGTTTAAATTGATTAATAGCCCGGATTTTGGGTCAATGTACCAGCACTCAGGTCGATCTCATTTTGTGGGATAGGCCAAACTTCACTTTTGCCGGCAACAAATCCCTGTGTACCAAATACTGCCGCTCCGCGACCCTGGCGTATCACATCAAAATGACGATCGAACTCCATCCCCAGTTCCACTCTGCGTTCGTGATAGATCGCATTACGCAATGCGGTTTGGTCGGTGGTGGTTACCGGCGGCAGAATAGCCGGGTTATTGCCCCTTGCGCGTGCTCTTACCTTTTCAAGCGAAGCAAGTGCGTCTGAACTATTGCCCAGTTCGTTGTTGGCTTCGGCATTCATGAGTAATACTTCGGCATAGCGCAAAACGATCTTGTCCTGCTGGCAGCCCTGGTTAAAGCCCGAAACATATTCGGCAAAAGGCACATACGATTTCATGTTGTAATACGGATCCGGAGCCGAAGCATCGATCATATCACCTTCCGGAGTAAGTGTTCCGGTAACGATCACCGTGCCTGCAAGGCGTGGGTCGCCGGTTTCAAACTCAGCTATCAACCCTGGGCTTGGGTCGTTAAAGCCCCATCCACCTGCTGGTTCGGTAACCCTTGGCATCTGCACCTGTGAATATTGCGAATTGGATGCTCCCGGGTTATTGGGTATCAAAGCACATTGGATCTCGAAAATAGATTCGGAATTATTTTTATTCTGTGTCCTGAACATTTTTTCGTAATCAGGGAATAGCGAATAAACGCCGAGTGATGTTACCGCTGTGGTATAAGTGATCACATCGGCCCATTTCTTTTGGTATAAGGCTACTTTAGCATGCAATGCCAATGCTGCACCTTTAGTTACGTGGCCAATATCTGCTGCCGCGTAAGTGGTTGGCAATACCGAAGCTGCGCTGGTCAGGTCGGTTTCTATCTGCAACCAAACCTGTGCTTTTGGTGTGCGTGCCAGGTTGTAATCGGCTGCAGTTTTTGGTACATGCAAACGCAAAGGCACATCACCAAAGGCGCGTACCAGCCTGAAGTAATCATAAGCACGAATAAATTGCGCTTCTGCCAGGTAGCGGGCTTTCAATCCAGCATCCATGTTGATGGCAGGCACATTGTCAAGAATCTGGTTGGCAAAGTTGATGTTATTATACATCCCCTGCCAAAAGCCTTCCAGCTGACCTTCACCAGCCGTTACCGTGAAATTGTGGTATTCATTCATAAAGGTGGCATCTGTAGGTACCGATCCCTTTGTTGCATCGTCTGATCCCATACTTTCGATGGCGATAGGCGCAAAAGCGATATCGTTCCAGTTATGCAGATCGGCATACATGCTATTCACTGCTGCCGCAGCATCTGAGGAAGTTTTCCAGAATTGGGTCGAAGTTGTTGTACTCGCCGGCGCAGCATCAAGAAAGCTCTTTTTGCAGCCCTGCGAGAAGGTTAATGCTACGATCAAACTCAGTCCGACCGTGCTTTTCATATAATATTTTCTATTTCTCATCTTAATAACAATTAAAATGTAACATTCACACCAAAGTTGTAAGTCGCATACAGGGGGTACACATTTGCGTCGATACCCAGGTTACCCGGACCACCGCCAATTTCAGGGCTGAAGCCTTTGTAACCGAATATGTTGAGCGCATTCTGTGCGTTTGCATATATCCTGATGCTATGAACTCCCCACCGGTCAAGCAGGTCTTTCGGCAGGGTATAACCCAACTGCGCATTACGCAACCTGAAATATGCACCACTTGAAACGTAGAACGAGTTAGGAGCAGAGTTGTAGGTTGATCCGATATTAACCGAGGGGTAAGTATTGGATGTACCCTCGCCATGCCAGCGGTTATTGTAGAAGTCCTGTGTAAAGTTTTCGTTGCCGAAACGGTAAGCCAGGTTAGCATTGTATACACTCACATCAGCGCGTCCCTGGAAGTCAAGTGTCAGGTCGAAGTTTTTATAACGCGCATTGGTGTTGATACCATAGCCATATTTTGCATTGGGATTACCCAGGTTAACGCGGTCCTTACTGGTAATCACACCATCATGATCCGTATCCTGGTAAATAAAATCACCGGGTTGCGCCTGACCTGCGGAAGCTGATCCTGCAACCTGCTGCGCATTCTGGAAGACACCTATAACCTTATAGCCATAAAACTCGCCTATAGGCTGGCCCTGAACAGTACGGGTAGCCAAACCACCATTGGTGATACCGTTGCCGCCACCATATAACGGGTTGTTACCGCTGATTACTTTGGTTACTTCGTTGCTGTTGATGCCCAGGTTAGGGCTTATCGATATATACCAGTCCTTGTCAATTTGCTGTCTCCAGGTGATAGAAAATTCAAATCCTCGGTTCCTGATGTCCGCCTGGTTCCCCAGCAAACCTCCATTAGGGCCGTTTTCGCCTGTTGAACCCGGTACCGGGATGGTGAATACAGCATTGTTGGTTATTCTGTTGTAATATTCAGCTTCGAACGATAAATGATCATTTAAAATAGAACCTTCGATGCCGATATCTTCAGATGCAGCATTTTCCCAGGTGCTTGATGGTGGCACTACCGTATTGATGCTCTGACCATTATAAGGGGTCTGCGGGTTGCCAAAAATCGCTGTATATTGGCCAGGATCGACCGTAGTAGTTTGTACACTCAGGATATGCGGTACGTTGGCATTCCCTACACGTCCGTAACTTGCCCGAAGCTTTAAGGTATTGAAGAAGTGTTGATCTTTCATGAAGTCTTCGTTGCTGATCACCCAGCCTGCACCGATAGATGGGAACCATCCGTAAGGGTTTGGATAAAACTCTGAAGCTCCATCGCGACGGATGGTTGCATTCAACAGGTAACGGTCGGCATAGGAATAGTTAACCCTTGCAAACTCCGATAACTGCGTATAGAGCAATTGATCAGATGGTAGG
>CAIPDP010000045.1 GCA_903863845.1 uncultured Mucilaginibacter sp. | reverse complement strand
CGTTGTTCGATACGGTTTACCGCTCTGACCTCACCCGATAAGCCAATTTCTCCGGCAAAGCAGGTTTTGATAGGTATCGGAATATCCTCATGGGATGAAATGATTGCCGCAGCAAGGCCGAGGTCAATCGCCGGGTCTTCAACGCTGATGCCGCCGGTAATATTCAGAAAAACGTCTTTGGCACCTAATTTAAAACCGCAACGCTTTTCGAGTACTGCCAGCAGCATGTTCATTCTTTTGGTGTCAAAGCCTGTGGCAGTTCGCTGAGGCGTTCCGTAGGGCGAAGTGCTCACCAATGCCTGGGTTTCTATCAACATCGGCCTCAGGCCCTCTAAGGTGGTCGAAATGGTAATGCCGCTCAAGGGTTCATCCCGTTGCGACAATAGGATCTCGGATGGATTGGATACTTCCCGCAATCCCTCACCCATCATTTCGTAAATACCCAATTCGGAAGCAGAGCCAAAGCGGTTTTTGATGCAACGCAAAATGCGGTAAACGTGATGGCGGTCGCCTTCAAACTGTAAAACGGTATCCACCATGTGCTCCAATATCTTCGGACCGGCGATCATACCGTCTTTAGTTATATGACCGATAAGGAAAACCGGCGTACCTGATTCCTTGGCGAAGCGTAACAGTTCTGCCGTACATTCCCTTACCTGCGAAACACTGCCGGGTGTTGATTCAATATGTGCAGAATAAAGCGTTTGAATCGAGTCGATCACCACCATATCCGGTTCCAGGATCTCGATCTGTTTGAATATGTTTTGGGTTGAAGTTTCGGTTAAAATGTAACAATCGCTGCCGTTTGCGGAGTGCGGAGTGTCGATTGCGGAATTTGAATTTAGGAGTTTTATCGGTGCAAGTCGTTCTGCTCTCATTTTGATTTGCCGGTCGCTTTCCTCGCCTGATACATACAATACTTTCATGGCAGGCATATTTAAAGCCAGCTGCAGCATCAGGGTCGACTTACCAATTCCCGGTTCCCCACCGATCAGCACCAGCGAACCGGCTACAATACCGCCACCTAATACCCGGTTAAATTCGTTATCGGGTGTTAAAGTTCGGTGTTCTTCAGCAAAACTAATCTCGGATACCTGCACCGGTTTATTGGCACGCTGCGATGAACTTGAAGTGGCTTTCCAGTTGGGAATAGCTGTATTCTGCTTCTCGATCACTTCTTCAGCAAAGGTGTTCCATTGCTGGCAGGAAGGGCATTTGCCCAGCCATTTAGCGGATTCAAAGCCACAGCTCTGGCAGAAATAAGCAACTTTAGTTTTGGCCATGGTGATGTGCGGGTTTGTTTGGATGCAAAGTGCCGTTAAAATTAGCGAATGGCATGCAATTATACTAAAAAAATTAGTAAATAATTAACCTTATGGCAAACTAATCAAGTAGCTTTTACTGGAATTTAATTAATGGGCTAAAAAGGTAATTTACAGCTTGATCTCCTCATCCTTCGATGAGAAAAAGTGAAACTCGGTGATCTGGTAAGCGGGGTTGCTTTTCACCTTGATACGCTGGCCGTATTTGAAATACCATTTCAATTGTCGGTTGAACAGGCCCTGTTTAATATAGGCTTCTACATAAGGATGAACTACAAGCGTAATATTCTTTTCGTTTTGTTCGACCAGGATATAGTTGAAATTGTTTTCGATATCGTCCAGCAGCAGGATAGTAGGGCGGATAGTTCCGGTGCCGTGGCAGGCAGGGCAAACTTCGCTGGTAACGATATTCATTTCGGGACGCACACGCTGACGGGTGATCTGTACCAGTCCGAATTTACTTGGCGGCAGAATCGTGTGCTTGGCTCTGTCGTGTGCCATTTCTGCACGCAGGTAATCAAACAACTCCTTGCGGTTATTCGGTTTATGCATGTCGATAAAATCGATCACCACAATACCACCCATATCACGCAGGCGAAGCTGGCGGGCAATTTCGCGCGCTGCTTCTTTATTCACCTGGAAGGCATTCTCTTCCTGGTTTTCTTTATTGGCTGTACGATTGCCGCTGTTAACGTCGATAACGTGCAATGCTTCGGTATGCTCTATAACCAGGTAGGCACCGCCGGCCAGGTTTACAGTTTTACCAAATGCACCCTTTATCT
>CAIPDP010000044.1 GCA_903863845.1 uncultured Mucilaginibacter sp. | reverse complement strand
GCCAGGAATACGCAGCAATTAGCTACATCTTCGGTTTCTCCGCCGCGTTTCAGGGGAATAGTTGCTGCCCAGCCTTCAACTACTTTGGGGTCAAGCACCTCGGTCATTTCAGTTTTGATAAAACCGGGGGCAACGACATTGGTACGGATATTTCTTGAGCCTAATTCTTTAGCGACAGATTTTGAGAAGCCAATGATACCGGCTTTAGATGCGGCATAATTCGATTGCCCTGCATTGCCCTGCACACCTACAACAGAACTCATATTGATAAACACTCCCTGACGGTTTTTCATCATCACACGCGACGCTGCTTTAGTTACATTGAATATAGATTTCAGGTTTACGTTCAATACTTCGTCCCATTGTTCCTCGGTCATGCGCATCAACAAGCCATCTTTGGTGATACCGGCATTATTAACCACAATTTGCAGTGTACCGAAATCAGCAACGATATCATTGATCAGTTTGTCTGCCTCTTCAAATTTAGAAGCATCTGAGCGATAACCTTTTACTTTGGTACCAAACTTTTGCAACTCCTCTTCCAGCGCCTGTCCTTTTTCGACCGACGATAAATAAGTGAACGCCACATTGGCGCCATGTTCAGCAAATTTTTCAGCTATTTTACGGCCAATACCCTTTGAGGCGCCGGTAATAAGTGCAGTTTTTCCTTCCAGTAATTTCATAAAAGTTCAGCTTGGTTTTCGGGGTTCGAAGATAGGAAATTAAGTCGGGAAGTCCGAGGGAGTTCGAAAGTCCGGAAGTCCGAAAGTAGATACTCAATATAGAATTACGAAGTTTTTGAAACTTCGTAATTCTACCAATGCCTTATGACCAACCTTTATAACAAGTAAAACTATCCCGATAGTTATCGGGACAACTAATTACAAAGCCACAAACTTCAAAGACACCGAATTCACGCAATGCCGTACATTCTTTGGCGTAAGGTATTCCCCTTCAAAAACATGACCCAGGTGAGCTCCGCAGTTGGCGCATACGATCTCGGTACGGCGACCGTCGGCATCGGGCACTCTTTTTACTGCTCCCGCGATCTCATCATCGAAACTTGGCCAGCCGCAATGCGACTCAAATTTTGTTTCAGAGGTATACAGTGGCGCATCGCATCTTTTGCAAACATATACTCCCTCGGCTTTATTGTTTAACAATGAACCGGTAAATGGCCTTTCTGTCCCTTTATACAGGATTACTCTTTCTTCTTCGGGTGTGAGTGGATTGTAGGGCATTTTTTTAATGAGTGAGTTAGTGAATGAGTGAATTAGTGATTGAGCGAATTAGAGAGTATTTTTTTTATACAAATATACGGCGGGATTGATGTTTTGATTTTGGGGTTTGGGGTTGTTTACATTGGGTTGACGAAGGGGGTAATTGCCTGAACCGCTGATTCGTTTGATTGTATTGATCTCGCTGAATCTATTATTTGGATTTTCAGCAATAAGCATTCGTGTTTATCTATAAAATCGTGTTTAATTTGTCTGAACCGGGATTCGTCGAATTAATTGATTAGCACGATTGTTTTTAAAAAAGCGGGGAGGGTGTCATGCTGAGCTTGTCGAAGCATGAGCGCGGGAAAGCCGGGGCAAGTTGTTTGAACCGCGATTCGTAGGATTAGAGGAATAGCGCGATTGAAATTGAAAAAACCCGATGATTGTTGCTTTTGGTTATTTGCGTTTTGTATTTAGTAAAGAATTTGTTGATTGAAACTAGTCTTCTATCTTTAATTATGAAATATTTCATCCTTATTATTTCTGTCCTCCAATTCGGCTTCAAACAACCAACGTTTACGAATAGTCGGAATTGCAAGCAAAAAACGGATAGCTCGAAGTTAGCTTTTTTAACTCAGCAAATCACCCCGCAATATTCGATAAAAGTTATAAACCTGCCAGCCTAACAAAGTATGAGATAGATCAACTTGAAATTGTGATCGGTAAAAAAATAGCTGAAATCAATAATGAATTTAAAAAATCACAACATGTCAAACTAAACTATATTAACAATCCCCAAAATTATTACCAGCAATTAATAGCCGTCATCAATTCAAAAGGAGAAAAAGTCGTCTGGGTAAATTGTCTTTGTACTGTTGAAAATGATCCAGATTGGAAAACGAGAATCATTGAAGTTTTAGATGGTGGAGCCTGTTACTTCCAAATTAAGGTCAATCTAACAAACAAAATCGCATACGATCTCACAGTCAACGGCTTAGGATAAAAAAATCCCGGTCAAACTGACCAGGATTATATTTTTATAAATTATCTAATTATCGAATTATCGAACCTTAGAAACCTTTCACCTTTCACCTCTCTCCTTTCACCTTTCTCCTTTCGCCTCAAAAAATCAGGCTAATTTGGCAAGCTCCTCGGCCATAGCAGCGCCGATATCGGCTGGTGATTGTACAACCCGGATGCCGCATTCGGTCATGATTTTCATTTTAGCGGCGGCAGTATCGTCGGCCCCACCAACTATAGCACCAGCGTGGCCCATACGACGACCCGGAGGCGCGGTTTGGCCGGCGATGAATCCAACTACGGGCTTGGTGCCATTGGCTTTTATCCAGCGGGCTGCTTCAGCTTCCATGCCTCCGCCGATCTCGCCGATCATGATGATACCGTGGGTATCCGGATCATTCATTAACAGCTCAACAGCTTCTTTGGTAGGTGTGCCAATGATCGGGTCGCCACCGATACCGATAGCTGTTGTAATACCCAGGCCTGCTTTCACTACCTGATCAACCGCTTCATAGGTTAAAGTACCTGATTTGGAAACCACACCAACGTTACCTTTTTTGAAGATAAAGCCTGGCATGATGCCGATCTTAGCTTCGTCAGCTGTGATGATGCCGGGGCAATTGGGACCGATCAAACGGGTGTCGCGGTCTTTGATATATTCTTTCACCTGGATCATATCCTTGGTCGGGATACCTTCGGTGATACAAACGATCAGTTTAATACCTGCCTCAGCTGCTTCCATGATAGCATCAGCTGCAAACGGCGGCGGTACAAATATGATAGAAACATTGGCGCCTGTTTGGTCGACTGCATCTTTCACAGTATTGAATACTGGTCTTTCGAGGTGCTTTTGGCCGCCTTTACCCGGCGTAACACCACCAACTACGTTGGTACCGTAATCGATCATCTGCGAGGCATGATAAGTGCCTTCATTGCCGGTAAAACCCTGGACGATAACTTTGGAATCTTTATTAACTAGGACGCTCATAGATTGAATAAATGTACGCGCAAAGTTAACTTATTAAAGGTAATCTCAAAACCCCGGAGCTGCCTAAAATTGGTTTATTTGGAGGTCGGTTATCGGGTATTAGGTATCGGGTATTAGGTATCGGGTATCAGGTATTAGATATTGGGTGGTTAATATTTAAACATTCGATATTCGGTGTTCGACATTCAGTGTTCGATATTAAAACCTTCGATATTCGTTATTCGACATTCGGTGTTCGATATTCATTATTCGACATTCGGTGTTCGTTATTAAAATCTCCGATATTTAAACCAACGTCTCAGTATCAGGGCGGAAAAACTCTCCCTCGCTTTTCGCCACTACAATAGAAGCGATACCATTCCCTATCATATTGGTCAGTGCCCGGGCGGTGGACATAAAGCGATCTACGCCAAAGAGTATCGCAACACCTTCTATCGGTATCACTTTAATAGCAGTTAAGGTGGATGCCAGTACAATAAAACCACTGCCGGTAACACCAGCTGCACCTTTAGAAGTCAACATCAGGATACCAATAATAACCAACTGTTGCCCTAGCGATAGGGGAATATTAAAAACCTGTGCAAGGAAAATGACAGACATTGACAAGTAGATGGTGGTACCATCCAGGTTAAATGAATAACCAGCCGGGATCACCAGGCCAACTACCGATTTGGAACAGCCGAATCGCTCCATTTTATCCATCATACTCGGCAATACCGTTTCAGACGATGAGGTGCCCAATACAATTACTATTTCCTGCCGTATAAATTTGAGGTATTGCCAAAGGCTGAATTTATAAAAAAGACTTACAATAAACAGTACCACAAAAATGAACAGCAGCATAGCCAAAAATACAGCACCCAGCAATTGCAGCAGGGGTTTAAGCGTATCAATGCCATAGGTTGCCACAGTAAATGCCATACCGGCAAATGCCCCTATAGGTGCCAGTCGCATCACAAAACCCATAATATTGAAGAACACCTTATTAAACTTATCGAACAGGTCGAGTACCGGTTTGCCACTTTCTTTCAGTAAGTTAAGGCCGTAACCAAAAAGTATTGCAATAAAAAGTATCTGCAATATATCGCCTTTGGCAAAGGCATCGAACATGTTTGAGGGGATGATATGCGCGAAAAACTCTCCCCATTTGATATCCGCCGCCGCTTTTTGGAAAGTTGCCAGTTTTTCGGTATTGACGCTATGCGGTATAGGCAAACCTTTACCAGGTTGTAGCAAATTGGCGAGGCCGACGCCCATGATCAATGCAAATGTGGTAATGATCTCGAAATATAATATAGCCTTACCACCTACCCTGCCTACCTTGCGCATATCGCCCATACCGGCAATGCCCAACACCATATTCAGGAAAATAATAGGTGCTATGAGCCATCTGATCATATCGATGAATTTATCGCTGATCAGTTTTGCTGTAGGGCCAAAATCTTTAAAATATAAGCCAACCACCACTCCGGCAATGATGGCAACAAGGACCTGGAAGGTCAGATTATAAAGGAGACGTTTCAAGTGAACGCAATTATACAATTTATTACGTAAAGGATGATGGTCAAATGTTTAGCTCTTTTTATATCTTCGCGCTCCGATGAAACCTATTTATCAATTCGAACAAATATCTGATCACCTGGCGTGTTCGGGCCAACCGACTGAAGAACAATTCAAAGAATTTGTAGCAGGTAAATTTGACGTGGTAATCAATCTGGGCCTGTTAGACACCAAATACGCGCTTGAAAACGAAAAAAAACTGGTTCTTTCACTGGGTATGGACTACTTTCATATACCCGTCGTATTTGAGGATCCGCGATTAAGCGAATTATTGCTTTTCATCTCACATATGTATCAAAATGAAGGCAAAAACATATTGGTTCACTGCGCTGCTAACTATCGCGCATCGGCTTTCCTTGGTTTGTATCTTTTCGCAAAAGAACGTTTGCAGGAAGAGGAAGTTAATGACTTTATGGAAGACGTTTGGCAACCCAACACTACCTGGACTAAATTTATAGCTGAAGGTCTTGATCATATCAAGGGTCAGAAGAAATAGGCGCTACACCGGGCCGATGCTCAACGTTGTCATCACTTGCTTTTATTAACGATCAAAAATAGCTGCTAAATTAAAGCGGCCATTGCTTTTTCCGCTGTTCTCAGGCCGATGGCAACCATCCCAAACTAAGCCGATTTATCGCTATCGGATGTTCCAAATCTTATCGTTAAGCTTTACATTACTATCACGGTTATTCATTTGATAAATTTCTAAAAAACCCTGCATCCTTTTTTGTAATTGACCCGTATAACGCTTCAGCACAGATTAATAAAGCATAAAACTGAACATAAACGATCAAGGACATGACTAAGCCAGAAGATATTTACAAAGAGTACCGCGATTTACTGATGAAAAAGTTAGATATGGGTAACGGCCAGAAATTCAATTTCAACTTTACATCTCCAAACCAGGGCACATTCACGGTAATTGGCGACGATAGTAAGGACATGATCGGCGGTACCGTAAAACTTACTGTAAATAACGATGGCTTAAATATCCTGATGGACTACAAAGGCTTCTACATCACCCAAACTTTGAAAATTGCCAAAAACGAAAAAGGCGAAACTACTTTATTACGCGAACCCAATAGCGGTAAAGTGTTCCTGACTGGTCACAAAGTTTAATTTTTTACCCCTCCTTTCATTTCATTGTCCATAGGTTAAAATTATTGCCTGTGGAATACATTACACACTTTTGATGTGTTAATTGCCCATCCATTTTCTTTATAAGTATTTTATTTAATTTTAGAGAAAATCATAAATAGCTGATAATCAGTATATTTTAGCGTTCAATTAATGTAAGTGCCTGCTGGCGTAACAGTTGCAATACAGCAGGCATGAAAAGATTAGTTTTAATTGCCGCATTAATTTTAGCTTCAGTATCAGCCTTCGCACAATTTCCGCTGGGTGCAAGCAAAGACGAGATCAAAACCTATTTTGGTCAGCACGTATCCTACGCAAACGTACAGGAATACAAAACCGCGAAAGGAGGTGAGGCACTTAACTTTACCAAAGTGCGCGTAGTAGGCGATTATACTTTCTATTTCAATGATCAGGACGTATGTACCTCATACATCGAAACCTACGACAAGAATGATACTGAAGATGTGATCTGGAGACTCGACAGAAAATTCTGCCGCTTGTCTACCGAGGTATGGGGCAGTGAAGACGAAACCTTCAATGTTACCCTGATCACCAAACCTAAAAAAGGTGCAAACTTTATCAGCATCGTTTACAAAGCAGCACCTGCGGTTAATACTACCAATGGAACTGTGCTGGCAGCGAATTGATCTTAAAAGTCATTTGCTGCGCGTCATTGGGTCATTAGCTTCGCGTCATTAAGGATTGGGATAGTTGAAAAACTGACACTACTCATTCATTCAGCATAAACTTCTCTACCCCTTCAGCAGGCTTCCAGGTACTTTTAGGTTCGTAATAGTGCCATAATAAGGCAGATACTTTTTGGATAAGCCGATCCGCTTCATTATTCGGGCCCCAACTTTCGTCTTTGTTATGGTTGGTGATAATAGAAAACACATAGTCGCCATGCGGCGCGTTCACCAACACAGTTTCTGACCGATAATCATTCAGCGCGCCCTGTTTACTGGCCATTTGCACGTAAGGTGGTATTTGCGACAAGGCAATATCGTCCCAATAAATACGGATCAGGGTTCGGTACATGCGCTGGCTGGCTGCTTCACTCACCGCCTGGCCATTGCGGATCATCGTAAACAGGCGGCACATCTCCCGCGGGGTGGTTACACCCCAGCCATACTGGCTCCATATCTTTTCGCGCCCTTTAACCCTGGAGTTTACCCGCATAACCTGAAAGCCATTCTGTTCAAGCCAGTGATTGATATAATCGCCTGTTACGATCTTTTGCAGCCAGGTGCTAGCCGTATTATCGCTCATGGTTATCATCAGCATCACCACTTTGCTGAGCTCGATGGTATCTTTATCTTTAAACGAGCCCAGGATATCTTCACCGGGGTACAACAGCGAGTCGCGGTAAACCATCTTTTGGTTGTATTTTAATTCGCCTTTTTCTATTTTATCCATTACACTTGCCAGGATACTCACTTTGATCATACTCGCAGTTGGGAACAAAGTATCGGCACTTAACTCCGCTGTTTTCCCGGTTTTAAGGTTATGTACATAAATACCTACCTGGCCGTTAAAACCTTTAATCGCATCTTGTAATTGGGATGTTAGTTTTTTATCGGTTTGGGCAAGTGCGGAAAGGGTAGTAATTAAAAGAAGCGCAAGGAGATAATATTTCATAATTGATTTGAAATGTTGTGATGGCTAAGCAATTTAAATAAAAATAGTAAATTTGATAAGGCTTAAAACGTTTCAGGACGAGCAATTTATAAACAATAAAATGAGAAATTTAAGCATCGCCGAAATTATTAGCATCGACAATGACATCCTATCCGGACAGCCTGTTTTTAAAGGGACAAGGGTTCCTATTGAAACATTATTTGATCACCTCGAAGCAGGCATTTCTCTGGGTGAATTTCTCAATGATTTCCCCTCGGTATCACATGAGCAGGCGATAACATTGCTTGACATGGCAAATAAGATAATGACATCGAAAAATATAGCCAGTTTGTATGAAGCTATTGCTTGATGAAAATCTACCAAAACGATTAAAAACAGACCTTCAGGAGCATGAAGTTTATACCGTGGGCGACAAAGGTTGGAATAGCATAAAAAACGGTGAATTATTAAAATTGTTGATCGAAGAAGACTTCGACGCCCTGATTACTTTCGATAAAAATTTACAGTATCAACAAAATTTCCGAAAATATTCTATACCTGTAATTGTCTTAAATGCCCCAATTAATACATACATCGAACTAACGAAACTTTGCCCACGTTTATTGGATCATTTAAAAAACAACGAGATAAAACCCGGCCCTATCATTATACCACCTTCCTAGCTTGCAATAATTAACATCAGTCTCATTTCCTATCTTTACCCCCAATATGAAATACCTTCGCTGGCTATTGCTCCCGTTTTCTTTATTGTATGGATTGGTGGTCATTATCCGCAACTGGTTTTATGACGCGGGTTTGCTTAAAAGCCATTCGTTTAATATACCAGTCATATGTGTAGGCAACCTGGATATTGGCGGTGCCGGCAAAAGCCCTATGACCGAGTACCTGATTCGCTTGCTAAAAGATGAGAACAAGTTAGCAACGCTTAGCCGGGGCTATGGGCGAAAGACCAGAGGTTATCTTACTGCTGCTACTGCTTCTGCTACCGAATTTGGCGACGAACCAGCTCAATTCAAACAAAAATTTCCTGATGTTACCGTTGCTGTTTGCGAAAGCCGCGTCATGGGTATCCAGCATTTAAAAGCCGACCACGACCTGGTGATACTGGACGATGGCTATCAGCACAGAGCAGTAAAGCCGGGATTCAGTATTTTGCTTTTTGATTATACCCGGCTTGAGGAGCCGCATTTTGTACTCCCCGCAGGTAACCTTCGCGAGCCTTTCAGCGGGCGATGGCGGGCTGATGTGCTGGTAGTGAGTAAGTGTCCGGAAAGCCTCGCTGAAAACGACTATCAGCTGGCAATTGATAAACTTCAACCTTTGCCATTTCAAAATGTGTTTTTCACTTCTATCTCTTACCAGGGATTGCATAACAGGGATGGCAGCCGATCGTCATTTCAAATAACAGAGGATACTATTGTGTTTTTACTGACCGGTATTGCCAATCCGGCGCCGCTGCTACAACACCTGAAAACCTTTACCAGTATAATCCATCACCATAATTATCCCGACCACCACCCCTATAGCTTAAAAAATATCAGTAAACTTGCCCTTGAATTCAGAAACTCGACAGCACAAAAAAAGGTGATCATTACAACAGAAAAGGATGCACAGCGTTTAGAAAGACCTGAATTACAAGAAATACTGCAATCCCTACCGGTTTTGGTACTACCGATAATCACCCGGTTTCATGGGAACAGCGGTGATCAATTTGACGAATTAGTTACATCATATGTTAGAACGCATCGCGCAAACCACGTCGTACATTAAACAACGCCTCGGCGATTTTGAGCCCGAAGTGGGTATCATTTTAGGAACCGGCCTGGGTGGCCTGGTCGACGAGATCGAAATTGAAAAACAATTGATGTACTCGAATATCCCTGATTTCCCGATATCAACTCTTGAATTCCATGCAGGCAAACTGATATTTGGCCGGCTGGAAGGGCGCAAAGTTGTAGCGATGCAGGGCCGCCTTCATTTTTATGAGGGTTATACGATGCAACAGATCACCTTTCCGGTAAGGGTAATGAAACTATTGGGTATTAAAACGCTGTTTGTATCAAACGCAAGTGGTGCGCTTAACCCTGCCTACCGTAAAGGCGACCTGATGGTGATCGATGACCATATCAATCTGCAGCCGATGAACCCGCTGATCGGTCCGAATGAACCGGAGTTAGGACCGCGCTTCCCCGATATGAGTGAACCTTATCAAACCGGGCTGATCGCAAAAGCCCTTGATATTGCCAGGGCCAACAATATTACCTGCCATAAAGGAGTTTATGTAGCGGTGAACGGACCAAACCTGGAGACGAAAGCAGAATATCGCTTTTTGCGTATCATAGGTGGTGATGCCGTTGGTATGAGCACCGTGCCTGAAGTAATTGTTGCGAACCATATGGGCCTGCCAGTTTTTGCAATTTCGGTATTGACGGACGAAGGCTTCCCCGACGACCTGCACCCGGTATCGGTTGAGGAAATACAGGCAGTAGCACATGAGGCTGAACCCAAAATGACATTGATACTAAAACAGTTGATCGCCGGCCTTTAATGCTAAATTCAATAAAATATTACCTGGTGTTTATAGGTTGCTTGTGGGCGGGTGCAGCTTTTGCGCAATACCCCAATCAGCAAAATTATCCGGGCAGGCAGCAACCACAAAGCTTCAATTCGGACACGTCGACCAAGAAGACACAAAATATGACCGGCGATCAGGAAATTGATGCCGAAAGAAAAAAAGAAGAACACCGGAGGGATTCTGTTGTTTTTACATCCAAATTCATTCGCGTCACGAATGAACAGTTACTGAAAGACAGTACCCATTTACTTGCGCTGGATACAGGTTTGGCCAATTTCGAAAACTACAGCCCCCTGAACCAACCCCGGGATCCTAAGATCAGCCTTGGGAGTACCGGCCTGGCTGAAAGGAGCCTGTTGTTCGATCCTTCTAAAACCATCGGATTTGATCCGGGTGTGCACTTTTTAGACGCCTATTTGTTGCTTCCACAGGATATACAATATTACCGGGCGCGGGCCCCTTATACAAACCTTACGTTCTTTTCGGGCGGGATAAAGGAGCAGATATTTAAAGCGATCCATACACAAAACGTAAACCCGCAATTAAACGTTGGATTTAACCTCAACTTCCTCGGCTCGCAGGGATTTTATGCGAGGCAAAATGTGGGCGATATGAATGCCGCCATTTTTAGCTGGTACCAGTCGAAAAGCAGGCGCTATGACCTGATCGCCAGTTGGACCTTTAATAATTTAAAGACACCCGAAAATGGCTCGGTTACGAAAAACAATATTTTCACTGCATCACAAGGCTCTTATACTACCTCACAAAATGATACGGTAAGGCTTTATAATTCAAGTGATCACCTAACGAACAATGGCTTGTATGTCAAACAATTCTATTATATCGGTAAAATTGACAGTCTAAAAAAAGGTGCTGATGCCTTGCCGACTCAACGCGTAGCTTATACCTTTTACTATAATACTTCTAAGTTTATCTTCAACCAGTACGAGCCTGATTATTTCAGTGTATTTCCCGACTATTATTACAGCTCTACGCTTTCGCGCGATTCGTTGGTGGTGTCACATGTGCAGAATACTTTTTCCTATAATTTTATCCTGAGACCTAAATCGACCAGCGTTATAAAAAATGAGTTAAAGCTCGACCTCGCTCTGGTTCAGGATCTATACCACTACCAGCAGTATGTGGTAGATACCGGGATCATCAATACCTACGGACGCATCATTCAAAATGATAAAAAACAAAACAACACCTTCCAGGACCTGACCATTAAAGCCAGGGCAGGTTATCGTTTGAACGACCGTATTGTACTTGACCTCGGAATACAACAGGTGGCACAGGGTCGCGATTTCGGGAATTTTCTGTATGATGGCAAGCTTACATTGGCGGGTGGAGAAAGAACTGGTAAGATCGTCATCGGGGCTTATACGCAAAACAGCTCACCACCATTAGTGTATACCGATTGGGTGTCAAACCATTATATTTTCCATAACAGCTTCAATAATCAAAAGATCACCAACTTGTCGTTCAATTATGTCAACGATGCTCTGAAACTTGATTTGAAAGCCGAATATTATCTGATAACCGATTATCTCTATTTTACGGCGCAGCCGAACGGAATAGACGCTACTCCGGCACAATTACATAATCCTGTTAACCTGTTAAAAGTAAGCCTTGGCAAGAACCTGGTCTTCAGGAGATGGCATTTTGATAATTACATTGTTTACCAGAAAACGGATTACCAAAGCACGCTGCGCACACCAGAATTGTACACCTATAGCAGTTTGTACTATAATACGTTGTTATTTAATGTATTGCATAGTTCGTTCGGCACTGATGTACGATACAATACGCCTTATGTAGCGCCTTCCTATGCCGTCGGCCTCGGTCAGTTTTATAACAATACGCCTAACTTAACTTTTACATCCTACCCGGTAGCCTCGGTATTTGCAAAGGCAACTTTGATACGTACCAACCTGTTCATTCAATACAATTACGTCAACCAGGGACTTTTCAGCAATGGCTATTACATGGTGAACCGTTACCCCGGACCCAACCGAATGCTGGTGATCGGTGTTTCCTGGTCGTTCTACAATTAGGTTTTCTGTTTCTTTTTCTTAGCTGCCGGAAACAGCACATTATTCAGGATCAGTCGGTAGCCCGGCGAACTGGGATGTAGTTTAAGATCGGTTGGCGGGTCTCCCACTACATGCTGATAATCTTCCGGGTCGTGTCCGCCATAAAAAGTCCATTGGCCTTTACCATATTCGCCGTGGATATAGCGGGCCTCGCCTGCACTCTTCATCTCACCCATAATGGTAACACCGGGTTTCAATCGCTTTTCATCAAACGCAGTTGTCAGGCCCATAAAACCTTTGATCACTTTTTCGTGGTTCTGGGTTAGCATGCTTGGTACAACATCCCATTTGGCCGAAAAGTCGAAAAGTGTAAAAAAGTCACGTTCCCGTTCTACCTGCCGGGTTGAGGTAACATCGATATTGCTGAACTGGTGCGACATCGGATTCATATCGAGGGTAAATCCGGTAAAAGCGAAAGTTTGGGTATAATCAAGTTTGCTTTGCGCTTCAGGATCTGCAGCATCGCCATCGAACATACTTTCGCAGATATCGGTTTTTTGGGCCGATAGGGCAATATCAAAAGTGTCTGTTCCTGAGCACATGGCGAACAAAAAACCACCACCTGCACAAAAATCCCGGATGCGCTGCGCTACCGCCAGCTTCATTTGCGACACTTTCTTAAATCCCAGCCGGTGTGCTGTTTCTTCCTGAAATTTAACATCATCGTTATACCATTGCGCGTAACGGAAAGAGCCATAGAACTTACTGTACTGCCCCGTAAAATCTTCGTGGTGCAGATGCAGCCAGTCGTATTTGGGCAAATCGCCTTTGATCACCTCTTCATCATAAACAACATCATAAGGTATTTCGGCATATTTCAGCACCAGGGTTACGGCATCATCCCATGGCAATTTATTTTTGGGCGAATAAACGGCCATTCTAGGAGCTTTCTCCAACTTCACAATATCCATATTGACCGAGGGGTCGCTCACCTGGGCGATGATCTCATTTACTTTCACATCGGGTAGTACCTCGTAGCTTACTCCGCGTATTTTACACTCGCTTTCAACATTTTGGTTATATTTCATCATGAAGCTGCCGCCGCGGTAATTGAGCAGCCAATTGACCTCCTCGCCATTCTTCAAAGTCCAATAGGCAATACCGTACGATTTCAGGTGATCTTTCTGCTCATCGTCCATAGGTATCAGGATGGACGCGGCCCTTGACAAAAAAGGAAAAAGCAATAAAGCGAAAGGCAACAGGAATTTCCTCAACAACATCATATCCAAAGGTAACGAATAATTGCAGGCTATTGTTGTTTGACGGGCGCGGGCGGAGGCGGCGTATCCTGATGCCAGATGTCTGTCAGCGATTTTGATGCCCGCTGATCGGCTGGTATCTTCAAAAACTGTTCGTAGCTGGTATTCAGGTAAAGCGTCAGGTTAAAATCAGGACTTTTGAAAGTTTCAATATCCGGCCTGTATAGAATGATAAAATTCTGCATTTCCTGGCCTTTGATAGGCAAATATTTCTGCAAATTATCAGCTGTGAAAATACCATCAACCTGTTGTGTCAATTGTTCGTCAGCATCCAGTTTAGCGGTTAATTTCCGCTTGTTTTCGGATGAATGTGAATCGAAAATATTAACTGCCAGACCGCCCTTATTATTCCCTGCGGCATCGGTTTGGTACACCAATGTTTGCCCACCAAGTGGGCCAAGCGGGCGGGTATCTTTCAGGTTACCCAGTTTTACTTCTGAGCCGGTTACTTTAACTTCGTTCAGCAGCCTGCTTTTAGGGATCAGGCGTATCTCGATAAATTTCAAATCCTTCAGGAACAAAGTATCGGGGGCATAGGCCAGCCCCGAAAAAACGATAAGGTCGCCAGCTTTCGCAGGAATCACAAACCCCCCTGTGCGATCGGCCACAGTTACCCCATTGGTTTTTAAGTTACGGATGGTGATTCCGGGAATAGCAAAATTGGTCTTATCCTCATAAACCCTACCAGAAAGCGCATCCTGTGCATGCAGTGAACTTATTACAGAAAAAAATAACAAGGCGAAAAATAACCGCTTCATAAAATTAAAATGCCAGCAATACAAGCCGGGTTGGTAAAGGTAATAAATCTGATCAGAAGGTGTTGCGCTTGCAGGTGGGGTTTAACTAAATTTAACTTTTTACCTGGGTCTTTTCGGTCCGGCAGTTAACAATCTGCCGCTGCCGCAGGGAAATGACAAAAGACGAATGATAAAAGATAAAAGACAAAAGACTAATGACCAATGACAAATGACGCGCAGCAAATGACGCGCAGCAAATGACAAATGACCAACCCACCTTTTGCCATTTACCTTTCACCTTTTTCCTCCACCCTTTCACCTTTACCCTTTTTTACTACCTTTGCTGCCTGTTTAAATTTGAAAAATGAGCAAAGCAATAATCAAAACTGCTAAGGGCGATATGACCATACAGTTTTACGACAAGGACGCACCGAATACGGTAGCAAACTTCACTAAACTGGCTAAAGAAGGTTTTTACGATGGCTTAACTTTCCACCGTGTAATACCAAATTTTGTGATACAGGGTGGTTGCCCGCATTCACGTAACCCCGAAACAGCTTTCCGTGCAGGTAGCGGCGGTCCGGGTTACCATATCGATTGCGAACTTACCGGCGATAACCAGTACCACGACCGTGGTGTATTGTCAATGGCGCATGCCGGACGCAACACCGGTGGCTCACAATTCTTTATCTGCCATAGTCGCACGAACACCGCTCACCTCGATCGTAACCATACTGTATTTGGTAAAGTAATTGAGAATGTGGAGGTAGTAGACGCCATCAAAGCAGGTGATAAGATTTTGGGTATTGAAGTAATTGAGGATTAGGTGCTTCGATAATATCGGAATAGTTGTCCCCATAGCTATCGGGATGGTTGTAGTAGTTAAGTGCTTATAACCATTTGAACCATCCCGTTAGCTATGGGGACAACTAATACAACACATCAAAAAAACAAAAAATGAATCTAAGAGGAATAGTAGCTGTTGCCGGGAAACCGGGCTTGTGGAAGGCACTGGCGCAAAATAAGACCGGGTTTATCCTGGAAAGTCTGGACACCAATAAAACCAAATTGGTAGCCAATTTATCAACCGCCAAAATTGCTGCGCTTGATGAGATTACTATTTTTGGTGATGAAGACGATATCCGCTTGCTCGACGTATTTGAGCGCATCAAAGCTGTTAAAAACGTACCGGAAGCAAAAGCTGACAGCAAAATATTGCGCCAGCTTTTCAGAGAAGTTGCTCCCGGGCACGACGAGGAAAAGGTATATGCCTCAGACATGAAGAAGATCGTTTCCTGGTATCATATCCTGAAAGAATTCCCGCTATTTGATGAGTTAGAAACAGCAGAGGTACCTGAAGCACCCGCTCCGGAACCTGAACCCGTTAAGAAAGAAGTGCAAGAGGAAACACCTGTGAAGAAAGCTCCCGCTAAGAAGAAGGCTGTTAAGAAGTAGGGGGTTGGTTGTACTGGTTGTATTGGGAAAGACTTACGAAATTTTAAAAATTTCGTAAGTCTCGAACGTCTCCCTCCATTTTAACCAGTACAACTAATACAACCATCCCGACAGCTATCGGGACAACTAAAGATCAGCAATCCTTCTGGGCACACTTCTCATCACTGAACTCAGGTTCAAATGTGCTGTGGCTGATGGAAAGATGCTCGAGGCGATGCTTCAAATCATGTTTGATACTGTCAAATTCAGCTGCTTTGGCAGGGTCGATCACCAAATGAGCAGTCAGCGCATTTTCAGTAGTGCTTAGTGCCCAAACGTGTATGTGATGCACATCAATAACCCCTTTATTTTTCAGCAGTTCCTGTTTTACTTTTTGGATGTCCATTTCCCTTGGCACACCGTCCATTTCCAGACGAAGGCTTTCGCTCAACAGGCTCCATGTTCCCCTTAAGATTACGATGGCTACGATCAGACTAACGAGGCTGTCAACCCAATATAGTTTGGTAAAATAGATGACCAGGCCAGATATCACAACGCCAAATGATACAACAGCATCAACAGCCATGTGCAGGTAGGCGCTTTTAACATTCAGGTCCTTATCCTTATCTTTTACAAATAGGTAAGCCGTAAATGCATTAATGCCAATTCCGGCAAAGGCAACCCAGGCCATCGTACCGCCTTCAACCTGTTCCTGGTGAATGAAACGCATAACTGCTTCATAACCGATAAAGCCAACCGCAACAAATAGTACCAGGGCATTAAAAAAAGACACAATGATGGTCGATCGTTTATAACCGTAGGTATATTTACTGTTAGAGCTTACTTTGGTGAGTTTAAATGCCAATAGGGCCAATGCCAGCCCTGCAACATCACTCAGGTTATGTCCGGCATCGGTAAGTAGTGATAACGAATGGCTGATAAAGCCAAAAACCACTTCGAGCAAAACAAAAATCGAGTTTAAGATTATTCCTACTATAAACGCTGTATTCAGATGATCAAGCTTTGGGGTATGGTCGTGATGATGATGACCGAATCCGTGGGAATGCGAGTGCCCATGATCATGTCCATGCGAATGATCATGACTGTGTTCGTGTGAATGCTCATCCGAATGATCGTGCGAATGCCCGTCCGAATGATCATGAGAATGATCGTGTGCTGATGACATGGCACAAAGTTAGTGATTTAGATCACATTTAGTTATTTACGCCGGGTAAACATGTCAGGATCCCGTACTTTAAGCGTGATGATAGGGCTCACCTTTGATGATCGTATAGCCCCGGTATAGCTGCTCCACAAAAAATAGCCGGGCCATTTGATGCGAGAATGTCATTTTTGAAAGTGACAATTTATCATTTGCACGCTGATAAACCGACTCGTCAAAACCATACGGCCCGCCTACAACAAACACCAGGTTGCTAACGGATCCAAGTTGCTTTTTATCGATAAATTCGGCAAATTGAGCAGAAGTTAGCTGCACACCCTTTTCATCCAGCAGTATCACCTGGTCTGAGGGTAGAAGTCTTTTTAAGATAAGTTCGGCCTCTTTTGCTTTTTGCTGAGCCTGGGTTAGCGATTTGGTATTTTTCAACTCGGTTATCTCGACAAAATCGAGCCTGACGTAATGCCTTAAACGATTGAGGTATTTGCTGATACCCTCGCGTAGATAGGCATCTTCGGTTTTACCAACTAATAACAAAGTGATCTTCACGTTTTAAGTTTCAAATGATGTAATTTGTAAAGTTAAAATTATTACATGGAGCAGGGAATTATCGGTACCTATCAACAAAAAATTACTTTGGCAGCGGCACAGGCAGAAAAATTCAGAAAGTTGTCGGCTACCTCGTCACTTTACCGCCTGGTTGTTTTCGGGCTGATGATCATCGCCGTGATCACAGGTGCCGAACTGGATAATTTTACGATCATCATCCTTGCTTTCCTTATCCTGGCGCTTTGTTTTGCAACACTTGTTGCGCGGCAAAGCAAATTTGATGAGCAAAAAAAATATTTCCTGAATATCGTCCTGGTAGCCGAAAATGAGGTTCAAAGTATCACCGGGCGAAAAAACATCTACGACGATGGCCATGGATTCAGCGACGATAAGCATCATTATACATCCGACCTTGATATATTCGGACAGGCATCTTTATTCAAGTTGATCAACCGGGCAGCAACTTCCCGCGGCAACAATATACTGGCCGCATGGTTCAGGAGCCCAGCCGGCAAGCCCGATATCATGGCACGGCAACAGGCCGCAAAGGAGCTGTCGGCAGATATCGAATGGAAACATCACTTTCAGGCCATTTTGTTATTTACAAAAGGGGGGAATAACGATCAGCTTATTGCTCTTTTTAAATATCTGAAAACACCTCTTGAACTTGCGGGCAAAAATTGGATATGGCCCTATATAAAAATTGCGCCCTACTTGTTGGCAGGGACGATCGTTGCAGGAATTTTTTATTCACCGGCTTATTTAGTTGCTATTATCATCGCCATATTCAACGCTTCCCTGATCGTAAAAAACGGTTCCTTTATTGCTAAATCGGGGCTTATTGCCGACAAAATGGGGGAAGTGCTTGCCAATTATGCGCGGGTATTTGAAAGTCTGGAAAGCCGAAAATTCCAATCGGTAATTTGCGGAGATATGACCCAAAGACTAAAAGATCAGGGCACGTCCAAAAAGATCGCAGAACTGGCCGGACTGATCAATAAATACAGCTACAGTTTGATCATGCTGGTGGGATTTGTATTGAATGTGTTTTTCCTTTGGGCACTAAAACAATCAATCGCAATTGAAAACTGGAAAACCGAAAACCAGCACGATCTCGACGATAGTTTCTATACTGTCGGCCGGTTTGAAGCTTTGTTGAGCCTTGCTGGCCTTCACATCAACTATCCTGACTGGAGTTTTCCTTTGATCGATGAACGTGAAGGCTATACACTTACTGCCATACAAATAGCTCATCCATTGATCAATTCAAGTGTACGGGTTGCAAACGACTACCACTTAGACAATTCCCGAAGTATTGACATCATTACCGGTTCAAATATGGCGGGAAAGAGTACTTTTTTGCGGACGATCGGCATCAATACGGTATTGGCTTTAGCGGGTGCGCCGGTTTGCGCTTCATCGATGCAGCTTTCGGTGATGCAGGTGATCAGCTATATGCGGATCAAAGACTCGCTGAACGAATCAACCTCAACTTTTAAAGCGGAGATCGATCGGCTAAAAATGCTGCTGACCATCGTTGGTGGTAATGAAAAAGTTTTCCTGTTGATCGACGAAATGCTCCGCGGTACCAATTCGTTAGATAAATACCGGGGATCGAAAGCGGTGATTGAACAACTGATCGCTAAACAAGGTGTTGGGATGGTTGCAACCCACGATCTGCAGATAGCGGAATTAGAAAAGAAATACCCCAACTATATCCGTAATTTTTATTTCGATATCCAGGTAAAAGATGGCGATATGCTATTTGATTATAAGATCAAACATGGTGAATGCAAAACATTCAATGCTTCGCTCCTGCTGCTGCAGATCGGCATTTATGTTGACACTATTTAACATTTGAACTGACTTATACAAAAAGAGCCAGCTATATGCATAGCCGGCTCTTTTTGATATTAAATATAGTTTGGTATTAACGACCACCGCCGCCGCCACCAGTACCGCCACCGGCACCACCCGGAGAATTGGAATCACCTTGTTTTATATCATCATTGTTGATGCCTTTCTTTTCAGTAGGATTACTGAAGGTTGTTTTACCAAAGCTATAAGTAAAGCTCAAGCCCACCGAACGGAACGGGAACAGGAAGGTACTGCTTTGCGTAAAGCCCGGGCTGGACAATTTAGAATCAAAGCTTTTATATTTAGAGAACGGCTGAATGGTATTGATACCCAGGGAAGCCTTTTTGTTCATAAACTGCTTACGAATACCGGCACCGTAAAGGCTAAATGCGGGATTGGTACCTTGTATGGTATGACGTGGTGAACTTCCGAAGGTAAAAATCTGAGCAATAAACGATTTCAGATCGAGTTCACCCATGGCAAAACCATTATACTGAATATAGGTGCCATCCTGGGTTTTATCTTGTATAAACAAACCGGTAGGGTCTGGTTTATAGGTATAGGCATTTAAATTAGCTCTGAAAGTGATATTTTTGATTGGGCTTACCGAGCCAAAGAAACTGGCACCAAATGAATTGTTACTGCCAATGTTGTGATAAGTTGTCAAAGTACCGGGCTGTGAATGCGTTGAATCTACTTTGACAAGTATCGGGTCAGCAATGCTTTCAATCAAGCCTCCGGTATGTTTGTAATAAATTGAAGTATTGATCACAGACGATTTAATAAAAGTAACATAGTCAAACTCGATCGTTTGCGAAATTTCAGGAGCCAGTGTAGTGTTACCTTCTGTCTGTGCCAGCTTATTGCTAGTATTAACAAAAGGATTCAAAAACTGAAGACTTGGACGTGTAATACGTTTACTGTACGCCAACTTGATGGTTTGGGTTGCCGATAGCGTCTTTTGTATCGTCAAGCTCGGGATAAAGGTATTGTAGCTATTGCTAAATGGCCTTAGGGTAGTATCTGTGCTGGCGGTTTGTGGCTGCCCGTTTATAGATGTGATCTCGTCCCTTGCACCTGCTAAAATAGAATAGCCTTTTGGCAAGGTAATGGTCAATACACCGTAGGCGGCAGTTACATTCTGATTATAGTTATAGACATTGGAATTCGTATTGTCATAAGTAAATTGATCGGCGGTTCCAGATATGGGGTCATACAAATCAGAAGTACCTACCAGCCTCCTTAAAATTTCTTTACCTCCCGCTTCTACCTTAAATACTTTATTGATAGGCAAAGTATAATCAGTTTGCAGCGTATACTCGTTGTTCAAGCCATTGATATTATCTTTTGCATTGGGCAATACCGAAGTATAGATATTAGTAAAATCAGTAACCGTATTACTATGACTCCATTGGGTAGATATGTCCAGTTCCTCTCCCTCTTTCTTGAATTTATGGGTATAATCAATATTCCAGTCGAAACCGCCAAAGCTATTATGCCCTAAACCACTGCTGCTGTAGGTGCTGGTTGTATTGGCAATTAAATTGGCAAAAGTTGAATTGTTTTGCGAATTGGTATTGAAACCACCCTGATTTAACCTGATATTGGTATGCAAACTATTAAAGGCATTAAAATCATAGTTTGAAGAAATGTTCCCTATTACGCCATACCGTTTTACATAATTGGTACCATCTGAAGTAGTAGAAGTGTGTACCGCATTGTTAGGTTGGATATCGTTTTGAAAAGTTGTTATAGAAGTTTGTGGCCAGGTATAGTTACCCCCAACGTTCATCGATAAACTGAAACGGTTCTTATTATAATTCAAGTTAAAGTTGCCATTATTTTGCCGTGTACCAATACCACCGCTAACTGAACCGCTAATGCCGGTCATGTTTTTTTGTTTGGTAATGATATTGATGATACCAGCCGAACCTTCCGCATCATATTTAGCAGAAGGCGAAGTGATTACTTCGACGCTTTTGATCTGGTCGGCCGGAATGGTCTTCAAAACGTCCGACAAACTGGCAGAAGTAGCACCTGAAGGTTTACCGTTGATCAAAACACGCACATTTTGGTCACCACGCAATGAAACGTTACCATTAATATCTACTGATACCAATGGCACTTTTTCAAGCACATCCGTTGCATTACCACCAACAGCGGTCAAATCCTTTTCAGCATTATAAACTATTTTATCGATCTTGTTTTCGATCAATGGTGCCTGTGCAGTAACCGACACTTCATTCAATGAATGGGCGCTTGGTTTTACCAGTATCTGCCCCATGTTTTTATCGGGTTTGGCATTTGTAGTGGATATTCCTCCTACAAACTTTTCAGGATAGCCAACATAAGTGATACGTATTTTATAATCGCCAGGGTGGATACCATCGATCTTAAATGCGCCTTTATCGTCCGTTAAAACACCATTGATAGGGGATTTACCTGTACTGCGGAAAAGCGCAACAGAGGCATACATCAAAGGCTGTTTAGTTACGGAATCGATCAACGTTCCCGAAATCTTACCAACTATGGTCGAACCTCCTCCACCAACACCAAACTGAGCCTGAGCAGTGATAAAAGAGCATAAAATAAATAAAAGTATAAATAATCGTTTCATTCGTTACGGTTTTGGTAATTGGAGGCGAAAATAGATGAATTGTTACAGGCAAAAGCCCCCCTATTGTCATAAAAGGGTCAATGTCATTAATAAGTTACACTATATATGAGGGCAGCAGAAGAAATAAAAATGGCAGCGGAATGCTGGCACTCCGCCAATACCAATGAATGCAAAGGTTGCAAGCTCTCCGGGTATCCTAAATAACAATATTGACGATACGCCCTTTTACCACGATAACCTTTTTAGGCGTTTTCCCATCCAGGTATTTTTGAACTTCAGGGCTGGCCAATACGGTTGCTTCGATGGCTTGTGCCTCCAGGCTGAGTGAAATATTGAGGTTCAATTTCATTTTTCCATTGATGGAGATCGGGTATGCATATTCGTCTTCAATGAGATACTCAGGCTTAAACTCCGGGTAATCAGCATAAGAAAGGCTGCCGGCTTTATTACCCAATAGCACCCACAGTTCCTCGCTGATATGCGGGGCATAGGGCGAAAGAATGATTACAAGATCCTGAAGAATAGCCCTCTTATTGCATTTCAGATCGGTCAGTTCATTTACTGCGATCATAAAGCTGGAAACCGATGTATTGAACGAAAATCGTTCGATATCCTCTTCCACCTTGCGGATGATCTTATGCAGAGATTTCAGCTCAGCTTTTGAAGGTGCTTCTTCTGATACCCTGAAATTGAATTGATCATCATGAAACAACTTCCAGAATTTACGTAAAAATTTGAATACCCCCTCGATACCATTGGTATTCCAGGGCTTACTTTGCTCCAGCGGACCAAGGAACATTTCGTACATGCGGAGGGTGTCGGCACCATAACGTTCAACCAAAACATCCGGGTTAACTACGTTATATTTCGATTTAGACATCTTTTCGATCTCAACACCGCAAACATATTTGCCGTTTTCGAGTATAAATTCAGCATTGGCATATTCTTCGCGCCATTGTTTAAACCTGTCAATGTCTAATACATCATTGTCTACGAAATTAACATCAACATGCAATTCCGAAGTCTTATACTGTTTGATCAAGCCATGCGAAACAAAAGTATTTGTTCCACGTCCATCAGCATCAATCAAGCGATACACGAAATTCGATCTGCCCTGAATATGACCCTGGTTGATCAGCTTTTTAAATGGCTCTTCCTCAATACCGAGGCCAATATCCACCAAAAACTTATTCCAGAAACGGCTATACAACAAGTGACCGGTTGCATGCTCGCTGCCGCCGATATAGAGGTCGACATCTTTCCAGTATTCAATTGCCTTTTTGGATGCAAATTCCTCCGTGTTGTGCGCATCCATATAGCGGTACCAATACCAGCTTGAGCCTGCCCAGCCCGGCATGGTGCTCAGTTCGTATTCGAAAGCCTCACCCCGGCCCTCTCCAATGGAGAGGGAGCTGCTTTCTTCATTTATTGAAGTACTATCTCCTGAAGAAGATTTAGGCGAGGCTCCACCCGGGCGATATTTCCAGTCGGTAGCCCTGCCCAGTGGCGGTTCTCCAGACTCGGTTGGCAAATATTTATCTACTTCGGGTAAAAGCAAAGGAAGGTGTTTTTCATCGATAAGGTAAGGCAAGCCATCCTTAAAATATACCGGTACCGGTTCGCCCCAATACCGCTGGCGGCCGAAAATAGCATCACGCATACGGTAATTGATCTTGGCTTTACCTGCGCCTTTTGCCTCAAGATGGACTATAACTCTGGCCGTTCCTTCTTTGTAATTCAGGCCATTCATAAAGTCAGAATTGATATAATGCCCTTCCTTTGTCGGGTCGGCTTCGGTCTCAATTTTTTGTATATCAATGATCGGGATGATCGGCAAGTTAAAATGTTTCGCAAATAAATAATCGCGCTGGTCGCCGGATGGCACCGCCATTACCGCTCCTGTACCATATCCTGCCAAAACATAATCGGCGATATAGATAGGCACTTTTTCGCCATTTACCGGATTTAGCACATAGCTTCCTGTAAATGCCCCGGAAACAGTTTTGGCATCAGCCATTCTGTCAAGTTCTGATTTCTTTTTGGTTTGAGCGATATAGGCATCTATTTCGGCCTTTTG
>CAIPDP010000043.1 GCA_903863845.1 uncultured Mucilaginibacter sp. | reverse complement strand
AGGGTGCGCGGCGAAATAGCTTCCATGCGCACCACCAAAGACCTGGAGCGTATTATCCCGCTGGTGTGGAACGAGCTGACCATATTGGGCATACCCTTTATCCGTTGTGGCGTGTTTATAGCAGATGGAAAGCAGCAATGTATCCATACCCATTTGTCTACCCCTGACGGGCGCGCCCTGGCTACATTTGACTTGCCCTTTGATGCTGAAGGTATAGGACAGATCGTTTTACCGGCATGGAGAAACAATCAGATCGCTACCGGCCATTGGACAGCCGAACAATTTGCAGCCAATACTAAAAGCCTGTTGGACCAGGGAGCTATCACATCTAATGAAAGATATGTGACCGAGCATCCCGATAGCAGTCTTGACCTGCATTTCTTCCCCTTTTTACAGGGTATGTTATATGTAGGAAATTTAGAGCCACTAAAAGAAAGCGAAAAAGAACTTGTGCTTGCGCTGGCCGAGGCTTTCTCAACCGCCTACGCCCGGTACGAAGATTTTAACAAACTGGAAGCCGCAAAGCAACAGGTTGATCATGCTCTTGCCGGGTTAAAGTCGGCTCAAACCCAACTGATCCAAAACGAAAAAATGGCCTCGCTGGGTGAGTTAACCGCTGGTATCGCCCATGAAATACAAAACCCGCTCAATTTCGTGAATAACTTCTCAGAAGTGAGTGTTGAATTGTTGACTGAACTGAAGGAAGAAGAAGCAAAAGGCAATACCGCAGACGTGATTGCTATCGCCAACGACCTAACTCAGAATCTGGAAAAAATTCGCCACCATGGCAAACGAGCAGAAGCTATCGTCAAAGGGATGCTTGAACATTCGCGAAGTGCAACAGGGCAAAAAGAGCCCACTGATATTAACCAATTGGCCGATGAATACATTCGCCTTAGTTACCATGGGCTAAGGGCAAAGGATAAAAGCTTTAATGCTGATCTAGTTACACACTTCGATTCAATGCTTCCTAAAGTAAATGCGATACCGCAGGACATTGGCAGGGTATTACTCAACCTGTTTAACAACGCCTTTTACGCCGTCAACCAGAAAGCAAAAACTGCCGGGGCTGATTATAAACCGGAAGTGTCGGTAGCCACTTCAACTGAAAATGGACAGGTGATCATCAAAGTAAAAGACAATGGTATCGGCATACCCGATAATATCAAAGAAAAGATCATGCAGCCGTTTTTCACGACCAAGCCGACGGGTGAAGGTACTGGTTTAGGGTTGAGTTTAACTTATGATATGGTGGTTAAGGGGCATGGGGGGAGTATACAGATTGAAAGTAAGGAAGGGGTAGGCTCAGAGTTTATTATTAAATTGCCAATCACTTAATAAACTATGAAGAGACTTTGCCTGTTACTACTGCTATTGCTGTGTTTTATCATTAACATTCACGCCCAACCCGCGCCGGTCTTCCAACTAAATAAACTTTCAAAACAGGATACGCTGCTAAGTGGATGGAAGTTCCATGCAGGTGATGACCCGAAATGGGCCGCCCCCGGTTTTGACGATAGTAAATGGCAGCCGGTTGATCCGGGGCAGAATATTCTCGGCTTTTCGCAGCTCCGCAAGTCGGGTATTGGCTGGATCAGGTTGCACATTCGGGTGCATAGTGCCATCGCCGATCAGGAAATGGCCACGTGGATAGTGCAGTACACTGCTTCCGAAGTTTATTTAAATGGCAGACAAATATTAAAATACGGGAGCGTGAGCACTGACCCTGCAAAGGTTGCAGGCTATTTGCCTTCGGTTGAACCACATCCAATAAAACTCCTTGCCGGCGACAACTTTGTTGCAGTTAGGCTGGCTTATCAGCCCGGCCTTCCTTATGTGTCAAACCTGTATGAGCCGTTGCCGGTTTTCAGCCTGCACATCAATAACTACAATGTAGCGCTGGCCAATTACCGCAGCAGACAGCATGGCAAAACCCTATATATTATTTCGTTGGCAATCAGCGGCGGTATGCTTGTCATTATCAGCTTTATTTATTTGATCTATTTTCTTTTTGATCGAAGCCGAAAAGTCAATTTGTATTACGCATTGTACTGTGCCATGGTTAGTGTTAATGCATTACCCAATGAAGTTTGGGGAGTTGAACGTTTCGGAACGCTCTTTTCAGAAATGTGGACGTTCTTTATCGGTGGTATCATTATGGTGCCGGGCATGTTGTTCCTGCTGATGACGGTTTACACCCTGGTTGCATATCGGCGACGTTTGGTTTTTACCTTGCTGGCCATTACCGGGGCGTTTGCAATCGTATTCACGTATATAAACGGCACAACCGGAGACTTTTTTTGTTCGGTCATTTTTCCGGTGATTTGTTTGGTTGAAGGGGCTTACGTGTGCATATGGGCAATGAGGCGCCAAATTAAAGACGCCGGAATTATCCTGGGCGGGATATGTTTATTTACGATACTTAGTGTTAGTTCCGCGATCTTAGATCAAAGCGACCTATTATCACAGCTATTATTTTACGCTTCGATCCTTTCATTCCCGGTTGGAATGTCATTTTACCTTGGCATCCAAAATTCATTGACCAATAAAAACCTAAGGGCAACACTGGCAGAAGTGCAGGCACTTTCGGCACAAACACTTGCCCAGGAAGCCGAAAAGCAGCAATTGCTTGCCAGTCAGAATGAGACACTGGAACAGCAGGTAAACGAACGTACAGCGGAGTTGAACCGATCACTGCAAGAGCTAAAATCCACCCAAACCCAGCTCATCCAATCCGAAAAAATGGCCTCGCTTGGTGAGTTAACTGCCGGCATTGCCCACGAGATCCAAAACCCGCTCAACTTTGTCAATAATTTTTCGGATGTTAACCGCGAAATGCTGACCGAACTGCAGGAAGAGCTGGATAAAGGTGATATTACCGAAGCCAAAGCAATAGCAGCCGACATCGAGCAGAACGAACAAAAAATAAATCACCATGGCAAACGTGCTGAAGCGATTGTCAAGGGTATGCTCGAACACTCACGAAGTTCAACCGGGCAAAAAGAGCCAACAGATATCAACCAACTGGCCGATGAATACATTCGCCTTAGCTATCATGGGCTCAGGGCAAAGGACAAAAATTTTAATGCGGAGCTTATTACCAATTTTGATAGTTCGCTACCTAAAGTAAATGCAATTCCGCAGGATATAGGCCGTGTGCTGCTCAACCTTTTAAATAATGCCTTTTATGCCGTCAATCAAAAAGCAAAAACTGCCGGGGTTGAATATAAGCCGGAAGTATCGGTCATTACTTCTACCGGCAGTGGGCAGGTGATCATCATAGTAAAAGATAACGGAATAGGTATCCCGGATGCTATCAAAGAAAAGATCATGCTGCCTTTTTTTACCACCAAGCCAACTGGAGAGGGCACAGGATTGGGTTTGAGTTTAACTTATGATTTGGTGGTGAAGGGGCATGGGGGGCAAATAGATATTAGAAGTTCCGAAGGCGAAGGAGCGACATTCACGATTATACTACCTGCACAATAACATAATGAAAAAAACAGCCACTGCATTACTTTTACTACTCACATCTTTTACCCTATCGGCGCAGAGACACAACGATAGTTTAAAACGCTTGCTTAGCCAGGGTACGGCCGATACTGTCCGCATCAACTTGCTTGTTGATCTTAGCAGGAACTACTACCTTTTAATGCCGGATAGCGGGTTTTATTTTGCTTCAAAAGCACTGGCCATTGCAAAAAAAAGCGGCAACGAGGAGGGCGAAGTACATGCCCTAAGCCAGGTAGGCTTTTCCATGTGGTTGCTGGGGAACATACCAGAGGCGCTGCAAACCTTTTATAGTTCGCTCCACATGGCCGAGCGGATAAACGACGAGTGGAGCGTTGCCCGCAATTACGATGGCATCAGTTGTATTTATGCCGAAAATGGCGACATGAGATCGGCTGTAATTTACGCTCAAAAAGCTGCGACGATCTTTAACCGGTTGCGCGATTATGAAAATGAAGTAGATGAATTGATGGACATTGGCGATTTTTATTCAACGAGTCAGTTGGATTCGTCATTATTCTATACAAAAAAGGCCTTCGATCTGTCTACCCGTATTCACGATACCAACTGGCTCCCGCAAATACTCACCACTTTGGGCAAGGATTATATGGCCCAGGGTAACAAAGCGCTCGCGCTGTACAGTCTGCGTAAGTCGGCGGCTATGGCCTTAAAATACAATGAGCCCTACAATTTGATAGGCGCGTACCAAGCCATGGCCTTCCTTTTTAGTAAATCCAATGAACTCGACTCCTGTTTAGTATACACAAAAAAGGTATTCAGCATTTCACAAAAAGGATTGTTTTCGTTGAACAGGGAAAATTCCGCGGCGCTTTTAGCCAGCCTTTATTATGGAAAAAACGATCATGAGGCAGCATTTTACTACCATATGGCAAGCGAAATAAGGGACAGTTTATTTAACGACGAAAAACAACGAAAGGTATTAATATTGAATATTGCCGAACAGCAGCATGAGGTCGACCTGAAGACCGCCCAGGAAAAGTTTGTAGCGCGGATACGTTTGTACGTCGTTATTGCTACAGCGGCTGTACTTCTGTTTATCGGTATTATGCTGTGGAATAATAACAGGAAGCAAATAAAAGTGAACAAATTGCTTGCTGAGCAGAAAGTAGAAATTGCTTCGCAACGCGATCATCTGGGTGTAACGATTGAACGGCTCAAAGCCACCCAATCCCAGCTCATCCAGTCCGAAAAAATGGCCTCGCTGGGGGAGTTGACGGCCGGCATCGCCCATGAGATACAGAACCCGCTCAACTTTGTCAATAATTTTTCGGATGTTAACCGCGAAATGCTGACCGAACTGCAGGTAGAGCTGGATAAAGGTGATATTACCGAAGCCAAAGCAATAGCAACCGACATTGAACAAAACGAGCAAAAGATCAACCACCACGGCAAGCGCGCAGAAGCGATCGTCAAAGGTATGCTCGAACATTCGCGTGTTGGTTCCGGCGTTAAAGAACCAACCGATATCAACCAACTGGCCGATGAATACATTCGCCTTAGCTATCATGGTCTGAGGGCAAAGGACAAAAATTTTAATGCGGAGCTTATTGCCAATTTTGATAGTTCGCTACCCAAAGTAAATGCAATTCCGCAGGATATAGGCCGGGTGATGCTCAACCTGTTTAACAATGCCTTTTATGCCGTAAACCAAAAACAGAAAACAGCAGGCGCGGATTATAAGCCCGAAGTGTCGGTAACCACTTCAACTGAAAATGGACAGGTGATCATCAAAGTAAAAGACAACGGTATTGGCATACCAGACGCTATCAAAGAAAAGATCATGCAGCCTTTTTTTACAACCAAGCCTACCGGCGAGGGTACTGGCCTGGGATTAAGCTTAACTTATGATATGGTGGTAAAGGGGCATGGAGGAACAATAGATATAAACACGCGGGATGGTGAGTTTACCGAATTTATAATTGTATTACCTGTTAAATCGTTATAGATGAATAAAAAACACATCGTCGCTTTAGTAGTTTGTTGCACCTTGGCTATACGGTTGCTGGCGCAACCCCACTTTCATTTTACCTACGCTTACAATAGCGATAAAAAAGAATTGATCAGGCAATTGAATGTCGCAAAAGACGATGCAAGCAGGCTGAATACGCTGAACAATCTTATATTCTATTTTCCGCTGGTAGAAGGGATGGCTGATCTAGATACGCTTTATCTTAATCAATTAATAACCCTCAATCAAACTGCAAAACTTATTGATGTTAAGCCATACCTAACACTTAGAGCAGCATTGAGAATTGATATTAAGAATAACCCGCATGGGGTACTGCTTTTACTTGAAAAGGCTGTAGAGGAATTTGACGAACAAAACACAGAAGTACCGGCCCTGTTAACTGAAATGCGTTTTTTTTTTAATTTAAATAACGATCAAAAGGGCAAATATCAATATTATTCAAATAAACTATCCTATTACCAGCAAAACCAAACGAACAACAACGCCGCCGCCTGCTATCATTGTTTGTCAGGCTACTATATATTTGAAAACGACCTGAACCAGGCCATTAATAATTACCTCAAGGCAAGTGAACTGTTTAAGTCATACTCCAATTTATGGTACGCCCATGACCTGGGAGTTGCCGGCAATACATATACGGCCTGGGGTAACAAAACGAAAGCATTATTTTATTTACAAAAAGCCCTTAAACTTGAAACCGGATTTAAGATAACGGGGGATATTGATAACCTAATCTTAGATCTTGCTGAAGTTCAATATCAACAAAAAAACTACCAGGCCTCTTTAGATTATCTTGATAAAGTAAACGATTTAGTTAACAAGAGCAAGAGTCCTTCAAGAATCATAAATTTTAAGCGGATGACTATTGCAACAGCGAGGACTTTGAGTTTAGTCGGCCTTAACAAACTTGATGAAGCCAAAAATCAACTGCAAATTTTAAATAGCCTTCCCCCAGTCCAGCAAATCGACCGGGTGTTTTCGACAAATCAATACAGCTTACCTGAATATGCATTTTATAAATATTCCCTCGCTGTTAGCGATCTCCCAAAAGCAGAAATGTATTTGCTTTCCGCTTATCACCAAGCCAGCATTTATGGAGAAGTGCAGGAAAAAATACCATTTTTAAAAGAGTTACAACAATTTTACGGCCAACATAATAACGCCATTAAAGCCTGGAAATATACTAGGTTATATAATAACCTTCAGGATAGTCTTCAAAACAGGATAGGCGGCATTAATGTAGCCTCGTTTGAAAATGAGCAGAAAGAAAACGCACAAAATAAAAGGCTGAATCAATTGCAACAACAACACGCCGTACAGGAAGCTACCATAAGGCAGCGCAATGTCATTATATGGATTTCATTAGCTGGTATTTTCTTGATTGCTATATCTTTAGGGTTTATATACAGGCAATTAAATGTAAATAAACGAACTTTGAAACATTTAAAAGCAACCCAAACCCAGCTCATCCAATCGGAAAAAATGGCCTCGCTGGGGGAGTTGACGGCGGGCATCGCCCACGAGATCCAAAACCCGCTCAACTTTGTCAATAATTTTTCGGATGTTAACCGCGAAATGCTCGCCGAACTAGGGGAGGAGCTGGATAAGGGTGATATTGCCGAAGCCAAAGCAATAGCAGCCGACATTGAACAAAACGAGCAAAAGATCAACCACCACGGTAAACGCGCCGAAGCGATCGTCAAAGGTATGCTCGAACATTCACGCAGCTCCACCGGGCAAAAGGAATTGACGGACATTAACCAATTAGCTGATGAATATATCCGCCTCAGTTACCATGGCCTTCGGGCAAAAGATAAAAGCTTTAATTCAGAGCTTATAACAAATTTTGATAGTTCGCTTCCCCAAATAAATGCGATTCCTCAGGATATCGGCCGTGTTTTACTCAACCTGTTTAACAACGCCTTTTATGCGGTCAATCAAAAAGCAAAATCTGCCGGGGATGATTATAAGCCGGAAGTATCGGTAACTACGAGTACCGAAAACGAACAGGTGTTCATCAAAGTAAAAGACAATGGTATCGGTATACCCGATGCTATCAAACAAAAGATCATGCAGCCGTTTTTTACTACAAAACCGACAGGGGAGGGCACGGGTTTGGGACTTTCGCTGACCTATGATATGGTGGTGAAGGGGCATGGGGGGCGTATGCAGGTTAATAGCGTTGAGGGGGAAGGTTCTGAGTTTACAATTTCGCTGCCTTTAAGCTGAAAAACAATTCAACGCACGCCATACCGTACGCTCATCCCGGTTAAATTTGCCGCCGGCCTCCAGCACTGCCTGATTTTTGCTGATGCCCCGGGTTTGCATTTGGGCTTGCACCCATAAATACATTTCGCGGTAGGTGAAAACTTTATCGGTGATAAATCCTGCTTTATATAGTTCGGAAAAGATACCCTCATCGAAAAGGGCATTAGCATAATTGATGTTCATGGAGGGTTTGATAAGGATAGATAACCTTTGAAATTGAATCCGGGAGATTTTTATAAGTTGACCCGGTTAATAGTTTGCGCCAATATGTTTTGCTGGTTATTGATATCCTTCACATCAACATATACCGGCGGGAAATTATTGATCATTTGATAGGCAATGGTATTGGCCAGGTTTTTCTGATCGTTCATCGGCTGGTTATAATAGCGGTTTGCATTACCTCCGTCTGTAAAGATGCCGCCCACGGCATAACCGCGGCCGGGATTGGGTATCGAAAAATCGCGACCCCCATAGGCCACATTGATGGCACTAACCAGGTTACGGGCCCATGGATCCCGCATAGCTTCTGATACAACGATAGCCTCCCCCGACCGAAGTTGGGCATTCGTATTATCAGTTGGGCTGTAACCCGGTAAAAGTGAACCGCGGCCATCGGAAGTAAAATAGCCACCTTTGGCAAATGCTGCCTGGTTTTGCGGTGGATGTTGCCTTTCGATCGTAGCAACCTGGGCGGCAGTTTGAGCTACAATAGCACCTAATGCTAATGTGCCGGCAATTGGGCCGAGATCGGCTTCGGCTTTGGTAACCGCAATGGCCCCATTGATGATGGCCTGTGCAATTCCTGCTTTTTGTTCTTGTTTAAAAGCTTTTAGTTTAACCTGGTATTCTTCCGCATAGATCTTGTTTTCCTGCTGCTTTTTTTCGTCGGCAGTAAGGCTGGCATTGTTCGCGATCGCCTTACGGTCGGCTTCCAGTGCTCTCACTTTGGCCTCGCTCTGTTCGGCAATTCCTTTGGTGACTATACCAAATACCGAATTTTCGATCTTCTGCGCACTCCCTATCGCACTCGCCCTTATTTTTGCCTGGTTATTTTGGGCATTGGCCAAAACTTTGGCATCGGTATTTTGACTGCTTTTGAGTGTATTGGTACTAATTGTATCCTGCGTTTTTTGTGCTGAATCGCTCATGCTTTTTTGAGTGGTCCTATAAAAGCCCAAAATATTGCTGAAGAAATTTTTGAATGGATTAATATCCGGGGGAGCCGACAATTGTCCTTTTATACCATCAATCCCTTTTTTTGCATCATCGGATGATTTGCCGATACCTGCCAGCGCTTGCTGCAGGCTTTTGATAGCTGTTGTTTGTTCCTGTGCATTGCTATTTACCTGCACATCGATACTGATCTTTTTATTGAGGTCGTTTGCCATTAATTTTAGTTTTCGTTACAGAAATTGGTAATAGTTCGCAACTACATATTCAAGTAGTTTTATTATGATATAAATGCCTAATGGCATAATGTATTCCCTGAATGTTTATGAGTTGAATCAGTTGTTCAAAGACTGGTTCTTCTTTTCTTAGCATTTAAATTCCAAAGTTCGCGGTCCTGGTATTGCAAAATGATCTGAAGTGATCCGTTGATCGACTGAAAATAAAGAAAGATCGTATTTTTATTTTTTGTCCGCCAAACCGTTTGACCGAATGCACTCCCGGCTATCAGTCGTTTTATTCTTTTTTCGTTATTGCTATTCCCGAAATTATTGCTCGTTTGACCTGCGCCGTATACCGCAGCGATATCGTCAGCCAGATTATCATAGTAAGACAACCAGTTCATTTGATCGAAATCGGCAAATCCAAGATCCGCCTCAAAAGCCTTGTTGTCTACAAATTTAACAACACAAAAAAGCGTTTTTCTATTTGCGATCGTAATGTCTGAAAATGTCAGTATATCTTTTTCAGACAGTTAATCGATCTTGATACCGCCCCTTTTAACGATCTCATTTTTTACTGTAACCGAATCACTTCCGAAAGGTATATCCAAAAATCCATCGATTGATTTTTTACGCTGGGCGAATACTAAAAGCGGGAATAGTGCCAGCAAAATTAATGCTTTTTTCATGGCTAAGGCTTAGGTTTGCTAATCGTATTAGCAAATTTAACAATGGTGTTTATCATTTGCAAATTTTTATCCCAATTTCACCAATTCAACCTTGCAAGGCTGTCCTTTGCGCCAGCTGTCTATTTTATTGATATAATAATAGGCACTATCCTGACCAAGGTATATCGGTATCAACAAGTCTAATTCGAGGATATCACGTGGACTTAACAAGAAATAACGGATCACCTTTTTTGTTTCCTGTAACACTTTTTGCAGTTCGGCATAATATTTTGTTTTAAATCCGGGCAGCGTTTGCACGCTGATAGATGGCATATCGCAAAAGCAAAGGTTGTATTCGCCATCCGCCTTATAGAAATAGGGAACTGATATCCAATCGTTCACCACCACATTGTTGGCGGTATCGCCGTCATTAAAAGTGACGGTTTTACCAATATTGGCAAGATTCAATTTTTGATCGACCAGTAGTCGTGGCTGTGTGCTTACCGAAAAATCGTTCGAACTACTTTTGGGGTCAATTTTCATGATCTGTGCAATAGTACCGCCGTAAAATGGTCGGTTCAGGGTAGGTGCAAACTGACTTTGTAAAAGGTCACCTGTAGCCGGTAGCGTTGTATCTGAAATGCGGAGTTGATCATTGGCGAAATCGATCGGCAATATGTTTTCATCCACCTTGTATTTCAGGTAATTGACCTGGGCGTAATTGCCTAATTTGAAATTTATTTGTTTGCCCTGGTCGATACATTTGCTGGTCCAGTCTTTTGCGTTTGGAATATTGTTTACGATATCTTTCAGGGTATTGAAACTTACTGTAAGCGAAGTATTGTCCGTTTGGCAAATGATGCCAAAACGCTGAAGGATATCTTTCAACAGATCTTTCTCCGAGATATCCGGAAAAATGCGCTCACACTGTAAAGTTTGACCGAATTGTACCTGTTGCACTCTGTTGCTCACTGTAAAATTTGCCCCACTGAATAAAGTAAAGCTCGCACCTGTGTATCCGCTAAACTCATAGGTGACCTTAATTCCCTGGCCGGGTTGTAATAGCTGATCAAAGGAGACAGATTGGTTCAGCAATTCCATCGTATTTTGACTACCCCTGTCGGCATAATCAACCAGCAGTTCCGTCAACACCTTGGCTTCAGCATCAGGTGTATTTACATCATCGTACAAACGTAACTGGACAGCGATTTTTGATGAATAGGCTGTATGCGATGGATTAGTTGAAGAAAATAATAGTCCGAAAGCCAGTGAAGCTGTCACGCTGCTGATCTCTGTTACAAAATAGCCATTATGAACAGGGTCATAATAATGACTTTGGTCTGAGGTTACCAGGTTGAAGGGAATTGCACCTATATTACCGGCAGTGCCTGAATGATCTACAGTAAAATTCTGCCCGCTTTGAACGGCAATATTTTTATAACCGGTATTATTTTGTGCGTCGGTACCATGATCGAAGGAATCGTTAGCAAACTGGCAGATCAGTTTTGGGTATAATGGATCCGCCAATAAGGAACCCGCACCTTTGTAGCCTGCCGACTGCAATAACAGATCAATGGCAGTTTTGATAAAAAAACCGGGTCTGAGGTATTGTACATTGATCGGGCTCGAGTAGTCTGAAGTACTGATCAGGCCATAGTCAACAATAGGCCAGATCCATCCTTCGGTTTTGGTTTGCGAGGTAGCAACGTTCTGAATATTCCAAATATGATCATACGCTTGCCAAACCAGGCTTTTGCCAAAACTGCTCCACGCGCTGCTGCTGTCGCCCATATCATATATCTTTCCATCGATGGCGTCAAAAAAATCAACATTGCCAGAAAGTATAGTGATGTTCACCCTATCTTGTTCGATACTATTTAATTCGGCAAAGCCGAAAGGTATGATCTCTAAACCGTCCTGGATAAGTTTTGCTTCATACTGCTGGTAAGGCTGATCGGTACAAAATACGATATCATCGGGGAAGCCTAAAATAACACGGTTGCGTTGGGTAAGGGGTAGTTTGAAACGGTTACTGGTATTTCCCTGTTGATTCTGGACCTCAGCCAGGTTGTTGATTTGGAAGGTAAGTGCAATGGGGTTGTCGTCGTCAAGGTCTACCAATTGGTCATTAATATATAATTGAAGCTGGTTCATGTTTTTTTGAACGTTTAGATAATGGAATTTTAATGATCCTTTGAAAAGATCAGAAGTCAAAAAAAATTACTGGGTTTGAATATTGATCGACGGAAAATTGAATGTGATACTAAAAGGCGCCTGCCCATTTAGGGTTTCATATTCACTATAGGTGGCGGTATTGATAATAACGGTTTGCCATATTACAGGATTTTTACTGATTAGCAATTGAACTTTTGGGGAGTATTTAATGGATTGCAGCCCTTTGATATCGTTGACAGAAAGGTCCTCGGCCATTACCTTCATTTTTTGACCGGCTTGTTTTGATATTACTTCTTCAATTCCCTGTTGGTTGGTCCAATCATATACATATTTTTTGATGATAGAAGCGTTCTGAACATCTAGACTGATTTCCTGATTGTAAACAAAGCGATAATAATTCCAGGAACCGCTCAGGCCGATCCAGCGCAGGTAGACGGAGTTTTGGTCGACTGCATCATCGATCCGAAAAGTTTTGCTTTCAGTAATTGCTTTGATGTTATTGTTCTCGTCCCTGTATTTCAGCGTAAATATGAAATAAGCAGTACCATTGGGGAAGGCATTATTGATCAATAACCTGTTTAATCCTGGTACGGCCTGTAAAGCGCTTGCTGAAGCGGGCTGCCCACCTATGATAAATTTGCTGTAATCTTCATTCAGTAGCTGGCTGCCATCTTCATTGAGCAAAGCGGTCGGCTCATAATTGGCCGGTAAAGGATTTTGATTGATATCAAGTGCAATAATTTCGGGGTAAATATTCAGGCCTTGCAGGTATTCGCTATAAATGAAGCTGATATCAAAAGGGTATCCTTCAGAAAAAACGGGTTCGGTGAAATCGCTTATCCATCGGGCTAAATCGGAATTATTTGCAACAGTAGCAAAAGGTACATAGGCTGCTAAATTGCCTCCGTAAGATTGTCCGAGTTGTTTCGCTGCGTAGGCGACATAGTAATTGTATGGGATAGGAATAAATTCTGAACTGTACCCCGTTGCTGTATCATCATCCCAACTTTCGGCGTAGGCTAGCTGGTAGCTCGCAGCCAGATCGGTATCATGGTAGCAGGCTTGCGTATAATCGCTTTGGTCATTCGGGCTAAGCAAACTTTGCAGGAAATTAGAAAGATCTGCTTTTACAAGCCCTGTGCAGTCGGGTCTGTTTATCGCGGTCATCGTTTGTTTTTGCCCGGTTAATGGGGTATCATAACTGATCCTGGTTATTATTTTATAATAAGGCCGCAGGCTGTTGATATTGATGAAACCGGTTTGGCTTGTTGGTAAAATGTAATTTGTGTCTATAATCAGCCAGCTGTCAGCAACCTGGTAAATAGGGTATACTCGGGTATAAGAACCTGCGCTAAGATAAACCAGATCGCCGGCCATAGCCTTGTTGACGACACCATTGATCGATATCAATGGTCGCCGGGATGCCTTATCCAGCGTAATGCCGGTAACCTCAAAATCCTTTCGCTGGTAGCAAAATATAACAGGGTTAAATGCAGCGTTCCAACGGGATATATTGCCAATTCCAAGGTCCACTGATGGATCGGCAATGAGCAGTTCTTTTAGAACAGGCATGTTGAATGAGATCGAAACAACACAGCCTTTTGCGTCGATGATACCAACGGTGTGTGCTCCTCCCGAAAGCCCAAAAAAGTCAGGACTTATTTGAAAATTGCCAGCGTCCATTTTGTATTGGATGGGCCCAAAACTTGATGAGGCAATGACAGACACCTGGCCATCAGCCGCACCCGGAGCTGATTCTTTTTTGACAATGCTAATAGATGAAATAGTTGCATCACAAACCGTTGGTACAGGATTTGATATCGTGCCTTCATTATAATAAGCCACTGCAAAATTACGGTAATCAAATGGTGCGGCCGCCGATACCAACCGACGAATCAAAACACCTGAATATATTTTTAAGCTTTGCCCGGGTATTGTATAACTCGAATTGGTAATATTTCCAGTGTCATTATAAGCGACGGTGACCAGCATATTGTTGCCATTGGCTGGTTTGCCGGTTTCGTCGGTTATTGTGATATAAACATCACCATCAGTATATACAATTCCATTATCGGTGACGGAGCTCTGATTATTAATTAAGATCTGCGGGAAGAGGGGCATGGGTTTTCGGGTTAAATTTTTTGTTCCGATGGCTTTCGGGATGGTTGTTGTATTAGTTGTACTGGTTGTCCCGATAGCTATCGGGATAGGTGTTCTAGTTGGTCGTTAGGCATTTGGCAATAAATAACTAGTCACCAATTAACTAATCACCAATTAACCAATCACCATTACCCGATCGCATCAACGATTCGTTGTGCGATCGAGTCGCTTATCCGGGCAATAACCTGGTTTAGGTGAAGGTTTATATTTTCATAGCTGAGCGGACCCGTTAGTAATCCTGGGATACCTTTATAGCCTTTTTTATCGATGGTTTTTTTTATCGCCCAAACCGCTTTGTCGGGAATACCTTTAGCCTGGCACCATGCTCGTATGCGATCGATCATTGGCGGACTGCCGGACTGAGCGTTTACACCCGTAGGACCGCGGCCATATTCGAGGGCTTGCAAATAAGCTGGAATTTGCAGGCTTGCTGAATCGTCCTCATCAGTAATGGATATTTTTGATGCGGATTGCCCGGTAGCGTATTTTTCGTTTTCCTGCATGGAATGGATGATGTCATTCTTTAGGGCTTCCAGGAATTGTATTATCTGGTCATTGGTCATTGGTCATTGGTCATTGGTCATTAGTCATTTGGCATTGGTCATTTATAGTTGAATAGGGTAAATTTTATTAGGGCAAATCTTGGCCTTTCCCGGTAACGATTACCTATGCGAATGAATGGTTAAATATTATCAAAATACATTGTTGACAGTGTGATACTGAGGTTTACACCAGTAGTATTTACATCGAATTTGTTATAGACGGGTAATGATTTGGCTTTGTCGGTTGCTTTTATTCTGAAATAACGACCTTCTCCTTCCCTGTATTTCGAGGCTTTGACAATGAATTCATTAGCCATTGAAAGCGCCTGGTTAACATAGCTTTCATTGTCAGAAGTATATTGATCAAACGCTGTTTTAAACAAGAACTCAAGATAGATCGAAAATTTGTTTTCTACCGATCCGTTTATATGTGGCGCAATTTCGATGGGTTGCAAAGGGTACATAAATACACAGGGGAAAGAATTAAGGTCATCTGCCAGCGCATTCATTTCATTAACTGTACCATAAATAAAGGTGGGCTGCCTGCTCAGTGTTTGAACGATAGCTTGTATCTGGTTTCGTATGGGCATTGTTGGTTAGTTAATTGGTTGATTAGTGACTAGTTAATTTTTTAACTGGTTATTGGGAGATTGGGTGTAAAAGGGGATCGTTATGGCTAAACTGATGAATGCTGAATTGGATTTATAATCCTTGTGAATTCAGTAATTCGGCATACTTCCGTCGGTATTCGGCCTCCGCTTTATTTAAAAGTAGCTTAGTAAGCACCCGTTCGTAAGGCATCGCAAGTACGATGTTCCATTTGGTTATATCGCCACCGGCCAGGGCATTGACCGTGTTGATATAGCTGAATTTCTCGAATGCGCGGATGCCAGCAGCAATTTCCATCGATGCAGGAGTTGTTGCAAGTAGCTTTGTTTCAGTTGCCACAAGTTCGGATAGCAGGTAAAAAAATGACGGGCCAGGGGCAGTGCCTCCAGTACCCCAAGTTTTTTAATTTCGGTTGTAAACGCTTCTGCTTCATACTCATCATAGGGCTTATTCGTTGCCCTGCAATAAAAAAAATGCGCAAGTACCAGGCAACACGCCCCAAGTGAGGGTTGAAATGTTTCCTGCCAATTTTGTTCACCATGTTTGGCTATATATTGCCTGATCTCATCTGCAATTATTTCTCGCGCAGCCAAAAAAGCTCCAGCCGGTTCTATGGCTAAATTATTGGTCACCGGAACTTCAACTTTTTTGCCTTTGACGGTAAAGGCGACTTTTACCGGCAAGGTGTTGTGCTCATAAAGGAATGTGATCTGGTGTGATAGCGATAATATCGTGGCTCCGAATTCGCCCAGATCAGCGATGTCTTTAATGTTTTGCAATTCGGACTTCTGAGTACCCGAAAGAATACTCAGGGCGTCAAGGTCGTCAAGTGCTTTCTTTTCCTGCAGCGCAATTAGTTGTCCGAGGCTAAGCTCATGCAGTTCTGTAGGTATTGTCAGCGATATTTTTCCGCTGGTGGTTCGTAGGTGCTTTTCTATCATATCGTAAATAAATAAGGTTCACTTTGAATAAGGTGTTGTTGAATATAGGGTAGTCTTGTTTTTGTTTTTCCGTTTCCTTTAATTTTCAACTGGTTTAATGCCACATACCTGAGCGGATCGATCAGGTGATTCCATCGGTCTATTGGTTCATTCAGTGTCCTGCCTGCGAGATCGGTTTTCCATTTGTAACGTGCAAGTTCGCGGCGAAGATTGATGCTGCGGCGGCTGATATTCAGCTTATATCGCTTCAAAATATCAATAGAGATGTTAATGCTGTCAGCCCCTTTCTTAGCTGGTACGATGTTCCAGCCAAGCCGCCGTAATTCCTCAATTGATTTGGGTTCGGCACTATCCGCCACGATCAATGCGTTTTTTGAGAGCCCTATGGAACTTAACTGGTTTGCGATATCGGGGTTAGTTAAACCAGTCTCATAGAATAATTCGTCTACCCACAATTCGCCATTTTGTTTAAATACTGCTAAGCAACCCGTTTCATCATTGGTAAATCCGAAGTCGAGGCCAATCGCTACTAACTTAGCCCTTGGGGGGATATCGTCGCATAGGTGCCAGTTATTTAAAACAAGGCCGCTTATTTTACCTGTCAGCCCGCGCGCATATACTTTCCATAATTCAATATCCTCATTTTTAATAGATTCGATCTTTTGTCGCATTTCGAAGTTCAGGAAAGGGTTATGTCGGTGATCGGATATGATCAATTTCACATTCTTTTTGCCAAGTAGACGGTCATGCACCCAAAATTCAGCATTAGGGTTATAATCAATATAGACCCGCGTTTTTGTTCTTAGGGAAAGTTCCTGGTAGATATCCCAGCTTATACCATTGGCTTCATTTATAAATAAGTAATCTCTTTTTCCCGATTTTGCATCCTGTGGATCCGCATAACTTCGAAACTCGATAATTGAGCCATTTCGAAATTGAAATACCCGTTCCGATTTATTGTAGGAAAGAATAGCATTTTTTATTGTGTCAGATTCGTCCGTGATCTTCAACGCATCACGCAGTGCGCCTGATTTTAAATTGGGTATATCCTGACCGACCACCGTTATAACTTTTCTCTGCTGGGCGACTGCATACAACATTAATACCTGTAAAATTGCATAGGTTTTGCCGGAGCTTGTACCACCCTGGTTAACAACAATTTCGGCCGCAGTATGATAATTTGCCTCAAATAAAACGCTTACGCCCGAAGTGAAAAACATGATTTGGAATTTTCAACTAATTTTTTCTTAATTTTAGATGCTGCTTTTCTGTTAACCCGAACTACATGCGCCGACTGCTAACTTATATTGTTTCACTCTATGCTGCCGCTTTGATAATTTCGTGCAGCAAAGGCGGTAAGACATTGGGTATACCGCAATCATCGCAGCAGCTGATCGCGGGGCAATGGTCATTACAACAGCAAAAGGTGCTGCAGTATCTAAATGATATTGTACAGTTAGATACAACTTATAATACGAGTCTGAATAACGTCGCCAGGATCCAGTTTAACAAAGACGGTACATTTTATAGCATTAGTTTTTATTCGACCGGAACGAATAGCAACAATTTAAGTTCAGGTGCTGTTACAACAGCCGATTCGACAGCAGGAGTTTTTAGTTTTGCCGGCACCAATTTTAATGTTTCGGCACCGATAGCTGGTTTAGGAAGCAGTGGATTTCCGGTAGGAGTAACAACTGTTACAGCTAACCCGGCAGTTTTTACACCGGTTTCTAATAGTATTGCAGTCGCTCAATTAACGGCCTCAAGGCTAAGCCTCCATACCGAAAATATTTATACGCTTTCATCTAACCAGGTAACGCAGACTTTCAAATACGAATGTGATTATTATTTCACTCGGTAACTACTACTTAAAGTACCACATCTTTTTCATTTTGCGCTACTTGTGTATCGGATTGAATGATCTTTACGGTCATAGCATCGGATCTTTCTTTTCCTGCCGGATTATTTAACATACGGTCGCTCCAACCAAAACTTCTAAGCGCGAAAATAGCACCCGTGGCTGACTGGAAATGAAGCTTCTTTTCATATTCGGCTTCAACCCGAAGTCGCGCACGCTTTAACAATGCTGAATATTTTCCTTTAGCCTCAATTGCCTCAAAATCACTGACACTTTTAAATCCCAAATGATAGGCTAAACCCGACATAGTTGGAGGTTCAGCTTCGATTTTCTTTTTGCTGGGTTTGTCGGTTGGGCCGTCTTTATCATTCGCATTAACAGTTTCAAAGTAGGCGGCCAAAAGGATTTCTAATTCAGCAATGGAACTGAAAGGGTGTTTTTTCATAGTGATAGGTTTATGATTGATATGCTGGATGGCATAAAAGAATATTCAAATATACTAAATTAATTAGTTTTATGCAAACGCTTTATTTGCTTTTTTTTGAAAGTGCTGAATCTCTGTTATTTATTTGAGTTGGTTTTTAAATGACGTTTTAAAAAAAAAAACTTTTCGTTCAAACTGATTCTATCATTTTTTGAACGAAGGTATATTTTGGAAAATATTTGAATAATCATATTTTCCATTAGCTTTGAGGAAAATATGACGAAAACTATATTTTCCGGTGTCGAACTCAAAGATCGTATTGTAGAAGTTGCTTTAAAACAATTTCTGTCGCAGGGTATCCGCAATTTGACGATGATGAAACTGGTTGAACCTTTAGGTATTTCGACCAAAACAGTTTATAAATATTTTAATAGCAAAGAAGAGCTGCTTGCCCAATGTCTGACAGTACTTTATACTGATTATTTTAACGAGTTTAACGAAATTGTCAAACGTGATGACAATCCTTTAAATACCCTGCATTTGCTTTTCAGGATGACACTGGAGAAAGATTTTGGCATGAGCAGGGATTTTTTCCACGATTTGAACTATTATTACCCTGAGCTGCAAAATTCAGCGATAAGGCGCGATTCCGAAAACTATGCCGGATTGCTGGTGCCTCTAATTGAACGTGGTAGACAAGAGGGATATTTTAGCAGTGATCTTGATCCGGAACTTGCTCTGAAAAGTATTATCAGCCTTTATACTATGATTACCAGAAGCGAAGATTACCGTAATTATACAGGTAGTCCGTATCATCTTTTCAAAAACCTGGTAGAGGTTTATATCAAAGGTATGTGTTCGCCTATGGGACTGATAGCATTCAACAATAATCCAAATCACAATCAATATTAAGATGAAGAAGTTCACCCTGTTTGCAGTACTGCTTTTTAGCCAATTGGCTTTGAGGGCCCAACAAAATACGCTCAATCTGATGCCGGCACCTAAATCGATAGTGACCGCCGATGCTAAATTCCGACTGACCAATAAGTTTGCGGTTTTTGTCAAGGGACTTAAAGATGATACGATGCTTTATAAAGCTGTCAACCGGGCCTACCAGGTATTGAACCGTAAAACAGGTCTTGCCTTCGGATTGAAATACATCAGTCCGGCTGACACCCTTACTGGTGCCCAAATGCAGGTTGCCGAACAAACCAAAACTAAGCCTGCCATCGGTTTGGATGAAAGCTACCAGTTGAAGGTTAATGATAATAGCATCGTTTTAAATGCTGCCAATACGATTGGAGTTTTACATGGTTTACAAACACTTGTTCAGTTAGTAGGTCTTGATGATAAGGGCTATTACCTGCCCGTAGTTGCCATAGATGATTCGCCCCGATTTAAATGGCGCGGACTGATGATCGATGCCGCCCGGCATTTTGTATCAGTTGAAGAGGTCAAACATAATATTGATGCCATGGCTGCCGTAAAGTTGAACGTGCTTCACTGGCACTTGACCGACGATGAAGGTTTTAGGGTTGAATCGAAAATTTTTCCGCTGCT
>CAIPDP010000042.1 GCA_903863845.1 uncultured Mucilaginibacter sp. | reverse complement strand
CAATATGGGTTATGTAAATGTGGAACATGCCAATTATATCGACCGTAAATTTTATGGCTACGCCGCTAAAGATTTTAAGAAGGTTTTAGACGACCTGGGTTTGCAGATGCATAGTGGCCATACCGTAATGACGGCAGAAGACTGGGACGATAGCAAAAATGATTTTACCGATAAATGGAAATTTACGGTAGATGATGCCGCGGTGGCCGGACAGAATTTTGTAATTAGCCCATGGCTGGATGAAAGTTTGCGCCATGACAAGGATAAATTGAAAAAGACCATGGATCAGTTTAACAAATGTGGTGAGTTGTGTAAAAAATCGGGGATGAAATTCGGTTATCATAACCATAACTTCGAGTTTAACACCCAGGCGCCTGACGGGTCGGGCTTATTATATGATTACATCCTGGCCAATACCGATCCAGGCCTGGTTGCTCAGCAAATGGATGTTGGCAATATGTTGGGTGCTGGTGGCAGGGCTTTGGAACTGTTAAAGAAATACCCCGGCCGATTTGAACTGATGCACGTTAAGGATGAAATCAAAAGTGATACAGGGCAGGGGATGGATGGTTACGACAGTACCATCCTGGGCCAGGGAGTAATGCCGGTAAAAGAGATCGTAAAAGAAGCCCGGAAAAGTGGTGGAACCAACTGGTTCGTGATCGAACAGGAATCCTACCAGGGTAAAGATCCATTTGATTGTGTAAAAATTGATTTACAAATCATGAGAAAATGGGGTTTTTAAGCCTTTTTGTTTAATTTTCACCAGAAAAAATGCTGTTGTTCGCCCCTACAAGCTGCAACAGTATTTTTTTTATTTAAAAATGTCAATTATACACTATATTGCTGCCATAAACCCCTACCAGCTTTATAATTTAATTTAGAAATGGACAGACGCTCGGCGATCCGAAATTTAGCTTTAGTTATGGGTAGTGCGGCAATATTGCCTTATTGTACTCCCGGTAAACCAATAGCACATTACACACATTTTGATGTAAATCTCGACCAGCAGAACCTGGTGGCCGAGCTGGCAGAAACCATTATTCCAAAAACTACCAGTCCGGGTGCCCGTGATCTGGAGCTGGATAAATTTGTTTGGTTGATGCTGGATGATTGTACTAAAAAAGAAGACCGGGATGCTTTTTTCAAGGGCATGGGTGAGTTTAACGACCTTGTGAAGAAATCTTACAACAAGACTTTTTCAGAAAGCACAATGGATGAAAAGCATACTATTTTAAATACATTCGAAAAGAAGCCGAAGCCGTCTCAAAAAAATATTGATCCTTCTGATGATAAATACTCTAAAGAGCTACTAGGTTTTTATGGTACTGTACATTGGCTGACTGCATTTGGCTACACTGAATCAAAATATTTTATGACGAAAGAAATCGTTTGGGAATTGGTTCCCGGGCGCTATAATGCTTATTTCCCTGTTAAAAACCTGAAGGCTGCAAAAAATGGCTAATCTGAATATCGACAGCGCAAAAGAGCGCACCTTTGATGCTATTGTTATTGGATCAGGGATAAGTGGTGGCTGGGCTGCTAAAGAGTTGACTGACAAGGGACTGAAAGTGATCATGCTGGAACGTGGCCGTGATGTGAAACACATTAAGGACTATCCGACCACCAATATGTATCCCTGGGAATTTAAACACCGTGGACAAATACCTCAGGATATCCAGGATGCCAACCCGGTTGTGAGTCGCTGCTATGCTTTTCGCGAAGATGCACAGCATTTTTTTGTAAAGGATCAGGAACATCCTTATGTGCAAACGAAACCATTCGATTGGATCCGTGGATACCAGGTGGGTGGTAAATCATTGCTTTGGGCACGCCAAACCCAGCGCTGGAGCAATTTTGATTTTGAAGGTCCGGCACGAGATGGCTTTGCCGTAGACTGGCCCATTCGTTATAATGATATTGCTCCTTGGTATAGTCATGTGGAAAAATTTGCAGGTATTTCGGGCAATAAAGATGGCCTGGCAGAATTGCCGGATGGCGAATTTTTACCCGGTTTCCCGCTAAATGCAGTTGAAGACTATTTCAGCAAACACGTAAAAGGACATTATAAGAACCGGTATGTGATCAGTGCCCGTTGTGCCCATTTATCGAAACCTAACCAGATCCATATCGATCAGGGTAGGGTACAATGCCAGAATCGTAACCTATGTCAGCGTGGTTGCCCCTTTGGTGGTTATTTCAGTAGCAATGCTTCTACTATTCCTTGGGCATTAAAGTCAGGCAATCTTACGCTCAGGCCATTTTCTGTGGTCGAATCGATCATTTATGATGATAAAAAAGGCGAAGCAACAGGCGTACGCATAGTAGATACCAATACCAAACAAACAGAAGAGTATTACGCCAAGATCATATTCGTAAACGCTGCCTGCTTGAATACCAATCTGATCCTATTGAATTCAAAATCAAGCCGATTCCCGAATGGCCTGGGTAACGATAGTGGTGTTCTAGGAAAATATGTTGCCTTCCATAACTATTCAGCACATATTGGTGCCCAAGTTGAAGGTTTTGAAGAATGGGCAACCGATGGTCGCAACCCGGCCGGAGGAGGTTATATCCCACGATTCAGAAACGTATTTAAGCAGGAAACCGACTTTTTGCGCGGTTACGCCTGTGGTCTGGGAGCTTATCGGGGTTATAAACACGAAAACGACGGATTTGGCGAATCATTTAAGGCAGGTTTGTCGTCAAAAGATTATGGACCATGGTATGTCGGTTCGCATATGATGGGTGAAACCATACCTAAAGCAAGCAATTTTGTGGCGCTGGATGCCGCTAAGAAAGATGCCTGGGGTATGCCGCTACTAAATATTTCTGTAGATTATGATGATAACGATCAGAAAATGAAAAAAGATTATGTGGAGCAACTAACTGAAATGTTTACCAGCGCAGGATTCAAGAATATAAAAGCTGAAACCAACCACCAGGCACCGGGATTGGATATCCACGAAATGGGTGGTGTGCGCATGGGTAACGATCCGAAAACATCAATGCTAAACAAATGGAACCAGTTACATAGCTGTAAAAATGTGTTTGTAACCGATGGATCAAGCATGACCTCTACCTCTTGTCAGAACCCCTCGCTGACATATATGGCGCTTACAGCCAGGGCAGTGGATAATGCTGTTAGCGAACTTAAAAAAGGAAATATATAAACAACAAAAACGTTTTCCTTTATACGATACTAAGTGAAAATCGCCGTTTAAATGAATTTAAACCATTATTGTGTTAAAAAAACACAATGAAATTTCAATAAAAGAGAATTAATTTTTTACATTAGTCGTTCTAACCAGAATAAAACCAAAACAACCAAAATTAATATGTCAACGAACACATACGATGCGATCGTTATCGGGTCTGGAATAAGCGGGGGCTGGGCTGCCAAAGAGCTTACAGAAAAGGGTTTAAAAACCATTCTTCTTGAACGTGGACGTGATATTGAACACGTCAAAGATTATGTTAACGCCACCAAAGGTCCCTGGGAATTCCCACACCGGGGCGGAAGAACCGTTCAGATGGAAAAAGATTATCCCGTATTAAAAAGGGATTACCCATTGAATGAAACCAACCTTGATTACTGGGTTGATGAAAAAGAAAGTCCTTATACTGAAGTGAAACGCTTCGACTGGTTCCGTGGATACCACGTGGGTGGTCGTTCGCTGATGTGGGGCCGTCAAAGCTACCGTTGGCATGATACTGATTTTGAGGCTAATCTTAAAGATGGTATCGGTGTCGATTGGCCTATCCGTTACAAAGATCTTGCTCCATGGTACGATTATGTAGAAGGATTTGCAGGTATTTCAGGTAACCATGATAATGTGCCTATCCTGCCAAATGGCAATTTTATGCCTCCTATGGACATGAACTGTGTTGAAAAAGACGTTGCAGCACGTATCAATAGCCATTACAAAGGCTCGCGTTATATGATCATTGGCCGTACAGCCAATATCACCAAACCATTGCCTGGGCGTACCAATTGCCAGTACCGTAATAAATGCTGGTTGGGTTGCCCATTCGGTGCTTATTTCAGTACACAATCGTCAACCTTGCCAGCTGCAAGAGCGACCGGTAATTTGACCTTAAGACCATGGTCTATCGTTACCCGCATACTTTATGATAAGGACACCAAGAAAGCTAAAGGTGTTGAAGTACTGGATGCACAAAACAACCAGACTTACCAGTATTTTGCTAAGATCGTTTTCGTAAATGCTTCAACGCTTAACTCTGCCTGGGTGCTGATGAATTCAGCGACCGATATCTGGCCTGACGGATTGGGATCAAGCAGCGGCGAATTGGGTCACAACCTGATGGACCACCACTTAGGTGTTGGCGCAGGAGGCCTGGTTGAAGGTTATGATGATAAATATTACTTCGGCCGTCGTGCCAATGGTATCTATATACCACGTTTCCGTAACCTTAACGGCGAAAAACGCGATTATATCCGCGGTTTCGGCTATCAGGGTGGTGCCGGACGCGAAGAATGGGGCAGGGCGATACCTGAGTTTTCGATCGGTGGCGAATTTAAAGACGCTTTAACTGAACCGGGAGCATGGAATATGGGTATTGGCGGTTTCGGTGAGACCCTGCCTTACCACGAAAACAGGGCATTCCTGGATAAAACTAAAAAAGATAAATGGGGTCTTCCTGTTCTTGCGATCGATGCTACTATCAAAGAAAATGAGAAGAAGATGCGCGTGGATATGGCCAATGATGCAAAAGAAATGTTGGAATTGGCCGGCGTGAAAAACGTTCAGGTTTACACCAGCGAAGCGGTATTGGGTCGTGGTATCCACGAAATGGGAACAGCCCGTATGGGTCGCGATCCTAAAACTTCAGTATTGAACGAATGGAACCAGGTTTGGGATGCTAAAAACGTATTCGTTACTGATGGTGCTGCCATGGCTTCAACTGCCTGTCAGAATCCTTCATTAACTTATATGGCCATGACAGCACGTGCAGCAAACCACGCGGTTGAGGAATTGAAGAAGGGGAATTTGTAGGTTGGTATCGGGTACCAGGTATCAGGTATTGGAAATTTGATGATTAAAATAATATTTTAATATTAAACAGTCGATATTCACTCATACACTCATTTACTAATTGAATAAATCACTAATTAAAAGATATATCCATGTCTGAAAAACCTAAGGAAGAACAGCCACAAAACTCCTCGCGGAGGGATTTTGTTAAGCAGAGTGCCGTTGCGGCTGCAGCGTTCATGATCGTACCACGTCATATATTGGGCGGCAAGGGCTACCGGGCGCCGAGTGATATGCTTACAGTTGCCGGTGTGGGCGCAGGCGGTAAAGGAGAAAGCGATATTGCGATGTTTGCCAGGAGCAACAAAGCTAATATTGGCTATTTGTGCGATGTTGACGACCGGAGAGCTGCAACAACCGTTAAGAATTTTCCGAAAGCTAAGTACTACAAAGACTGGCGCGAGTTATTAGATAAAGAACACAAGAACATCGATGCTGTATCGGTATCTACGCCAGACCATAATCACGCCATCATTGCTTATTCGGCAATGCAACTAGGTAAGGGGGTATATGTTCAAAAACCAATGACCCATGATATTTGGGAAGCGCGTTTGTTGACAGAAGCAGCAAAGAAATACAAAGTAGTAACCCAAATGGGTAATCAGGGATCATCAAATGACGGCACACGTTTGTTGTCGGAATGGTATGATGCAGGTGAAATAGGTGATGTTCATACGATCTATTGCTGGACAAACCGTCCGGTTTGGCCGCAGGGTATAGCATGGCCGCAACCGAATCCAAATGTGCCAAAAGAACTGGATTGGAATTTGTGGTTAGGAACAGCGCCCTACAAAGACTATGTAGATAAATTGGTTCCGTTTAACTGGCGCGGCTGGTGGGATTACGGTACCGGAGCGCTGGGCGATATGGGCTGCCATCTGGTGGAAGCACCGTTCCGCGTATTGGGTTTACAATATGTAAAAGATGTGCAAGCCAGTGTAGGTACTGTATTTGTGGATGAATTCAGAGAAGGACATTTCCCTGAAAGCTGTCCTCCATCGAGCCATATTACGCTTACGTTCCCTAAAACTGATAAAACAAAAGGTGATATCACTATGCACTGGATGGACGGTGGTATTCAACCAGAACGACCTGATGAGCTGGGGCCAAATGAAAATTATGGTGGCGAAGATGGTAACGGTACGCTGTTTATTGGTACAAAAGGAAAAATGTATGCAAGTACTTATTCTGATGCGCCAACTTTGCTTCCAAAATCACGCACCGCAAACGTAAAATCTCCGCAAAAATGGGCTCGCGTACCGGAAGGTGCCAATGGACACTACAAACAGTGGGTTGAAGGATGTTTGGCTGGTTACGGCAAAACTGAATTAAGCTCGTCATTTGACAAAGCCGGACCATTGACAGAAGCATTATTAATGGCAAATCTGGCTGTTCGCGGACACAATTTAAACGGTGGTCGTATCAAATTAGAGTGGGATAACGAAAACATGAAGGTGAGTAATTTTGATGCAGTCAACCAATACGTAAAACGCAAATACCGTGAAGGATTTGTTTTAAAAGGTTAATATCAATAATAATTGACAAAATAAATTTTGTAAAATTTTGTATATTTCTTCCGTGCAATCCAGACGCTGATTTCGATTAGGCCGCGGATTGCAGGAAAACCAAAAAACCAATAAATCGATAATTCAACAAAACAATAATTATGAATAGAAGAGACGCAATTGGAAGGGTGGCCCTCATCATGGGTGGTACACTCATCGGTGCCGAGTTCCTGCTATCGGGTTGTAAGCCAAAAGCTGCAACACTGGAGAACCTGTTCGATGATGATCACGTGGCTTTCCTGAATGAAGTGGCCGACACGATTTTACCAACAACTAAAACACCGGGAGCAAAAGCTGCAAAAGTGGGCGATTTTATCGCTGTTATGGTGCGCGATTGCTACGAAACAGCCGACCAGGATATCTTCCTGAAAGGGCTGGGTCAGATCGATGAGGCCAGCAACAAAAAATTCAGCAAGAAGTTTCTCGACCTGGATGCTTCCCAACGTACAGCGGTATTGACCGACCTGGACAAGGAACAACAAACTTATTCGAAAACCAAAAAGCCAAAAGATCCGAACCATTATTTCAGGATGATTAAAGAACTGACCTTGTTGGGTTACTTTACTTCTGAAATTGGATGTAAACAAGCTTTGCGTTATGTTGAAGTTCCGGGCCACTACGATGGCAATTTACCATACAAAAAAGGCGATAAAGCCTGGGCTTTATCCTGATTTTTAAGAGTTATTGGCATTCCCGAATTTACCGGGATATTTATTTAAGTTTTGATATTCAATGGTTTGGGTATCAAAACTTAAATGATCAATTCAACTCCTCCAACCTAATCAAAATAACAAAATGAGTAAAAGAAAACTGCGCATGGGTATGGTGGGCGGTGGAAAAGACGCGTTTATCGGCGCGATCCACCGTATCGCGGCCAATATGGATGGTTTGATCGAATTAACTGCCGGCGCACTCAGTATCAATGAAGAAATAGCACGCGATAGCGGTAAAATGCTTTTTCTGCCGGAAGACAGAACCTATACCAATTTCGAAGAAATGATCCACGCGGAGGCAAAACAACCTGCCGACAAACGACTGGATTTTATCACCATAGTAACGCCTAATTTTGCACACTTTGCACCGGCAATGCTGGCATTGGAAAATGGTTTCAACGTTGTTATCGAAAAACCCATTACTTTCACGATAGACGAGGCCCGACAATTGAAAAAGAAGCTGGAAGAAACTGGTTTGCTGCTTTTACTAACCCATACTTACTCAGGTTATCCGCTGGTAAAAGAAGCAAAACAGATCATTAAGGCTGGTCGTCTTGGTAAAGTAAGAAAGGTATATGTAGAATATTACCAGGGATGGCTGAGCAAACTATCTGAACGGGAAGGTAATGCACAGGCAGCCTGGCGCACCGACCCTAAACGTTCAGGTAAAGCTGGTTGTATCGGTGATATTGGTACCCATGCTGCTCATCTTGCAGAATACATCACCAGTTTAAAGATTACTCAGATATGCGCTTCCTTAAATACTGTTGTTGAAGGTCGTATGCTGGATGATGATGGCGCCGTATTGCTTCGTTTTGAAGATAATGCTACCGGCGTTTTAACAGCATCACAAGTTGCTGCCGGTGAAGAAAATGCGCTTAAAATTCGCGTTTATGGCGAATTGGGAGGATTAGAATGGGCACAGCAGGAGCCAAATACGCTTACACTACGCTGGCTCGATCGCCCTGCTGAAACTTTGCGCGCCGGTAATAACTATGGCGACAGGGAATCAAGTTACGAAACACATAATACCCGTACACCTGGTGGTCACCCGGAAGGTTACCTTGAAGCGTTTGGAAATTTATACCGCAATTTTGCCCTTACGCTTAGCGCCAGGATAAACGGTGAAGAGCCACAAAAAGAATGGCTTGATTTTCCGGGTGTTGAAGACGGTATCCGTGGTATGGCATTTATTGATAATGTTGTTGCCTCAAGCCAGTCGGACCAGAAATGGTTTGATCATGTTGTCGAGGACTAATTGAACGGATGACAGTTGATTAGCGATTGGTTAAGTGTTGGCTGGTTTGCACGGTTTACACGGTTAACAGAAACAAGGGCATATTTTAGTTAAAACATTGTTTTTCAATAAATTAACAAAAAAATGTGTCAACCATGAATTTGCTGTTTGATACAATTTTACTGATACAAATATATTCTTTATACATCACCAGGTAACCAATTATCAGTTAACCAATTATTATGAAAACAATCAAAGGTCCCGCAATTTTCCTCGCACAATTTATTGGCGATCAGGAACCTTTCAATAGCCTGGGTTCTATTTGCAAATGGGCAAAGAGTTTGGGCTATAAAGCCGTTCAGCTGCCAACCAATGACAGTCGGTTCATCGATCTGCATAAAGCCGCCGAAAGCAAAACCTATGCCGACGAGATCAAAGGCATTGTAAATGAAGCCGGGCTGGAAATATCAGAATTATCAACGCATTTGCAGGGGCAACTGGTAGCTGTAAACCCGGCATACGATACCTTGTTTGATGCATTTGCTCCCGATGCAGTAAAAAACAACCCGGCTGAACGTCAGAAATGGGCAGTTCAGCAAGTGAAAGATGCCGCCAAAGCAAGTCGGAATTTAGGTTTAAATGCAAGCGTTACCTTCAGTGGTGCACTGCTTTGGCCGATGGTTTACCCCTGGCCACAACGCCCCGCTGGTATCGTTGAGACAGGTTTTACCGAACTGGCCAAGCGCTGGGAACCTATACTGAATGTTTACGAGGATAATGGCATTGATCTGTGCTATGAGGTTCACCCAGGTGAGGACCTGCATGATGGTATCACTTACGAAATGTTTTTGGAGAAAGTAAACAACCATAAAAGGGCTTGTTTGCTGTATGACCCATCACATTTTGTGTTACAATGCCTGGATTACCTGGAGTATATCGACAATTACCACGAGCGCATCAAAATGTTCCATGTGAAAGATGCCGAATTTAATCCGACCGGTAAGCAGGGTGTGTATGGCGGGTACCAGAACTGGGTCGATCGTGCTGGTCGTTTCCGTTCATTGGGTGATGGGCAGGTTGATTTTAAATCGATATTTAGTAAATTAACGCAATATAACTATACCGGGTGGGCCGTGTTAGAATGGGAATGTGCGTTAAAACATCCGGAAGACGGTGCAAGAGAAGGCGCCGAGTTCATTAAAAATCACATCATCCGCGTAACCGAAAAAGCATTTGACGATTTTGCGGCATCGGGCGGTGATGAAAATTTTAACCGGAAAACACTGGGTCTCGACTAAAGTCGGGGCTCCTATAAAAAACCAATTATAACCTAAATAAGAAACAATGCAAATTAATCGTACTCAACTTTTCAGGGCAAGTTGCCTTTCCCTGCTGGTAACATCCTTATCGTTTGGTATCCGTGCCGGAACTTTGAACGACTTTGGTGCAGTTTTCGGACTTGATAAAACTCAGTTAGCATCAATTACCGCTACTGCATTTTATGGTTTTCCAATAGCTGTGGTCATAGGTGGATTTGTTGTAGATATTATTGGGATGAAACGCCTGCTGGTTTTTGCATTTTTGTTTCATTTAGCTGGAATTTTGCTGACCGTATTTGCTCAGGGTTACTGGACCTTGTACGTATCAACTTTGATGATCGGTATTGCTAATGGTACTGTAGAAGCAGCATGTAATCCGCTGGTTACCTCATTATATACCGATAACAAGACAACAAAACTGAACCATTTTCACCTATGGTTCCCGGGTGGTATAGTTATAGGTAGTTTGCTGGTTTTTGCTATCGATGCATTACACCTGCCGCTTGAAAAACATACTCTTTTGGAATTAAAAGTTGGATTGATGCTGATCCCAACTGTGATCTACGGTTTCTTATTTTCGAAACTTGATTTTCCGGTTACTGAACGTGTGGCATCAGGCGTTTCAGCAGGAGGCATGTATAAAGCACTGTTAAACCCTTTATTCCTGTTCATGTTTGTATGTATGTTCGGAACAGCAATAACTGAATTATTTACCGGTCAATGGATAGATGTATTGTTAAAGAATGTGACTGACAATGCTATACTTCTACTTACCCTCGAGACTGGCGTTATGGTGCTTGGCCGCGGGCTTGCGAAGCCGGTGTTAAAACGTTTCACACCCCAGTTTGTATTATTAATGTCTACTATCCTGGCCTCCATAGGTATTTACATGCTAAGTACAGTTACAGGGCCGGCTATTTACGCTGCTGCCATCATCTTTGGTATGGGGGTATGTTATTTTTGGCCAACAATGTTAGGTTTTGTGAACACCAATATGCCAAATACCGGTGCCATTGGTCTTAACCTGATGGGTGGCGCAGGTATGTTTGCCGTCTCATTATATACTATTGTGATGGGTTCGCATTATGATGAGATTGTGAAGAAAGCCAATGGCGATAACCGATTTGCGGGTCAGCAAATATTACATGATACGTTATTCATACCAATCGCATTGATCGTTGCCTTTGCCGGTCTGGTAATTTATATGCGTTCGCGCAATAAATCGAAACCATTACAGCAGGCTGCTGTATTATAAGGACAGGAATGTTTAAATTGCAGGCATCAAAAAACATCAATACATAACATAAAACACGTTTGTACATTATGAAAAAATTATTCATCGTTTTAAGTGCAAGTTTACTATTAGCTGCCTGCGGCGGAAAATCAGGAAGTTCATCGGCCGATAGCGCTGCGACAACTACAGCAGCAACTGGTTCGACCGGAACTGCGGCTACAGCTTCAACTGGTGCGGCTACAGGTCCGGATCTGATCGCAAAATCAGATTGCTCAACTTGCCATAAAGAACAGGAAAAATTAGTTGGACCTGCATTTGCAGATGTTGCAGCTAAATACCAGTCGGGTGGTGATGCTATCGTTGATACTTTGGCACATAAGATCATCAATGGCGGTAGCGGTCACTGGGGTAATATCCCAATGGCAGCACACCCTGGTATTTCGGTTGATGATGCTAAAACCATCGTAAAATACATCCTGACCATCAAGAAAAAATAATTTCAACATGCTTTATCTTTAAGCAATGACCACCGGTATCCGTATCAAACTATCAACCATGATGTTCCTCGAATTTTTTATTTGGGGGGCATGGTTTGTGACGATGGGTACATACCTTACCACGACACTGCATGCCACAGGCACTCAAAACGCGGGGGCATATGCTACACAGTCACTTGGTGCCATTATAGCACCATTCGTAATTGGTCTGATTGCAGATAAGTTTTTTTCGGCTCAGCGCATATTAGGTGTTTTGCATTTAGTAGGTGCCGGGCTTTTGTTTTATGAATCTACCGCACCCGATTTTGCTACTTTTTACCCTGGTATATTGGCCTATATGATCATTTATATGCCAACGCTGGCCCTGGTAAATTCTGTTTCTTTCAAACAGATGCAAGATCCCAGCAAAGATTTTCCACTGGTTCGGGTATGGGGTACTTTTGGATGGATCATAGCAGGACTTGCAATCGGCTATTTGAACTGGGAACAAAGCGGCTCACTGGTATTGACCTTCAAAATGGCTGCCGGTGCATCGCTAATTTTGGGTTTGCTAAGTTTTTCACTTCCTGATACCCCACCGGCAAAAAAAGGGCAGAAAACTACTTTCGGCGATATTATTGGTCTGGACTCCATCGGTCTGCTTAAAAAAAGATCATATCTGGTGTTTTTCCTTGCTTCAGTTGCAATCTGTATTCCATTGGCGTTCTATTATAATTTTACTAATCCATTTTTAAATGAGGTGGGGATGAAACGTGCGGCAGCGGTTCAATCTCTGGGGCAAATTTCGGAATTGGTATTTATGGTTGCCATGCCATTGTTTTTTGTAAGACTGGGTGTTAAAAAAATGCTTGCCGCAGGAATGCTGGCATGGGGCCTGCGATATGCGTTTTTTGCTTATGGCGATATCGGTTCCAATTACTGGATGCTGATTGCTGGTATCGTTATCCATGGCATTTGTTACGACTTTTTCTTTGTAACGGGTCAGATTTATACCGACCGCTTTGCCGGTGAACGATTTAAAAGCGCTGCGCAGGGTTTTATCACGCTCGCAACCTATGGTTTGGGTATGATGATGGGTTATTATATTTCAGGGCCTATCGTTGACCACTGGCAATTATCAGCGGGTAAACACGACTGGACCACCATCTGGCTCATCCCCGGAGGTATAGCCATAGCGGTATTGATCTTCTTCCTGATCTTCTTTACCGATAAAAAGCATACAGAACTTCAGACTGGTTTGGATATAGAAGAACCATCGCCCGAAGTACAATTATAAATTTTGATCATGGACAACCAAAATCGCCGAACAGTTATCAAAAACTTACTGGCAGGTACTGCAGCCATTACCGCATCCGGAATGTTATCTTCAATTAAATCAAGCGAAAGCCAGCCTGGTTTTACACCACTCAAAGGGAATATCAACCATTCGGTAAGCCCCTGGTGCTATAGCGAGCTTACACTAGACCAGCTTTGCGAAGTATCCAAAGGGATCGGTATTACCGGTGTCGACCTTTGCGGACCAAAAGACTGGGCCATCCTCCAAAAACATGGCATGCATTCGCCTATGTGCAATGGAGCCGAGATCAACCTGATCGACGGTTTTGGTGATCCGCAATTTCATGATACCCTGGTGAAGAATTATACTGAAATGATCCCGCTGGTAGCCCAAAATGGCTATACCAACCTGATTTGTTTCAGTGGAAGCCGTCGCGGTAAAACGGATGAAGCAGGCTTGAAAAATTGTGAAGCAGGCCTGAAAAGAATTGTATCTATTGCCGAAAAGCACCATGTGGTGCTCTGCATGGAACTTCTCAATAGTAAAATAGACCACAAAGATTATCAATGCGACCGGGTAGAGTGGGGTGTGGAATTGTGTAAAAGAATCAACTCACCAAATTTTAAGTTGCTGTTTGATATCTACCACATGCAGATTATGGAAGGTGATATTGTGCGCAACATAACAGATTACCATCAATACATTGCCCATTTCCATACTGGGGGCATACCTGGCAGGCACGAAATAGATGATACACAGGAATTGTTTTACCCCGCAGTAATGCGCGCCATTGCTGCAACCGGGTTCAAAGGCTTTGTGGGACAGGAGTTTGTGCCCAAACGTGCAGACAAGATAGCTTCCTTAAGGCAAGCCATCCAGATCTGTGACGTTTAGCTAATTTGAAGATTTTGTAATCTGAAAACGATTAATCAATCTACAAATTACCAAATCTTCAAATGACCAAATTGACCAATTTTCAAATTAAATACCATGACAAATAGAAGAACATTTTTAGCGCAAGCCGGACTGGCATCAGCCGCTTTGGTGCTTGGGCCTAGATTATTGAAGGCTGAATCGCTGCATAAACCCGGACTGCAATTATATACCCTTCGCGACCAATTACCAACTGATGTTAAGGGTGTGATAAGCAAGGTGGCCAAAGCCGGATACAAAGAAGTGGAAACTTTTGGATACGACCTGGGTTCCAGCAGCTATTGGGGCCTGAATGCAAAAGACTTCAGCAAGTTATTGAAAGATCATGGATTAAGTTCGCCAAGCGGACATTATGGTATCGACTCTTTCTTTGGCAAGGGTGACACCAGCGAGCTGAAAAAATATATTGAGGTTGCCAACACCCTGGGCCAAACCTATGTTGTGGTTCCTTCCCTGAACGGTGAATTTATCAAGACTGTTGATGAATGTAAAGCGGTTGCAGCTAAACTGAACAAAGCGGCAGATATCTGCAAAGCCTCGGGCTTAAAACTGGGCTACCATAACCATAATTTCGAATGGAAACCACTGGGTGGCGGCGCAACTTTTTACGATACTATACTGGCGGAAACCGATCCTAAACTGGTGCACATGGAAATGGATATTTTCTGGGTTGTACGTGCTGGTCAGGATCCGATCAAAATATTGGACAAGCATCGCGGCCGTTATGCGCTTGTACATATCAAGGATCGTGATAAAACCAATACGGATATCAATACCGAGATCGGAAAGGGAAGCATCGATTTTAAATCGATCATACCGAAAGCGAGAGCTGCTGGTGTTACTCATTTTTTAGTAGAACAAGAGAATTTTATTAATATCGATCCTTATGTTAGCATTACCGAAAGTGCTAATTACCTGAAAAATACACTCCACGTGTAAACCAATGATGAACCAATTAAATTAACCAGCAATGAAATACAAGATCATTTTAACCGCAATGATGGCCGGTAGCCTGCTGATGGCTAAGGGCCAGGAAAAAGCAAAACCTGAGGATACCGAAATTTGGGAACCCGTACCGAAAGTTGTAACACCCGGCGAACATTTAGGTGAAGCGCCTTCTGACGCTATCATTTTATTTGATGGCAAAAATCTTGACGAATGGGTGCAGAACAATGATGGCTCACCTGCTAAATGGGACGTGCAGGATGGCGTACTTACTGTAAACAAAAACTATGGTAATATAGAGACCAAAAGAAAGTTTACTAATTACCAACTGCATATTGAATGGCGCGAACCTGAAGGACTGGAAGGCAGCGGACAGGGCAGGGGTAATAGCGGTGTTTTCCTGGCATCGATAGGCAAAGGCGACGATGGTTATGAGTTACAAGTACTTGATCCGTACAACAACAAAACCTATGTAAATGGTATGGCCGGTAGTATCTACAAACAAGCGATACCTTTGGCTAACCCAGGCCGCCCAAACAACCAATGGCAGGTTTATGACATTGTTTGGAACGCACCGGTGTTCAATGAAGATGGAAGTTTAAAAACACCGGCATACGCGACCGTATTTTTTAACGGCGTGCTTGTTGAAAACCATTTCGAATTGTTGGGTCCAACATTGTATATCGGAAAGCCAAAGTATAAAGCACATGGCCCTTCGCCTATCAAGTTGCAGGCCCATGGTGATAAAAGTAAACCGTTGAGTTTCCGTAACATTTGGGTAAGAGAATTGTAAAAAGTTTATAACCAATCAGAATTAAAATGGCCACTTGAAAACAAGGTGGCCTTTTTTGTTGCAACATCGTTACCCTTACCCAATAGATAGTAGTTTTTTGGCTGGTATTTAAACCTATATTTGCTTTAAATACCACCAGTTAACTATTTGCCTTTGAGAAGTATGAATACCATAAAAAAGCTTAGTTTGGCTTTATGCCTTTTATTTTCTGCCAGTGCATTGTTTGCACAGGTTCAGAAGGCACCTGCATACCCATTGATCACCCGAAATACCTACACCAGCATATGGTCTTTTAACGATACCCTTACCGCGGCACCAACCAAACATTGGACGGGAAAGGAACAGTCGCTATTAGGGTTTTTAAAAGTTGATGGCGAAACATATAGGTTTATGGGGAAAGCCCCCAAAGTTTATAAAACCATTTTACCGGCGGCCGACGAAGCAGCCTATACCTGCCAGTATACCGAAGCTAACCCCGGCGCAGGTTGGGCCACGCTAAATTTTAACGATGTGAAATGGAACACAGGAGCTGCGCCATTTACAGACGATATCAAACAGGCAAAGACTGTTTGGAAAAGTAAGGACCTGTGGGTGAGGCGTGTATTTACAATAGATAATACCCAGATTGACCGCTTGTTACTAAAACTTCATCATGATGACAATATCGAAGTTTACCTGAACGAACAAAAAATATATACTAAAATTGGCTGGACCAGCGATTTTCAGCTGATCCCATTAAGCGATGATATCAAGGCAAAGCTTAAAAAGGGCCGAAATATATTGGCTATACATTGTGCAAATACTGCAGGTGGAGCATGGCTTGATGCAGGCCTGGTCGACCTGGTTAAAGAGAAAAGTGATCCATCGGTTAAGGTGGCAAAGCAAACCAGCGTTGACATGAATGCGACCCAAACTATCTATAAGTTCAGATGTGGTAAGGTCGATCTGTTGCTTACTTTTACTTCGCCCTTATTGATCAATGATTTGGAATTGTTCCCGAGGCCGGTATCTTATATTAGTTATGACGTAAGATCGAATGATAATGCGATGCATGATGTGCAACTTTTCCAGAGCATTTCGACTGATATAACGGTTAATACTCCGCCGCAGTTGGTCTCTGGCGAGGTGTCTATCGATGGTAAATTATCGATAATGAAGGCAGGATCAGTTGAACAGCCGATTCTTCAGAAGAAAGGCGACGACCTGCGTATCGATTGGGGCTATGCGCATGTTGCTGTGCCTTTAACTTACAATGCAGTACAATACATTGCTCCGGTTAAAGATATCCAAAAGCCATTTGCTGTTTCAGCAACAGTAGTTGGCGACACTGTTAAAGGAAAGTCATTATCGCTTAATACGATCATACCTTTCGGGTCGGTGGGAAAGACTTTCGTACAGAAACATATCAGTATTGGTTATGATGATCTGTATTCGGTTGAATTCTTCAATTTTCAGCTAAAACCATGGTGGAGTGCAGAATCAACCAAAGCAATTGGCAAGACCATGGAAAAGGAATTGAATAAAGCCGAGGAAGAGTATGATATCGTAATGAAAAAATGCGAGGCTTTCAATAAAACGCTTTATAATGATGCGGTCAAGGCAGGTGGAGTAAAATATGCCGCACTATGCTTGATGGCTTATCGCCAAAGTATTGCCGCCCATGTACTGGTAAAGAGTCCCCATGGTGATATCCTGTTTTTATCAAAAGAGAATTTTAGCAATGGCTCCATCAATACGGTTGATGTTACTTATCCTTCCGCGCCATTGTACCTGGCCTATGCACCGAAACTTATGGAGGGTATGTTGAACGGGATTTTCTACTACAGCGAAAGCGGTAAATGGAAAAAACCTTTTGCAGCGCATGACCTGGGTACTTATCCTATAGCCAATGGGCAGACATACGGTGAAGATATGCCTGTGGAAGAATCGGGTAATATGCTGATATTGACCGCGGCCATATGTAAAGCTGAGGGAAAACCGGATTATGCCAAAGAACACTGGCAAACACTAACCACCTGGGCCGACTATCTGACGAAAGCTGGCTTTGATCCTGCCAACCAGTTATGTACCGACGATTTTGCCGGGCACCTGGCGCATAATACTAACCTGTCGATCAAAGCGATCATCGGCATAGCTGCTTATGCCCGTATGGCCGAGGAGCTGAAAATGCCGCAGGTAGCATCCAAATATCGCGCTATTGCGCAGGGTTTAGCAAAAAACTGGGTAAAACTGGCAGATGCAGGTAACCATTACTCGCTGGTGTTCAATAATAAAAATACATGGAGTCAGAAATACAACCTGGTTTGGGATAAAGTGCTCCAACTGCATTTGTTCCCGCAGAAAGTATATGATACGGAAGTGAAGTACTATCAAACCAAACAAAATAAATATGGATTGCCATTAGATAGCAGGAAGACCTATACAAAATCTGACTGGATCATATGGACTGCCACTTTAAGCAACAATTTAACGACATTTGAGAAGCTGACCGATCCGGTTTATAAATACGCTACAGAAACACCAACGCGTGTTCCATTGAGCGACTGGCACGAGACCACAGATGGGAAACAGGTTGGTTTTCAGGCGCGAAGCGTGGTTGGGGGGTATTTTATGAAAGTGTTGTCTAATAAATGGGTAAAATAATATCAAATTATATGAATAAGATCAGATTATTTCTTTTGGCACTGTTATCAACTGTCGTGCTATCCGTGAAAGCTGTTGAACCGGTGCAGCGTTATTATGTGCTTAAGGTTTACCATTACAAAACAGTTGAGCAGGAATCTATACTGGACCTATATTTTAAGAACGCCTACAAGCCGGCGATAAAGCGCGCAGGTTCGTTAGAAGTTGGAGTTTTCAGAACTGTCGAACAGGACACCGATAAACGCTTTTACGTTTTGATGACCTTCACTACCAGGAGCAAAGCAGATGCTTTTGAAGCTATTGTAGAGAAGGATGCACAATACCTCAACGATGCCAAAGAATACCTTGATGCAAGTTATGACCATGCACCTTATACGAGGATAGAAACCATTGTATTGCTGGCATTTAAACGCTCCGGCACACCCGAAGTTCCGAAATTGGCAGCAAACAAACCCGATCGCATCTACGAATTAAGGAGTTACGAAAGTCCGACTGAGAAATACCATATCAATAAGGTGCACATGTTTAACGAAGGTGGTGAAACAGTACTGTTTAGCAGGCTAAAATTCAATGCCGTATTTTATGGTGATGTGCTGGTTGGTAGTCATACGCCGAACCTGATGTACATGACCGCATTTGAAAGCAAAGCAGATCGCGATCAGCACTGGGCAACTTTTTCTGCTGATGCAGAATGGAAAACCTTGTCGGCTAAACCCGAATACCAGCATAACGTTTCCAAAGCAGATATCATCTTTCTGCATCCAACAGAATATTCAGATTTCTGATAGCTATCAGGGCCGCCAATGAAACCGGAAACGCGAGATTATGATGCGGTAGTTGTTGGTTCCGGACCAAATGGACTCGCTGCAGCTATTTTGCTGCAGCAAAACGGGTTATCCGTATTATTGGTTGAAGGGAAGGATACCATAGGCGGCGGCATGCGTTCGGCCGAACTGACTCTGCCTGGGTTTATACACGATGTTTGTTCGGCTATACACCCACTTGCGGCTGCTTCCCCTTTTTTTCAGACATTGCCCTTAAAGGAGCATGGCCTGGAATATATTTATCCAGATATAGCTGCTGCACACCCTTTTGATAATGGCAGTGCGGCGTCATTAAAGCACTCGATTGGCGAAACTGCGGGGCAGTTTGGTATAGATGCAACTACCTATTCGCAGTTAGTGAGTTCTGTTGTAAATGACTGGCCCGCTATTGCATCAGATGTACTGGGGCCTATGCATTACCCAAAACATCCACTGGCAATGGCCAGATTTGGTTTAAAGGCTTTGCAATCGTTAACAGGAATTACCCGGGGATTTAATACCGAAGAGGCCAAAGGCTTTTTTGCCGGAATGGGAGCACATTCCATGCAGCCATTAAATAAGCCAACAACGGCAGCAGTTGCTCTGGTGCTGACTGTCGCTGGTCATTTAGGCGGCTGGCCTTTACCGAAGGGCGGCTCACAGCAAATTGCTGATTCGCTGGCCTCTTATTTTATTTCCCTCGGAGGTAAGATCGAGACCAATACCTATATTACATCACTAGATCAATTACCGTCGGCTAATGCGGTATTGTTTGATGTTAGTCCGCAACAATTACTGCAAATTGCCGGGCACAAATTCTCCAACATTTACCGCTGGCAATTGGAGCGGTACCGTTATGGCATGGGCGTATTTAAAGTTGACTGGGCATTAGATGGCCCAATTCCATTTAAAGCCGGGGAATGCCGGCGTGCAGGAACTGTTCATATTGGTAATACGCTAACCGAAATAGCCGCGGCAGAGCAGCATGTTTGGCAAGGCGGGCACCCCGAAAAGCCATTCGTGCTATTGACACAGCAAAGTTTGTTCGATCCTTCAAGAGCACCCGAAGGTAAACATACCGGATGGGCCTATTGCCACGTACCCAATGGCTCGACCGTTGACATGACCGATGCCATAGAAAAGCAGATAGAACGCTTTGCGCCGGGCTTCCGCGAACGTATCCTGGCCCGGAACACGATCAATTCAACCCAGATGCAGGAATATAATGCCAATTATATCGGAGGTGACATCAATGGCGGTGTGATCGATATTGGCCAGCTTTTTACCCGCCCTGCTTTGCGCTGGTCGCCCTACAAAACTTCCGCAAAAGGTTTATACATCTGCTCCGCCTCAACACCACCCGGCGGCGGGGTGCATGGCATGTGCGGGTATCATGCGGGCAAGAGGGCTTTGAAGGATGTGTTTGGACACGATTTTAGGATTGGGACACGATTTTAGGATTTGATGGATAGACAAGATAAAATTGAAGATCCTGTTTATCTGTAAAGCAATCCTGAAAATCGTGTTCAAAAAAAAGGACTTACGAAATTGGACACGATTTTAGGATTTGAAGGATAGGCGGAATATTAAGATAAAATCCGCAGTTGACCCGGGATTAAAAAAATGCATTTCCTCAAAAGTCCCATCGAGACTCCGTGTCGGTAAATAAAATCATAATAGAAAGTTAACCCCATAGGGGTTAAATGTTTAACCGTCATCCCATTTTTTAAATACCCATCAGATGGAATCATGCCCGGTGGGGTTGCGTACCTACCGTACGCTAATTTATTTCCCAATTTATTGCTACTGATATTTTGCGCCTATGGCACATTTTTTTGGCAAAAACATCAACCCCATTACATTAGGAAACTCCTACGGAGTTCAATAATTTTCCTTGTGTTTTCTATAAACAGGGGGCTCCAAAGGAGCCATTGCATACATGATTTTTTCGGCTTTGCAGAAATTCCAAAATAACTAACTTTATTTTCAAACCTAATTATCAAACTTATCTGGTTTAAATAATATTTCCTATTGATTTTAAATAACTAAATATGCCGTTCACTGACCCAATTGAACTTCGTGCGATTTTATTTCCAAGAACCGAAAAGCGATTACTTGAAGGCTATTTTGGCGGTATTTTTAATGGCGAAGGCACCAAATTCTTTGCGGCAACTTTTGTACGAATCGCCGATATCGACTACGAAGAATTTGAATATGAACTTGAACGAATTAATGGCTCAGGCTCAAGCTACATGTTTGTTGATCATAGTAAATTGACGAAATCAATTACCCCGGAAGCTTATGTGGCAAAATCAATTTCAGAGTTAATCGACGAAAAGACTTTACTTTATTTCTCCCTAAAATTTATTGGGGTGCATTTTGAAAATGAATGGTTCATATTAAAAACGCTTACATTTTATGGTGATGAAAAAACCGAAGGTGAACTAAAACATTATATTAAAGCGCAAGTAGAACGATTTGATTTCGGAGATAATAGTTTGTTTTTGCCATGGACTCCGATAACCGTTGAACGCGATGGAAAAGCAATGGTTATTAGGAACGTAAATTACGAGGAATTTAAAAACGCTCCTTATTTGGTGGCAATGCTTAAACAAACAAAAAAGGAAAAAGTGAATCTTGCTTTCGTAAATTATATCAACGAAGAATATGCGAGTACCTTTTTCGAAAAATTGAAAATAACGTTTCATGGGGAATATCAGTCATTTTGTCCATTGTGGAGTAATTATGCGATGATATTTCCCGAAAGCAAAAGCCAAATTATTATTTGTTCCTTAGTAGAAAATAGCATGGGTAAATGGCGGCTAAAATACTTTTTACTCCAACTGGAAAATAAAAAATGGTATGAATGGGTGTATTTTAGTAGCGAAGAATACGACTTCTTATTTTTCTACTCCGATTTAATTATTGATGACCTGAAAACAATATCTAACTGGGATAACGATGATTATCTTGATTCATCCTGCACCATGGATGATGAGGTGTTTTGGAAGGAATATGTGTTTAAAGAGGAGGATGGGGAGTATTTGTATTTGAAATGGTATGATGTGGGGTGAAAATGTAATTTTTAAACTTAGGTAATTGAAAACGATTTAAGGATTTGATGGATAGACAAGATAAAATTCAAAATCCTGTTTATCTATCAAGAAATCCTGAAAATCGTGTTCAAAAAATTGGCAGGCACGCGTCATCTGAAAGAAAATCCTTACTGATAATTTTATCGGCAACTGCTATATTACACCCTGATCTTTAAGTCGCTGGATCAAAATACCAATATCAGCACTGGCATGTTCACTTTTTAGATAAATCTCGGCCAACAGAACTGTTTCATTTTCCCATACAAGGTATGTAATAACCCTGGCCCCACCAGACTTACCTTTATTAGTTCCGGTAATTGCGATTCGAATCTTGTAGAAATTATGGCCCAATTCGGTGCCAATTGTAGGGTTATCAGCTAAATCATTGACGAGTTGAGCAATGTCAGCCTTTATTCCGGGATGTTTTTTGGAAATTCTTTTTGCTTCTTTAGCAAACTCTGAAGTGACGACAACCTTATAACTCATTCAGGAATTCATTTGCATCCTGTAATTTGATCTTGCCTTCTTTGAACAGTTTGATCTCTCCGGCTGTTTTTTTTAGTCGGCCATAGATTTCTTTTTCTGATTTATTTAAAGGCATTTCACCAGCTGCTGGTTTTTTTGTTACACTATAATCCAGATCTAAGGCATCCAAAACAGCTTTAATAGCCTTTTCGGTTTTCTTATCGGCAATATTTATGGTAAGAGTCGTCATTTTAACAAAAATACGATATTCTTCAAATAAGAAGAAGACCAGTTATTTAAGATACAGAATTTATTTAGATTAAGTTTTTGGGCAGGCTTCTAACCTTGAATAATTTTTACTTCCAGCACCCGTTTTATCCCCATCTCTCTCACTTCACCTCAATCACTTTAGATCTCGCCGATATCCCATTCTCATTAAAAGCTTCGATCTGGAAATAATAGGGCAGGTCTTTTTCCATGCCATTGAAGAAGTATTCGTTTTTGCTATATACAAGGATATTGCTGTATAGTTTATCTGGTGCTATCCCGGTATAGATGGTATAACCAATGGCATTGTCAACCGGCGACCACCTGATCCAGGAGTTGCGGCGCTCGGCATCACCCCGTAAAACCATAAAGTCTTTAACAGTATCTGGTTTAGCCCCTGCACCCTTACCAAATGCCCTGAAACCCGATAAGGCAAATTTGCCGGTCGGCATGTGTATATTGACTATCTTCAGGTACCGGGTTTTGATGGGTTTGCTTAATTCGATATAATCGTGCGGTACGTCAGTTTTGTTTTTACTCTTATCTACCAATAACTTCCAATTTTTACCATCAACCGAGGCGTAGATCACATATTGGGTATATACACCCTGCGATTTACCCATAAATTCAGCATCCTGGTCGGCATAATTAACCTGGATAGCGTTAACTGTACTGATCTCGCCGAGGTCGCTTTTCAACCATTCGCCCTTGTTGGACGTTTTGGCACTCCAATAGGTTTTGATGTCTTCGTCTACAGAATAATTAGCATGGTAAGCACCAAGGGTCGAAGAAACTTCCACCGGCTTTTGATAATTGAGTATCATCCAGCCGGTAAAATTACCCTGGATATGGTCCTCTTTGCCATCGGGCAGGTATTGTGGGAAATCACCATAAGCCGTATTGCAGTATAAAATACCGTCCTTGTCGAAACCGGCGGGCCAGAAACCAATGCGTCTTTCGAAGTTGTTTTTAACGTTGATCACCATAGTCGATATATGCCAGAAGTTACCAAACTTATCTTCCCAGGTAGCACCGTGTCCAGCGCCTTTAGCAAAACCGCCAGGCTTGTAAGAGAAAGGATTGTGCGGCTGATAGGTAAATGGCCCCAATGGTTTATCGCCAACCAGCACCCCATCAGCATAACCCCGACCCTCGGTGCCTGAGCCGCCAAATTGTAAATAATATTTACCATCGTGCTTATTCATCCACGAGCCTTCCATAAAACCGCCCAGGAAAACGTTGTCATTATTTTCACCGAAGCGCTCCCAGCCATGTTCATCATAGTTCAAGTGGGCAGTTTCAGCTTTGGGGCCAATAGGGTCAAAAGTATTAGGGTCGATCTCTTGCCCATAAAGTGGTAGCGTATTACTTGAGCCATGGTAAATATAGATACGCCCATCATCATCCCTGAACATACCGGGATCCCAGGCACCAACTTTAAAATAGTCTTTAGCCGGCTTCCATACGTTATGCACCGGGTCGGTACTCATCCATAAAGTGAAATCTTTATTATAGGTTGAACCAATAACCAAAAGGGTGTCACCCTTGACCAAAGTGGCCGGGGCGCATAGATTATCGCCCTGGTTTTCATTATAAGGCCGAAGGAAGCTGCGGTAATTAAAAGTCCAGTGCAACATATCGTCGCTGTACCAGTAGCCCCATTGGTTGGTCGAGAAAATATAATATTTGCCTTTAAAAAGGGTTACCGTTGGGTCGGCAGTTGCGCGATGTTTGCCCCATTTTGAAAAGTCCTTGAATGGTGTATATCCGTAATCAATATTAAGTGGGTTGCAATAGGTGAGCCGTTTAGTTTGTGCTTTACCGTTATTGGCTACGATAAAAAAACTGAGTAATATTAAAAGCCTTGAAAATTTCATTTTGGTTATATAATGGTAGTGCTAAGATAAATACTTTGATAATAGTGGCAATAAAGAAGATTTTTACAGCAATTGATACATTAATTTATATTTAAGACAAATGGACTTAACGCAGCAGCATTATTTTAGCGTTTTACTAAAACCCAACGATGAAATTTAAACTGTCTTACCTCGTATTATTGATATTGCTTATTTCTATGAGCGTTACAGCTCAAAAAAAGGTAACGGTATTGGAGGTGCCCGGTACCAAAGAATATAGTCGGATTGATAGTGCTGGCAGGTCGGTTTTACCAAGTGGTCGATATATTACTCCTGCAGGGCAGTTCCTGCGCATTACACATGATCCCTTTGGATTGGCCATATCACCTGATGGAAAAAAAGCTATTACACTTCATAACGGTGTAGTAACATTGATCGATCTGCCTTCCATGGCAGCAACCCGTATTCCGCCTTATGGTCAAAGAAGTCCGGCGCCTTTTAATAATGGTTCTTTTTTGGGAGTGGCATTTGCGGCTAATTCCAAAACGGTTTACCTGAGTGGCGGTGATGATGGTTCAGTTATTGTTTTCGATACCGAAAGGCTGCAAAAACTTGACTCGCTTTCTTTGAATGGTACCGTTAATGGTCAAAAATTTGAAGATAGTTTCACTTCGGACCTGGTATTAAATGAAAAAAATAATGAACTACTTGTGCTCGATCGCGGCAATTTCCGGATGGTACGTATCGATCTGGGCTCTTCAAAAATTACCGCTTCTATACCTGTTGGACGGCAACCATTCGGGCTATCATTAAGT
>CAIPDP010000041.1 GCA_903863845.1 uncultured Mucilaginibacter sp. | reverse complement strand
GGTAAAAAGCCTGCGGGATATAATGTATTGGTTCGCGAAACGATCAGCCCATATTGGGAGAAGAAAATTTTTGTAGCCGATACCCATGTATCATTGAATTACTCGAAAGATAATTACCTGTTTGCAGTGCAATCGATTGATAGCGAAGGCCACGAGAGTTTGCCGGTAGTGCCTAAACCGACGCGTTGAAAAAAGGCGGATACTTATTTGACGCTTTTCTTCAGGATAATAAAATATCCAATAATAAATACACCAACTGCTACCGCCAGACTTACCCAAATATCTTTGGTAAACAGGTCGACAGCTAGTTGAGGCATGGCCTGGTCGTTTCCACCTTTGGCGGAATGCATACTTTTGACGGTAAGCATCGCATGTGAGTAAGGATACAGGTAGGCATATTGCCAGCCGGTTCCTGCCAGTATAACGCCCACAATGGTTGCGGCGAAACCAATGCCCATTGGTTTAAGAAAATCGCGAAACAATAAACTGAGTAAAAACTGGATGGATAGGATGCCTAATGACGAGAGCAGTAATTTGAGATAGATCTGCGCCAAAAAGCTTTCCATGTGGTACTCGTTAAACTTCAGGGTTGGTTTAACTACGGCAAGCAGGTTGCCAAAACCAAGCGTAAAAAGCAGAAAGAGGGCCAGGCAGAGGATCACCAGGAACAGCGCATAAAGGTATTTGGCCGAGTAAACCGAAAATTTGGAAATCGGTAACGTGAACAAGGTTTTCCAGGTTTCGGCTTTGTGTTCGATATTATTGACAGAATAGGCGATAAATACGATCAGCATTGGTAATAGCAACGAACCCATTACCCCCAATATCGCACCCGAAAATTGAAACCAAAGTGCTGCGCCAGGCTGTTTTGCAAGGTTGTCGCTGTGGCTAAAAAAACCAAAGAATAACAGAATGCAAATCGCCAGCGGTAATATGATCGCACTCCAGAAAGCAGCGGTTTTGCGCGTTTTATAGAACTCGGAACGGAACGATAGTATGAATCCTTTCATTTCCTCAGGCTTTTTGGGTGATATCTAAAAACAATTTTTCCAGATCCTTTTGCGTCTTATGGATACTGAAAACAGGGTAGTTGTTGCGAATCAGCAAGGCGTTTATTTCGGCCATCTGTGTTTTGGATGCAAATGGCACAGTAATATGATCCTCGTTGATCTCGTTTACGGTAAAGCCATGTTTTACCAAAAAATTTGCGGCATCAACGGTATTTTCAACTTCGATATGAATTTGTGGTTGACTTATCGACTGCAGATCTGCTATACTGCCCTGAAATAAAAGTTCGCCGCGATCGATAATACCCACATGCGTTGCCATACGTTCTATCTCACCCAGTAGGTGACTTGATACAAAAACAGTTTTTTGATGTCTGGAAACAAGTCGAATCAGCAGCTCCCGAATCTCGATGATACCGTTAGGATCGAGACCATTTGTGGGTTCGTCTAATATTAAAAGTTTTGGGTCTGGTAACAAAGCCAGGCCAATACCCAGGCGTTGTTTCATCCCTAACGAATATTTACCAGCTTTTTTATTTGCCGCGTTTTTCAGTTGAACCAGATCGAGTATTTCGTCGACACGTGTCTCAGCAACTTGAAGCAAAAGGGCCCTGTTCATCAGGTTTTCTTTGCCGGTAAGATGGCTGTAAATGGCCGGTTGCTCAATCAGTGAACCTATTTGTGAAAGGATGGCAATTCGGTTGCTGTTAAGTTCCTTGCCAAAAATATGAATGCTGCCCCGGTCTGTTTTTAACAGATTGAGCAGCAGTTTGATTGTGGTAGTCTTTCCGGCGCCATTTGGGCCAAGGAAGCCATATATACTGCCTTCGGGCACTTGCAGGGACAATGAACTGACAACTGGCTGGCTGCCGAAGTTGAAGCTGAGCCCCTGCGTATCAATTACCATAATTTTTCCTTGGCAATTGAACAAACAGTTTTAACCAACGTTACACCTTTATAAAAAAGGGAAGTTGAAGGGGAACTGCTTGTCCCGGAGTCATATGCTCTTTTTTGTTGCGCCTGATAACTTATCCCCATCACTAAAGCAAATACTACAGGTAATAGCAGTAATATAAACGGATTCGAATTGGTGAACAGCTTTTTCATGGTGCTTGTTTTTTGATGAAACAAAAGAATAGCTATTTTTTTAAGTTCTAAAATGTATTAGACCAACTGGCAGGATTTGTAGATGAACGGTTTTTTGCATTTTGATGCCAGTTCATCGAAGAAATATGCCAGTTCATCGAAGAAATAATACTGTTTATATAAAAACACCACTTTTAACATTCGCAAAATATTACTTTAGGAGAGTGAAAAGAAATTGGCAAATATTCTGGCACATTGCTTTTTGGGTAAGTATCCTTTCCTATTTCGTTTACCTGACTGTCGAAAACAGTAAGATAACACCCAGGGAGGTTGCAGTTATTTTTGGTATCTATAGTGTCATTAATATCGGCCTCTTTTATTTCAACTACCTCTACCTTATTCCCCGATTTCTGGAACTTAAGAAATACCGTTATTATACCATAGCCCTTGTTACTATAATTGTTGTTTTTGCGCTTGGTAAATACGGGATCGCCCTGTTTTTTAAAGATATTCTATTGGAGCATAAGGACAGTAAAAACACCACCTTCCTGGCTTACTTTACCAGTTCGTGCTTAACTAATATCTTTTTCCTTTTTCTCAGTACGGCCCTGAAATTCGGGACGGATTGGTTTTTAAATGCCCGTATTCAACGCGACCTCGAAACACAGCGCCTTAGCGCCGAATTAGCTTTCCTGAAATCGCAGATCAATCCTCACTTTCTGTTCAACTCGCTCAATAGTATTTATTCGTTGGCTTACCAGAAATCTGATACTGCTCCGGAAGCGATATTGAAGCTATCCGAGATCATGCGGTATATGTTATATGAAAGCAATGATGGAAAGGTTGACCTGTCAAAGGAATTGCAATACCTGCAAAATTATATCGACCTGCAGAAGATCAGGTTCGGCAATAAAGCATTTATCGATTACCGGATAACTGGTGAGGTTGGCAATCAAAAAATAGTGCCTTTGCTGTTGATCGCATTTATTGAGAATGCATTTAAGCATGGCGTAGCCAACGATCCATTGGTGCCTATAAGACTGATCATTAACCTGAATGGAACTAATCTGTATTTCTATATCGAAAATAAAAAGCACCATAACAACCGGGATATAGAAGGAGGAGTTGGTTTAAGCAATGTACAACGGCGGCTTGACTTGCTTTACCCCGGGAAATACAAGTTGGAGATACAGGACAAACCAGATACTTACACTGCCGAATTAACATTAGTTTTGTAATATGATCAGGTGCCTTGTAGTTGACGATGAGCCTTTGGCGCTCCATATACTGGAAGATTATATTTCCAAGATGCCTTTTCTGGAATTAGTGAAGGCTACGACCAATCCTATCGACGCTCTGCAATTGGTTCAGCAGGGTGGGATAGACCTGGTATTCCTTGATGTGCAAATGCCTGAATTGACCGGTATCCAGTTTCTTCGGATCGCCAACGGCAAAGCAAAAGTTATTCTTACTACGGCCTACTCACAATATGCATTGGAAGGGTATGAATTAGATGTGATCGATTACCTGTTGAAACCAATTGCCTTTGATCGTTTCTTTAAATCTGTTCAAAAAGCGCAGGCAGTATTGCAGCCTGCCGGAAAAGCGGAAGTTAAAGTGGAGACCGCGCCGCCGCAAAACGATTTTTTAAGCGATTTTATCTTTGTGAAAACCGAACATAAGATCCAAAAAGTATACCTAAATGATATCCTGTATATCGAAGGGCTAAAAGACTATATCTCAATATTCACACCGGCCGAACGTATCATTACCTTGCAAAACATGAAAAAGATGGAGGACGCTTTACCCGAAAAGCACTTTATCAGGGTTCATAAATCTTATATCGTGTCTATCAATAAGATCGACAGCATTGAACGAAGCCGGATTTTCATTGGTGAGAAAGTGATCCCGGTTGGAGACACCTACCGCGATGATTTCTTTAAAGTGATCGACGGGAAAAACATTTGACCGAGCCGTTTTACCCGTTGACGGTTTGACCCAGGTATTGCTTTATCGCATTTTCAGACTGCCTAACCACTTCATCAGCAGGAATTCCCGCCGGCTCTATCGGAGTTAAAACCTCCCATTTCATAGCGGTGAAGGTACTCAAAGGATAGTGGCCATATTGTACCATTTTCCAGGCATTGTTGATGGCTATTGGTACCACCAGGGCTTCGGGACATTTTTTTAAAATGGTAGCAACACCAGCCGCCTGAAAGGTTTTTACCTGCCCGTCTTTTGAACGCGTGCCTTCGGGGAAAATAACACACGACCATTTTTTTTCTTTCATGCGGGTGCCGAGTTTGCCGATCTCTGTAATCGCCTGGCGGGGATCATTACGATCAATATTAGCCGCTCCGCCGTGGCGCAGGTTATAGGAGACGGATGGGATACCTTTGGTAAGTTCGATCTTGGAGATAAATTTCGCATGGTATTTACGCAGGTACCATATCAGCACCGGGATATCGTACAAACTCTGGTGGTTGGAGATGAAGACGATGGGCCGTCCGATGGGTAAATTCTTTTCATTGACAAATGTTACCGTATTTCCTAATGCGTAATAACTGCCAACCACGCAGGCGTTCATAATGTCAACGATCCATTTATGTGCCTTATACCCGAAAACGTTGAAAGTAAACCATTGCAACGGATGGTAAAAGCACAGGAAAAACCCAAATAAAAAGTAGTGTATGGGTGAAAAAATATAACCTAACAGTTTTCTCATACAGGGCAAAGGTAGGGTTTTGGTTGATTATGTTGAAAAGATAGGCACTCTTAGATCGGCATTTTTAAACGTGATCACTTAAACACAGATTCGTTTTTAAAGCTTACCTTCCATTAGTAATATCCTTGCCTTTAATACTGCCGCAACCGTAACCGAATCTGTAATTGAACCATTTGCTACCATTTGGTAAACTTCTTCAAACGGCAATTTTTTTACGACAAGTTGCTCGGTATCTTCCGGTTCGGCTTCAAATTGATGCAAGCCCCGCGCCACATAAACGATACAAAGTTCGTCGGATACCGAATTTGATAAATGCATGCGTAGTAATTCGGACCAATGATCAGCTTTAAGTCCGGTTTCTTCCAGTAGTTCTCGTTTGCCTGATTCGATGGGATCTACATCCAATGGTCCGCCGCCTTCTGGTAGTTCCCAGCAATATTGGTTCGTGGCGAAACGGAATTGACCAACCAGGTAGGTATTCAGGAGCTCATCAAGCGGGAGCACGCCTATCGCTATTCCTTTAAAATGAACCTTGCCGTAAATACCGGGGTTGCCCGAAGGATTGATCACCTGGTATTCGGTGACTTTGATCCAGGGATTGTCGTAAGCTAATTTTTCAGAAATTATTTGCCAGGGATTTTCTTCGTTATGTTGCATAAATCCATCAGTTGATGCAAAGTAAAAGTAATCTTCTGTTCTGTAACTTTTTTTCCGAAAGAATATCTAATTTGTATTATGCGCTACTTTCTCTGTCTTGTGCTGCCACCTTTTGCGGTGTTAACTACCGGTCGCATTGGTGCGTTCCTGCTTAGCTGCCTGCTTACACTATGCCTGTGGATACCCGGTGTTATACATGCCATTTTGGTTACAAATGACTATTATGCCGAAAAACGTAACCGTAGGGTAGTTCGTGCTATCCGGCAGAACCGGTATTAATAGTCTGTTTTTTAATTGGTGTTACCAGCGAAACCAATATCAGGCCGATCAAAAAGCCCGAAATGGTTGTTACAATAACATGCGGATAATATTTGATACTCAGTCCGCGGCTTAGTCTGATCAGTAATACAAATAACGCTATGGCTATAATTTGTATCCAATAGAAAAATATCTGTTTGCTGCTAACTCCGGTAAATTTACCTTTGGGCAGGCGATAAATTGCGAATGCAATGATCAAGGCCCCAACCGCGCTACTAACATTCTGTAAAATATTGAACAATTCGATGCCATGATGCCCTATGTCATACTTTTTCTGTAAAGACCAGTGATGCATTACAAAATAGCCAAAAGGGTGGGTAAATGAATCCCAAATTATATGAGATGCTGCCCCAACGACGATACATATTGCAGCTACCAGATACCACTTGAAGCCTTTAAAACTTTTTTTATCCTTTTCAAATTCAGAAAAGCGCCGGTTGATTCCTGCCGGCAAATGCGCGATCAACTTATCCTTAACAATTATTGTATAGATAAGCAATACAATAATACCCAGCGGAAGATCGAACCAGATGACGCCCGGCCAAGTGTGGCTATGCCAGGACATATCTTTCATTCGAAGAAAGTATTCAAAATCAGGTATCATGCTACCTATAACCAGGGAAGTCAATACCGGCGGACGATTATAAATATATTTTAAGGGTAAAACGGCTGCGGGGTGAGAAAAGGTAAATGGCACGGTTAAAAGCGATTATTCAACTAAAATAAGTATTTCTGGTAAAATTAATATTTTGCGAAGGAGCTTGTTTTACGAGCCGGATTATCAAAAAGTTTGACGATCAAGTACTCCATTTTTTTTAATCTATACCAGGCTTCAAACAAAAATAGCGAAAGGTTAGATAACCGTTCGCTATTTCTCATACGTTTAAAGCAACGCCAATTATAAACCAAAAGCGTGTTTTACTTTTTCAACGTAATCCAATTTTTCCCAGGTAAATAACTCAACTTCGGTCGTTACCTGGCGGCCTTCGGGACTAGTAAAAATTTTGGTTACTGTTTGGTGTGGCTTACCAAAATGCCCATAAGCAGCGGTTTCGCCGTAAATAGGGTTACGTAATTTCAGACGCGTTTCAATCGCATAAGGCGTCATGTTAAATAAGCCTTCAACTTTTGAGGCGATCTCGCCATCACTCAAGCCAACTTTGCCAGTGCCATAAGTATTTATATAAATACCCATTGGTTGGGCAACGCCGATAGCGTACGATACTTGTACTAAAATTTCATCAGCTACACCAGCTGCTACCAAATTCTTCGCGATATGGCGGGTTGCATAAGCAGCCGAGCGGTCAACTTTCGAAGGATCCTTACCCGAAAATGCACCGCCACCATGGGCGCCTTTGCCGCCATAGGTATCAACAATGATCTTACGGCCGGTCAAACCGGTATCACCATGAGGGCCACCGATCACAAATTTACCGGTAGGGTTAATATGATATTTGATATGATCGTTAAAGAAATGAGCATATTTAGGATACTTAGCTTTTACGCGGGGGATCAGGATACCGATAATATCGTTGCTGATCTTTTTAAGCATTGCCTTTTCTTCGTCGAAATCATCGTGCTGGGTAGATATAACGATGGCGTCGATACGAACGGGTTTGTTATCGTCGCTATACTCCAGGGTAACCTGTGATTTGGCATCCGGACGAAGGTATTTGATCTCTTTATCTTCTCGGCGTATCGCAGCCAGCTCGATCAGCAGGGCGTGGGCAATGTCTAAAGCCAATGGCATGTAATTATCAGTTTCGCTGGTAGCATAACCAAACATCATACCCTGGTCGCCGGCCCCTTGTTCTTCTTTGGCGCTACGGTCAACACCCTGGTTGATATCAGGCGATTGCTCATGAATAGCTGACAATACACCGCAGGAGCTGCCGTCAAACATATACTCGCTCTTATTGTAGCCAATGCGGTTGATCACATCACGGGCTATTTTTTGTACATCAAGATAAGCTTTTGATTTAACCTCACCGGCAAGGATCACCTGCCCGGTAGTAACCAGCGTTTCGCAGGCCACCTTTGATTCGGCGTCAAATGCTAAAAAATTATCAATGAGGGCGTCCGAGATCTGGTCGGCTACCTTATCAGGGTGTCCTTCTGATACTGATTCTGAAGTGAATAAATAGGGCATAAAGTTTTTTAAAAAAAAATTAAAATCGCGAAAGCGGAAAAATTGGAACTGTAAACAGTGAAAGAGAGACTCGCTTTAGCACTTTTTTACGTGGTTGCAATCTTTACCCGGGAAAACCGTGTCAATCAAATCAGTCCACTTTCAACGGTCAAAATTAAAACAATTTTTTACAAAGCCGAAAATAGGGGTTACTTTTGACCGATAAAATACAAATGCTTGAAAAGTAAAGCTCTATTTATTATAAACCCGATTTCGGGAGGGAAAAATAAAGACAACGTACCTGAACTGATCAAAGCAAACCTCGATGACAATCTTTTCGAGCCTACTATTGTATTTACCAATCGTGCATTTCACGGCCATAAGCTGGCCAAAGCCGGTATAGGCCAGTATGATTATATTATTGCCGTCGGCGGCGATGGCACAGTAAATGAAATTGCATCAGCTGTTGCCGGAACCGATACCATCCTTGGTGTGCTGCCATTTGGCTCTGGAAATGGCCTTGCCCGATTCCTGGGTTTGCCTATGGATACCGCTAAAGCGATAAATTCGCTCAACAAGCAGAACGTAGCGTCTATTGACGGTGCCAAATTTAATCGTCAATGGTTCTTTAATATGGCAGGAATGGGCTTCGACGCTCATATAGCCGAAGTTTTCGCGCAAGACAAGACACGAGGATTTGGCGCATACATCAAATCGTCACTACGCGAGGTGCTAAATTATAAGCCTGGTGTCTATCAGATAGAAGTTGATGGGGTGAACTATGAGCGGACGGCATTTATGCTCAGTTTTGCCAACTCATCGCAGTATGGAAATAACGCCCATGTTTCGCCTGCCGCTTCTGTGCAGGATGGTTTGCTTGATGTGTGTATCATTAAACCTTTCCCTTTATATCTTTTTCCCGCGCTTGGTTTGCGAATGTTTTTAAAGACTGCCGACAAGTCGGAATTTGTGGAGATCATCAGGGGAAAAAATATTTTGGTCACAAGGAAAGGAGATGGTCCGGTGCACCTTGATGGCGAGCCACAGATAATGGGGGATAGGGCAGAAATTAATATATTTCCGGATGCTTTGCGGATCATCACGGGTGATTCATTTGTAAACCAGAGGCAGAGTGAACCTGCTTCAGTAAGGTTAAACGGTACCTACTAACATGTCAAGTAAAAAGAAATTCAACGATTTCTCGCAGATCGTTTATTCAACCAATCCCGAATACGAATACCAGGGCGATACCGGCTTTGCTGCTTCAACCTTACCGCCGCAACAACAAAACCTGAAGATATACCTGGAGCGCAGGGGGGGCGGTAAACTGACAACGCGTATCAGCGATTTCGTAGGAAAAGAGGCCGACCTGGAAGCACTGGGCAAAGTACTCAAATCAAAATGCGGGGTAGGCGGCACTGTGAAGAATGGCGAGATATTGATTCAAGGTGATTTTCGCGACCGCATATTGGCCTTATTGCAAACCGATGGTTACAAAGCGAAAAAAGCCGGAGGATGAACAATAAGTAGCTTCCGAAATCCTTATCCGCTCTTCATCCAAATAGCGAATTGATTCAAAACATCAAAAATCGGTTTAGGCAGCCGAATTCAAATTTATCGCTAAAAATAGCTCCGTGCCCGCCAACATTTAATGTTCGGAAAGCGCTACCTGGTGTATTTTTTACAATCAGTCAACTTAGTTGCCTGACGGTTGGATATAAAAAATAGCGAAAAATTGCCTTTAATAATTGATTTTCAATATTTTAAGCAAGAGTGCTTCATTTATGTAACGATGTTGTAACACTTTTTTGCGGCTGCTGGCTTGTTATTGTCAAAAAATATAGTTTTCATTGTAAAAAATTGTCTGAGGCAGGCAATTTTTTTGTTTAGCGAGGTTGGTGTATTTCAATTACATGCGAAAACCATCAATTGCGTTAAATTATCATAAAGAATAACACAAAAAGTTTTTTTATATCATTTAAATTCTAATTTTGTTATCCGCTTTTTACCCAGCACATTAATTAACTAGTATTATAAACAAAAACTAAACAAAACTAAAGTAATGGCAACCGCACCAACAAAACCAGCTGCTCCTGTTAAAAAAGAAAGCTCAGGCGCATCGAGCATTTTTGCACTTCTGACTATTCCAATTTGCCTTCTTGTGGCAATCGCAATTTTCATTTTGATACTTGGCGATTCAAGCCACTACGCCGGTGGCGATGTTGACCACGGTAACCCTTCGGATGTTTTCGGAACTGTACACAGAGGTGGACCGATCGTTCCTGTGATCATGTCGTTTGTATTAATGGTAATTGTTTTCTCTATCGAAAGAGCTATCGTTATCGGCCGTGCTTCAGGCTCTGGCAGTGTTGATACTTTCGTTAGAAAGATCACTTCATTATTGAATGCAGGTAACATCGACGGCGCTTCTGCTGAATGCGACAAACAAAAAGGCTCTGTTGCAAACGTGATCAAATCAGGTTTGAAAAAATACCGTGAAATGGAAGCTGATGGTTCATTGACCATCGATCAGAAAACTATGGCTATCCAGAAAGATATTGAAGAAGCTACTGCTTTGGAAATGCCGATGTTAGAGCAAAACCTTACTATCATTGCAACTCTGGTTTCTATCGGTACATTGATGGGTCTGTTAGGTACTGTGGTAGGTATGATCCGTGCATTTGCTACTTTGGCTGCATCTGGTGCTCCTAACACTTCTGAACTTTCTTCAAGTATCTCTGAAGCACTGATTAATACCGCTTTGGGTATTACTACTTCAGCTTCGTCAATCATCCTGTATAACTTCTTTACATCTAAAATTGACAAGTTGACTTACGCTATCGATGAAACCGGGTTTAGCATTGTGCAAACATTTGCTACTCACGCCAAGAAAGCATAAAAATACTTTAGTGCTAAGTTTTTCATCGCCGGCTATATACTGGTGATGAAAAAATAAATAAATCAATACACTAAGATATTTTTTAAAATTTTCAACTATGGCAAGGATAAAAGTTCCAAGAAAAAGTACAGCAATGGACATGACGGCGATGTGTGACGTGGCCTTCCTCCTGCTTACCTTTTTCATATTAACAGCAAAGCTGCGACAGGAAGATCCGTTGCATGTTGATGTTCCGGCATCAACCACGGTTATTCCGGTGCCTGACGATAACGTTGCTACCCTTTCAGTAGGTAAAGGAAAAATATTCTTCGGAATAGAAGGTACCGATATCCGTGAGGCCCTGCTTGACGAAATGGGAAAAAAATACAACATCGCTTTCACTCCTACCGAAAAGAAGCGTTTCGCTGTTATCCCAACGTTCGGCGTGCCAATTGCGCAGCTGCAACAATACATCGCACTAGACGAAGAAAAAAGAAAAACTTACCCGCAACCAGGGATACCTGTTGATACAACCGAAAATAATGAGTTGACCAACTGGATCTATGAGGCCCGTATCGTTACCCGGAACCTGAAAAATCAGGAACTTAGGTTTGCGATAAAAGGTGATGCCCGGGAAGAGTACCCCGCCTACAAAAAGGTGGTTGACGTTCTTCAGAAGCAGGCGATCAATAAATTCAGTTTAATTACATCGCTTAAAACCCAATAAAAGACAATGGCAGAATTAGATACCTCCGGGGGCGGGAAACATAAAGGCGGGAAAATCAGGAGTAAAAAAGCGTCGACACGTATTGACCTTACGGCAATGGTTGACCTTGCTTTCTTGCTGATCACGTTCTTTATCATGACCACCACTTTGGCCAAGCCTAAGGCGATGGACATGTTTATGCCCGATAAAACAAAAAAGGATGTTCAGTTACCCGTTCCTGAAACCCGTACCATGACTTTATGGCTGGGCGCGAACGATAAAATTGAATGGTATATTGGAGCCCCGGGTAAATCAAGGCCGACTATTGATAATTTCGGCAAAGATGGCATCCGCAAGACTTTGGTAGAACAAAACAAAAAGATCGAAGAAACTCACCAGGGCCCGGACAATTATATGATCGTTCTGGTTAAACCAAGTGATAAATCGACCTATAAAGATTTTGTGAATATCATTGACGAGATCAACATTGCCGGCATCAAGAGCTACGGCGTAGTGGATATTACCGCTCCGGAAGTGGCCCAATTGAAGAAAGACGGCAATTATTAATTAATTAACATAACATTAAAGCCTTAAAAGAAGATGTTAGGACAAAAATTGGACATTCTGAAACAGGAATGGATTGATGTAATCTTCGCGGATAGGAATAAAAGCTACGGGGCCTACGACCTCAGAAAGCAAAACCCCAGGAATAGCAGTAAAGCGCTATTGATAGGTGTGCTTGCTTTTGCGCTGGCGATTTCGCTGCCGACGATCATCAATATTATTACAGGCCTGATTCCAAAGGCAGAGGATAAAGTAAAAATTGTGCCGGTTGTGCTACAGCCACCACCGCCTGTAAATAAGCAAAAACCACCTCCGCCTCCACCGGAACCACCGAAACCAAAGATCGATCAGGTGAAATTCCCTCCTCCGGTTGTAAAACCAGATAACGAGGTGAAAGAGCAACCGCCAACGGTTAAAGAGTTGGAAGTTGCTGACCCTGGACAAAAGAACATTAAGGGCGATCCTAACGCCGACATCAAAATTGATGAGCCGGTGGGTAACTCTGATGTGAAACAGGTTACTGAGGAGGATCCAAATAAGATCTTTACTTCGGTAGAGCAAAACCCTGAGTTCCCGGGTGGTGATGCAGCATTTGGTAAATACCTTGGTAACAAGATCCGTTATCCGGCCATTGCCAAGGAAAATAACGTTCAGGGTAAAGTGTTTTTGAACTTTACAGTTGAAAGAGATGGATCACTTACTGATATCAAAGTTGTACGCGGCATAGGCAGCGGTTGCGATGATGAAGCGGTACGTGTATTGAAATCATCACCTCGTTGGAAACCGGGTATTCAAAACGGTCGCGCGGTACGTGTTTCATACACCATTCCTATCAGCTTTACCTTACAACAAGAAGAACAATAAGATTAATGTCTTATAAATTCAGATTTAAACAAAAATCGCTCTCCGGGCGGTTTTTGTTTATTTTGGGCTTGGTCACCTTTGTGGCTTGTACAGCACTTGGACTGATGTTTATATTCGGGGGCGACTTGTTTACACAATTTAACCTGGCCGCAAACGTAAGAATAACAATAGGGGCATTGCTTTTGGTATACGCTGTCTTGAGGTTTATACGTTTATTTAAAACTGAACCTGATGAGGAGTAAATCGCTGATAATTTTGTTAATGATTGCAACAGTGCTACTGTTGCAAAATTGCAAGCGGAAAACGTCTGCGAAGAATTATAACGATACCTACAACTCAGGTACCCTGTCATTTGTTGCCGACGAATCGTTTGCACCAATAGTAGATGCGGAACTTTATATTTTTAAAAATGATAACGTTAAAGCCGATCCCCGGATCACCTATTTGGCCGAGAACGATGCTTTACGGCTTTTATTAAATGATAGTGTACGCTTTGCATTTTTGTCGCGTGAACTTAATAAAAGCGAATTGGCTTTATTTGAACGACGCAAAATGCCGGTAGTAACGCGCCAGTTTGCGATTGATGCGTTGGTGGTCATTGTTAATCAGTCTTCGGCCGACACATCTACTTCGGTTGATGAACTCAAAAAGATATTGCAGGGACAATCGAAAACAGACAGAAGTATTGTTTTTGATAACCCAAATTCGAGCCTTGTGCGTTATCTGAAAGATTTTGCCGGCGTGAAGGAATTTAAGCAGAAAAATATTTATGCGCTTAAATCAAATAAGGAAGTGATCAAATACGTAAGCGAACATCCTGAAGCGATCGGTATTACTGCATTTAGTTGGATTGATGATCCGGCGGCTGATTATGCGGATGCTGTTTCGAAGGTTCGGGTACTTTCTGTAAAAGATGAACAAAGTAAAACTGCACCGACCCAATATTTTAGACCTTCGCAAACTACATTATACCTGAAACAATATCCACTGCAACGCAGTTTATATGTGATCAATTGCACAGGTAGAACCGGCCTGGGTACCGGCCTTGAGCTTTTTGTGGAAGGAGATAAGGGGCAAAGGATAATTCTGAGATCGGGTTTGTTACCAACCCTGATACCAGAAAGAAACATTATGATACATAATAACAAATTATAATACCAAATAAGTACTAAAGACTAAACTCATCAGCCTATTGCAAGTCAATAGTTTACTGGAGCAGTTCAGCTAAAAGAAAAATTTATAAGATGAAAATGATCAATAAGATTGCAGCAGCCGGTTTAGGCCTGGCGATGATGGGTTCATCAGCTTTTGCGCAAAGTCTTGCCGATGCAAAAAAAGCTATTGATGCAGAACAGTTTCAGAAAGCTAAATCCATCCTCAAAAACCTCGTAACCACCGAGGCTAGCAAAGATGAAAATTACTTTTACCTGGGTTGGGTATATATCAAACAAGATTACCCCGATTCAGCGAAAGCCGTTTTTATGAAAGGTTTGAACGTGAATGCCAATTCGGCATTGAACGAAGTGGGTTTGGGTATTGCAGCCAAATTAGATAAAGATCAGGTTGGTGCTGCCGCCGATTTTGCCAAAGCCATTTCTTTGGCCGGTAAGGACAGCAAGCCTTACGTATATATAGGTAAAGGTTATTTATTGCCTGATGGTACTGGAAAGGTATCACCAGCGGATGCTTCGGCAGCGCTTGACGTTTTAAATAAAGGCGTAATTGCTAGCGCAGTTAAATCAAAAGATAAGACAGCCCCTCCGGCTTCTAACGATGCTGATCTGTATAGCACCCGTGGCGAAGCCGACCGTATCTTGTTAAAAAGCAACGAAGCCTATACTGATTTTTCGACAGCACAGACGCTGGATCCAAAATCACCCGGTGTTTTTGTAGCGTTGGGCGTGTTATGGAAATATGCAGATAACTTTGATGGTGCCGCCGACCAATTTAAACAAGCATTGGCTTTAGACCCTAATTATGGACCCGCTTATCGCGAATGGGCCGAAACTGATCTGCGTCAGGCGCAAACGGTGCCGTCATTGGCCTCTCAAAAGGTAAAAGAAGCAGCGGATTATTATAAAAAATATATCTCGTTGACAGACGCATCGGTAGAATCTGAAATGCGCTATGCCGACTTTTTGATGAATGCTGGCGATTATCCAACATTGGTGCAAGTTACTTCTGACCTCGCCAAATCGGCCAATGCAAATCTGAGGGTATACAGATATCAAATGTATGCTAATTTCGAAAATAAAGATTTTGCTGCCGCGATTGCAGCCGGTACTACCTGGTTAACTAAAGCCGATTCAAAACGTATCATCCCTCGTGACTATGTTTACCTTGGTCGCGCACAGATCGGTGCAGGGCAGGATTCATTAGGTATTTTGAACCTGCGAAAAGCTTTGCAATTAGATAGCACCCAAACCGATCTCTATGGTGAGATAGCAAAAACGCTGTTTACCAAGGATCATAAATATGCTGAGGCTTCTGAAGCTTATAAGGATTTAATAGCTAAGGGAACCAAGGTTAAATTAACTGACCGCTTGTATTTAGGTTTAAGTTATTACTACACCTTCCTGAGTCAGTATGGCAGCAAGGTTAAAGAGATCGCTGCAAAAGCCGATACCTCCTTATTGACAAAAGCTGATTCTGAATTTAGCTATGTAGCACAAAAAGCCGCTCCGAACATTCCGGGAGATGTAATGTTGTACCGTGCACGTGCAAACGATTATAAGGAATCTGATCGTAACAATATCAAAGGTTTGGCAAAGCCTTACTATGAAAAATACGTTGAAATAATTGTGGCTAAGGGAGCACCTGATGATGCTACAAAAACAAAATTACTGGAAGCTTACGATTACCTGGGTGCTTATTACGAGTTCAAAGAAAAGGATGATGCCAAGGCCGGCGATTACTACGGTAAAGCACGCGACCTTGACCCAACCAATAAAGGCGCTTTGGATTACTTCAAGCGAAAAGGCGGAGCGAAAAGCAAATAAAGAATTTTTAATACCAGAAAAAGCCCCGCAAGGGGCTTTTTTATTGTTTAAGCGTTAGTATATTTGCAGCATGGAATTGAGTAAGCCCATTGATTTTCTGCCGATCATTTTTCAAATGATCGTTGCAGTGGGTTTTGTGGTGACAACCATGTTTGTAACCCACAAAATTGGCCCTAAACGCGCTACCAGCGATAAGCTGACCCCCTTTGAATCAGGTATCGAAGTAATTGGTAATGCCCGCACGCCTATGTCTATCAAATACTTCCTGGTAGCCATCCTGTTTGTGTTATTTGATGTCGAGGTGATCTTTATGTATCCCTGGGCAGTTAATTTCAAGGAGTTGGGTAACCAGGGAATGATCGAGATGTTCATTTTTATGGCGACACTGCTGCTGGGCTTTATTTATGTAATTAAAAAAGGGGCATTAGATTGGGATTAAGTTGAGGAGCTGCTGTTGATATATACAGAAAGTTTATCGCAGTCGGCCACGTCATTCTCAACATTGAAAGTTAGAGAACTCCAAGCAATTTGGATTGATTCTAAATAAGTTTCCCTGGCATTATGGTGCGTTTTTTGCATCCTTAATTGTTGTAAATTTGTATACTTTTTAGGGGGTTTCCCCGATAAAATAAAACCTATTTGTTTAGAACATGAGTGAAATTCAGATTGTTGAAGCTCCTCCAGGTATTGAAGGTTCCGGATTTTTCGCCACTTCGCTTGATAAAGCGGTAGGTTTGGCCCGTTCATACTCCTTATGGCCGCTGCCATTTGCAACTTCCTGCTGTGGAATCGAGTTTATGGCTACAATGGGTTCGCATTATGACCTGGCACGTTTTGGTGCCGAGCGATTAAGTTTTTCGCCCCGCCAGGCCGACCTGCTGATGGTAATGGGAACAATTTCTAAGAAAATGGGACCGGTTTTGCGCCAGGTTTACCTGCAGATGGCCGAACCACGTTGGGTGATGGCCGTTGGTGCCTGCGCTTCGAGCGGAGGCATATTTGATACCTATTCGGTTTTACAGGGTATTGATGAGGTGATCCCGGTAGACGTATATGTGCCCGGTTGCCCGCCGCGCCCTGAAGCGATCATCGATGGTTTCATCCAGATCCAGAAATTGGTTCAAACTGAGTCGCTGCGCAGGAGAAGTACCCCTGAATATCAAAAACTTTTAGCTTCATACGGAATACAATAATGGGTAAGATAAGCAACGAGGAACTGCTCAATAGTATCAAAGCTAAATTTGAGAGCGAAGTAAGCAACGTTACCGAACCTTTTGGCCTGTTGACCTTCGAGACCAGTCGCGACAACATCATCGATCTTTTGACTTTCCTGAAGACTGATGAAAAACTTCAATTTATATATTTAACCGATATCACGGCTATCCATTATCCCGAAAGTGATAAACAGATCGGTGTAATTTACCATATACATAGTCTGGTTAATAATGTACGCGTTCGCATAAAGGTTTTTTTAGCGGATGGGGATGTGCATTTACCTACAGCCACCGGTTTATGGAATGGTGCAAACTGGATGGAACGCGAGACCTATGATTTTTTTGGGGTTGTGTTTGACGGGCACCCCGATTTGCGCCGTATTTTAAATGTGGATGATTTAACGGTGTTCCCAATGCGTAAGGAATATCCGCTGGAAGATCCGAACCGTGTTGACAAACATGATTTCTTTTTTGGCAGATAATAGAAGATGAAGAACCACCTGGTATTTGAAGATAATGATCCGCAAAGCGAGCTTTCGACGCTAAACCTGGGACCAACACACCCTGCCACACACGGTGTATTCCAGAATGTTTTGCAATTGGATGGCGAGCGAATTGTAAGCGGTGTTTCTACCATAGGGTATATACACCGTGCATTTGAAAAAATTGCCGAGCACCGCCCTTTTTACCAGATCACCCCTTTAACCGATCGTTTAAATTACTGTTCGTCGCCCATCAACAATATGGGTTGGCACATGACAGCTGAAAAGCTTTTGGGTATTACTACGCCGAAACGGGTTGACTACATGCGTGTCATCATTATGGAGTTGGCCCGTATAGCCGACCACATTGTTTGTAACGGTGTGTTGGGTGTAGATACGGGTGCTTTTACCGGCTTCCTTTACATGATGAAATACCGCGAGCATATCTACGAAATTTACGAAGAGATATGCGGTTCGCGACTGACAACCAATATTGGTCGAATTGGTGGTTTTGAACGCAATTTTAATACCATTGCTTTTGATAAGATACGCAAATTTTTAAACGACTTCCCTTCGGTATTGAAGGAGTTTGAAGCATTGTTTAATCGCAACCGTATTTTTATGGACCGTACCAGGGATGTTGCGGCGGTAACAGCCGAACAAGCCCTAAGCTATAGCTGGAGCGGCCCTATCTTACGTGCTACAGGTGTAGATTATGATGTACGTGTAATGGAGCCTTACTCGTCTTATGATGAGTTTGATTTTGAGGTGCCAGTTGGTGTGAATGGCGATGTTTATAATCGTTTTCTGGTTCGCAATGAAGAAATGTGGCAAAGTATGCGCCTGATAGAACAGGCCCTTGGCAAGATCGAAAAAGAATCATCTGAGATATTCCATGCCGATGTACCTGAATTTTACCTGCCTCCGAAAGAGGAAGTTTATAATAACATGGAAGCGCTGATCTATCACTTTAAGATAGTGATGGGTGAAATAGACACACCGAAGACTGAAGTATACCATGCAGTTGAGGGTGCCAATGGCGAATTAGGTTTTTACCTCGTCAATGACGGTGGCCGTTCGCCATATCGTTTGCATTTCCGCAGGCCAAGTTTTATCAATTACCAGATGTATGCCCCAATGAGCCGCGGTATGTTGCTTTCGGATGCGATCATCAATATGAGTAGTTTAAATATTATAGCCGGAGAATTAGATGCTTAAAGTAGAAAACACAGTCACCCCGGTTAGTTTTTTACCGGAACTGTTAAAGCAATTTGACGAAATAGTAAGGCGCTACCCTAAAGGGAAGCAAAAATCCGCTTTGCTGCCAATTTTGCACCTGGTTCAAGCGGAGTATGGCTGGGTAAGTTCGCCAGCAATGGATAAAGTGGCCGAATACCTGCAGATACAACCGATAGAGGTTTATGAAGTGGCCACCTTTTATACGATGTATTTTATGCGCCCGCAGGGCAAATATGTGCTGGAAGTATGTCGTACCGGTCCTTGTTGCCTGGTTGGTGCCGAAAAGATCATGGATCATATAGAACAGAAACTTGGCGTAAAAGAAGGTGAAGTTACAGCCGATGGCTTATTCAGCTGGCGAGGTGTTGAATGTCTTGCGGCCTGTGGGTTCGGTCCGGTTTTACAAATTGGTCCGGAATATACTTTTTATGAAAATTTAACCAGTGAATCGGTTGATCAGTTGATCGATGATCTGAAAAAGAAAGCGAATAACTAATGTATTTAACCAAAACAAGGCTGATTGTTGGCGACCTATTTTTTGTTGTCGGGTTGGTTTTGGTATTATGGGCGATTTTTTATTCGAAGCAAAATGAATTGGCTTTTGAACTGATAACACTGGTACTGTTTGGCAGAAGTGTATTTTTTCACTATAACTGGTATAAAACGACAGGAAAAATATATTGAATGATATAATTGATGAGTAGAACAAGCCTAATATTAACTGATACAGTATTTGTCGTTGTTCTGACCACATCATATAAAAATGGTGATTTAAAAAGCTACCCGGTAATATTGGTGCCATTTATCGTGGTAGCATTGGTCACTTGTATCATCAGGCATGTAAATTATTATCATATTACAAAAAGGATTTATTAATAGCAATGGGACGGAAACTACTTTTAGAACATATTAACGTACCCGGTATCAACACCTTTGAAGTTTACCGTAAACAAGGTGGTTATGCCTCGGTTGAGAAAGCGCTAAAAACGCTTACTCCTGATGCTATTGTGGAGGAGGTAAAGAAGTCGGGCCTGCGGGGTCGCGGCGGCGCCGGGTTCCCTACCGGGATGAAATGGAGCTTTTTGGCTAAACCAGAGGGAGTTGCCCGCTACCTGGTATGTAATGCGGATGAATCGGAACCCGGCACTTTTAAAGACCGTTACCTGATGACCCATATTCCTCATTTATTGATCGAGGGTATGATCGTATCAAGTTTTGCTTTAGGGGCTCATGCTTCTTACATCTATGTGCGGGGCGAGATGATGCCTCAGATACGCATCCTTGAAAGAGCGATCGCGGAAGCAAAAAATGCCGGATTTTTAGGAAAAAATATATTGGGTACCGGTTATGATCTGGAGCTGTATGTACAGCCAGGTGGTGGTGCCTATATCTGCGGAGAAGAAACCGCTTTACTCGAATCATTGGAAGGTAAACGCGGTAACCCACGTATCAAACCGCCATTCCCCGCTATTGCAGGTTTGTATGGTTGCCCAACCGTAGTAAATAACGTTGAATCAATTGCAGCCGTAGTGCCTATCATTAATGAAGGTGGTGAAGAATATGCCAAGATAGGGGTAGGCAGAAGCACAGGAACTAAACTGATATCAGCCGGTGGCAATTTAAAGAACCCCGGCGTGTACGAGATCGAATTAGGCCTGAGCTGCGAGGAATTTTTATATTCAGACGAGTATTGCGGTGGTATAGCTAATGGCAAACGCCTGAAAGCTGTAGTAGCAGGTGGTTCTTCGGTTCCAATTTTGCCAGCTAACCTGTTTTTGAAAACCATCAACAATGAGCCCCGCCTGATGAGCTACGAATCCTTATCGGATGGAGGCTTTGCAACCGGAACTATGCTGGGTTCAGGCGGTTTTATTGCATTTGATGAAGATCAATGTATCGTTAGAAATACCTGGAATTTTGCAAGGTTCTACCATCATGAAAGCTGCGGACAGTGTTCGCCATGCCGTGAGGGTACCGGATGGATGGAAAAAGTGCTGCACCGTTTAGAAAATGGTCACGGTAAAATGAGCGACATGGATCTTTTGGTCGATGTATCTAAAAAGATTGAAGGGAATACAATTTGTCCATTGGGTGATGCAGCAGCCTGGCCGGTAGCCAGTGCAATACGTCATTTCAGGGACGAGTTTGAATGGCACGTTACCAATGCTTCGGAAGCGGTGACAAGAAATTTCGGTTTGGCGCATTATGCTGATCCGTTAACAAAAGCTGAAGCAGTATAAGAAAAGTAGCAGCAACAGGGTTAAACAGATCGACTTTTAATTAAAACATGAAAGTAACAATAGACGGAATTAGTATTGATGTAGAGCCTGGAACAAGCATCCTGAATGCCGCAAGGCAGATAGGTGGCGATATTGTTCCGCCTGCTATGTGCTATTATTCCAAGTTGGCCGGTAGCGGTGGTAAGTGCCGTACCTGTTTGGTGAAAGTGAGCAAGGGTTCTGAAAAAGATCCCCGCCCTATGCCTAAACTGGTAGCCTCTTGTCGTACCACGGTAATGGATGGTATGGAAGTGCAGAATATCACTTCGCCCGAGGTTTTAGAAGCACGCAAAGGCGTGGTTGAAATGCTATTGATCAACCATCCGCTCGACTGTCCTATCTGCGACCAGGCGGGGGAATGCGATCTCCAAAACCTCGGTTTTGAACATGGCTCTGCAAAAACCCGCTATGAATTTGATCGTCGTACTTTTAATAGGATCGATATAGGTGATAAGATACAATTGCATATGACGCGTTGTATTCTTTGCTACCGTTGTGTATTTACAGCCGACCAGATAACTGATCACCGTATTCACGGGATTTTGAACCGTGGCGATCATTCAGAAATATCAACCTATATAAAGGCTGCTGTCGACAATGATTTCTCAGGAAATGTGATTGATGTATGCCCTGTTGGAGCCCTAACTGACAAAACTTTCCGCTTTAAAAACCGGGTTTGGTTTACCAAGCCGGTTGAGGCGCACCGCGATTGCGATCATGAAAAATGCAATGGTAAGGTTACTCTTTGGTATAAAGGTGAAGATGTATTGCGTGTTACAGCACGTAAAGATGTTTACGGCGAAGTAGAGGAGTTTATTTGCAATACCTGCCGTTTCGATAAAAAGAAAACCAGCGACTGGGTAATCGAAGGTCCGCGTAAGGTGGCCAACTGGTCGGTTCAAAGTGCAAATCATTACGAAACATTGCATCCGCTGCCGGTACTAAAGACCAATCCGGCTTTGATTGAAGCAAATAAAGAACAATTTGAAAGGGAGACACGCTTATAATGGGAACAACAGATATCATAGTAAAGCTCATCCTGATCGTTGTTATATTCCTGATCAGTTTAGTCATTGCGATGTACTCAACTTATGCGGAGCGTAAGATCGCGGCATTTTTCCAGGATCGCTTAGGACCAAGCCGCGCAGGACCGTTTGGCATACTGCAACCGGTTGCCGATGGTACAAAAATGTTCCTGAAAGAAGAGATCATTCCTGCAAATTCAAGTAAATTCCTGTTCATTGTAGGACCTTCCCTTGCCATCATGACTGCCTGTATCGGGTCGGCAGTAATTCCATGGGGACAGACGCTTCAGATCGGTACCTATGTATTAGATCTACAGGTAACCGATATTAACGTAGGCATATTATACATTTTCGGTGTAGTATCCCTGGGAGTTTATGGCGTAATGATCGGTGGTTGGGCATCGAATAATAAATATTCGCTTTTGGGTGCGATCCGCGCGGCATCCCAAAACATCAGTTATGAAATTGCGATGGGACTTTCTATCATCGCGCTCTTAATGACTACCGGCACCCTTAGCCTTAAAGAAATTGCAGCCCAACAACATGGCTGGCATTGGAATGTAGTTTACCAGCCCCTGGGTTTCCTGATTTTCATCATATGCGCCTTTGCCGAGACCAATCGATCACCATTCGATTTGCCGGAATGCGAAACTGAACTTGTTGGCGGCTACCATACCGAATATTCTTCAATGAAATTGGGCTTTTACCTGTTTGCAGAGTATATCAATATGTTCATTTCCTCGGCAGTAATGGCTACGCTTTATTTTGGGGGGTATAATTTCCCTTTTATGCATAGCCTTGGTTTGTCGTCTAATTGGGTTACCATTTTAGGCGTTATCGCCTTGTTCGCAAAGATATTTTTCTTCATCTTCTTCTTCATGTGGGTGCGCTGGACAATTCCGCGTTTCCGTTATGACCAACTGATGGACCTTGGCTGGAAAACGCTGATACCATTGGCAATTGCCAATATCGTATTAACAGGAATCGTGATGACGCTTTTAAAATAAGATTTAACAAATGGAAGCATTAAGCAATAAACGTAAGGTACTTGAAGCAAAGCCGCTTAATTTCTGGGAGCGCGCCTATTTGCCTGCCATTGTAAAAGGCATGGGTATTACCCTGAAGCACTTTTTGTTTACAAAAGCAGTTACCATCAGTTACCCCGAACAAAAACGCGAGTTTTCTGAAAATTTCAGGGGAATGCATTCGTTGAAGCGCGACGAGCATGGACGCGAGCGTTGTACCGCCTGTGGCTTATGTGCCCTTTCGTGCCCTGCCGAAGCGATCACAATGATCTCGGCCGAGCGTAAACCCGGTGAAGAAAATTTATACCGCGAAGAAAAATATGCAGCTGTTTACGAGATCAACATGTTGCGTTGTATTTTTTGCGGCCTTTGTGAGGAAGCTTGTCCGAAAGAAGCAATATACCTTGATGGCGATATCGTTCCCTCAGATTATTTGCGGAAAGATTTTATTTATGGCAAGGATAAATTAGTGGAGGCACCGTTAAATCAATAAAAGAAGTTTATAACTTTGCCTCGATTTTGAGGCCAGATTGTTTTGTAAACCATAAAAATGAGTATATTCTACTTTATCGCATTTTTGACCATACTATTCGCAGTACTGGTTATATCTGCTAAGAATCCGGTACACAGTATCCTCTACCTGGTGCTTACCTTTTTCACCTTTACCATACAGTATATATTGTTAAATGCGCAATTTCTCGCTATTGTAAATTTTATCGTTTACATGGGGGCAATTCTGGTATTGTTCCTGTATACACTGATGCTTATTAACCTGAATAAGGACTCGGAGCCAATGAAAACCAATTTGGTAAAGATCGCTGCTGTACTTGGTGGTGGTTGCCTGATGGTTGTACTTGTTGGGGCATTGAAAGCGCTTGGTGTTTCGCAGCCTGTGGTATTAAAAAATCCGGACCTGGGTTTGGTAAAAAACCTGGGCAAAGTTTTATTCAATGAATTTTTGCTGCCTTTTGAGGTTTCTTCCTTGCTATTGCTGTCGGCGATGGTGGGGGCGGTATTGCTGGCAACAAAAGATAAAAAAACAACGGCCTGATGGAAAGCTTCTTCGAAACAGTAAAAACAGTACCGCTCAATCATTATATCATTTTGAGTTCGGTGATATTTTCAATCGGGGTTATCGGTGTGCTGCTTCGCAGAAATGCCATTGTGATATTTATGTCTGTTGAGTTGATGCTGAATGCCGTGAACTTGTTACTGACTGCATTTTCAGTATATCATGGTGACCCGAACGGACAAGTATTTGTGTTTTTTATCATGGCATTGGCGGCAGCGGAAGTTGCAGTTGGACTGGCCATCATTGTGATGATCTATCGCAATACAAATTCGGTAGATATTAATGTGCTGAACAGGCTGAAGTGGTAGGTGGGATAAGGGATTTGAGATCGTCCTGAAAGCATATTTACAGAGAAATTGAAAGACGTTGAATTTTTATCGGTTAACGTCAAACTAATAAAAAATGGATAATTATATCTGGCTTATTCCCCTGTTACCTTTTGTAGGTTTCCTGATCAACGGGCTTGGACGCAACGTTTTTCCTAAAAGCGTTATTGGCCTGATCGGGTGTTCGACGGTGCTGGCGTCATTTGTGCTCAGTGTATTAACTTTTAACCAGTTAAGCAACGGAGATCATATCGAAGTTCACTTGTTCAATTGGTTCGAGCTGGATACGTTCAAAGCTTCCTTCTCGTTTTTGGTGGATAGGTTAAGTGTCATCATGATGCTTATCATTACGGGTGTAGGGTTCCTGATCCATGTTTATTCAACTGGTTATATGCACGATGATAAAGGTTTCGGAAAGTTTTTTGCCTACCTCAACCTGTTCATTTTCTTTATGCTGTTGCTGGTGATGGGCTCAAATTACCTGATCATGTTCATCGGTTGGGAAGGTGTAGGACTATGTTCGTACCTGCTCATCGGATTTTGGTACACCAACCCCGATTATGCAGATGCTGCGAAAAAAGCTTTTATAATGAACCGAATTGGCGATCTGGGTTTCCTGATCGGTATCTTCCTATTGATCGCTTATTTTGGCAGTTCAGAATTTTCAGAGATTTTCCCAAGAGCAATTGCAACACATGGCATTGAGATACCTTTTACGCTGATCACTTTATTGCTTTTTGTTGGTGCAGTTGGTAAGTCGGCACAGTTACCTTTATTTACCTGGTTACCTGATGCGATGGCAGGCCCAACGCCTGTATCGGCGCTGATACATGCCGCCACCATGGTTACCGCAGGTGTTTATATGATTGCCCGTTCAAACGTATTGTTTTCGCTGGCTCCGATAACACTTGAAGTTATTGCTATTACAGGTCTAACTACCGCTGTTATTGCAGCCTTGATAGCTATATCACAAACAGATATCAAAAAAGTACTGGCCTATTCTACCGTTTCCCAGTTAGGGTATATGTTTTTAGGTTTGGGCGTTGGCGCTTATACCGGCGCATTCTTTCATGTATTGACCCACGCTTTTTTTAAAGCATTGTTATTTCTGGGTGCTGGCTCTGTTATTCATGCCACAAGTAATGAGCAGGACATGCGTAAAATGGGCGGCCTTAGAGGGAAGCTGAAACTTACCTTTGCCACCATGCTTATCGGTACGATCGCTATATCGGGCTTACCACCGTTTGCAGGCTTCTTCTCGAAAGATGAAATATTGAGTGCGGTTTTTGAACATAGTAAAACCATGTATGTTATTGGTGTGCTTACCGCCATGTTGACTTCATTCTATATGTTTAGGATGTTGTATCTGACATTCTACGGTAAATTCAGAGGTACAGCCGAGCAGGAGCATCATTTGCATGAGTCGCCACCAAGCATGACGATACCTTTGGTCGTATTGGCTGTATTGTCAATAGTAGGCGGTTTTATTGGATTACCTGCTGTATTTGGTGGACACCACTGGTTACAACAGTGGCTCGCACCAGTTTTCCAATTATCTGTACCACTATTGCCAAAAGCAGATGGAGTGGCATCGACAGAAATTACGTTGATGATCTTGTCAGTCGCAGGTGCTCTTATCGCTTTGATCTATGCCTACCTGCGCTATGTGAAAGGTGGACACGTTCCTGCTTCAGATGAAGAAGAGCGTCCGGGATTGGTTAATTTGTCATACCACAAGTTTTATGTTGACGAGCTATACGATTTCCTGATCCGCAAGCCATTGGACAGTTTATCAGTATTCTTATATAAGGTAGTCGACCTGTTGGCGATCGATGGTATCGTTAATGGATTTGGTAAAATAACACTCGGTGCAAGTAAACGCTTACGTCTGCTTCAAACAGGCAATGTTGGCTTTTACATATTTGTGATGGTGCTGGGTATCATAGCCATTTTAGTGTATAACATAGTTAAGATATAACAATAAGCGTTTACAGTTAAAAAGATGACAGTTAGTATTTTAATTTTTTTACCGGTTATAGCAGCACTTGTTGTTTTATTTTTGAAAAATGAAACTGCTAAATATGGTGCGCTGGCTTTCGCCCTGGCTGAGTTGGCGTTGACAGGTTATTTTCTATCAAAGTTTGTACCCAATGCCCAGGAACAGTTTACTGTTGTTGCTCCCTGGTTGAACCGGGCGGGAATTTATTTCAACGCGGGTATTGATGGTATCAGCATGATCATGGTGATCTTAACCACCTTACTGGTGCCGCTCATCATCCTGAGTACGTATAAACATCAGTATAAAAATGCCGCTGTTTTTTATGCCCTGATCCTGTTCATGCAGGCTGGTTTATTGGTTGTTTTTACAGCGCTCGACGGCTTTTTGTTTTACGTAGGGTGGGAAGTAGCGTTGATACCGATCTACTTCATCAGCGCATTGTGGGGCGGAGAGAATCGCATAAAAGTTACCATTAAGTTTTTCATCTACACTTTTTCAGGATCCTTATTTATGCTGTTGGGCATCATCTATTTGCACATGCAAGATCCTGCCTCAACATACGATCTGAGCCATTTTTACAATTTGCACCTTGATGCGCAGCACCAAAGTTGGATATTTTGGGCATTCTTCCTGGCTTTCGCTATTAAGATGCCGATATTCCCGTTCCACACCTGGCAGCCCGATACTTATACCGAGGCGCCAACAGCCGGAACTATGCTGCTCGCGGGTATCATGCTAAAAATGGGTATTTATGGTGTGATACGCTGGTTGATCCCAATAGCGCCCCTTGGTGTACAGCAATGGGGACTTACCGCGTTGACGCTTTCTGTTATTGGTATTGTTTATGCTTCGGTCATCGCATTCAAACAAAAGGATGGCAAACGTTTGGTAGCTTACTCATCTATTGCACACGTCGGACTTATTGCGGCGGCTTTATTCACCTTTTATAACCCCTTTAGCGGTTTCATTTGGTCGTCGAAAGCATTGCAGGGTGCATTGATACAAATGCTTAACCATGGTATCAACGTAGTTGGTTTGTTCTTTATCTGGGATATCATCATCAGCCGTCTTAAAACCCGTGAACTTGATCAATTGGGTGGCATAGCGAAATTTGCACCGAAATTTGCAATCGCATTTTTGATCATTGTGTTAGGTACAGTTGCACTACCGCTTACAAACGGATTCATCGGAGAGTTTTTATTGCTTAATGCTGTATTTCAGTATAATATCTGGTTTGCTGCTTTTGCAGGTCTGACCATCATATTTGGTGCGGTATATATGTTACGGATGTACAAGGCTGTTATGCAGGGCGAAACTAATGCATTAACCAGCACTTTTACAGATATCAGCGGGTCCGAAACACTGGTATTGGGTATAATTTGCGTTTTAATTATCGTAATTGGCGTTTATCCGCAACCTATTTTGCATTTGTCAGATGCTTCAGTGAGCCAGTTGATCAATACACTACAATCTAATTTTAAGCCAGTTAAATAAATATGAATACCTTAATACTACTGTCTGTTTTACCAATACTGCTTTTGTATTTAGGTTTATATAAAGCAAATAAAGCTTTATTGCCAGTAACTGTAATTGGTTTGCTGGTAGCACTTGGGTTGGCAATCGCGACCTGGACGACAACTGATAGTGCCCTCCCGATCTACCATTCGATGATGAAATTTGATAATTTCGCTGTTGCTTTTTCTACTATAACTATTGTATCAACACTGTTGATACTGCTGCTTTCGAAAGAATACTTTGAAAGGATCAGCTCGCATGTTGCGGAATATTATGCTATCATTTTGTTTTCGCTTGCGGGTATCATCGTAATGGTTTCTTACTATAACCTTACAATGCTGTTTGTTGGTATCGAGATCATGTCTGTAAGCCTTTACATTCTGGCAGGTATCAAGAAAAACGATTTCGCCTCAAACGAGGCATCGCTCAAATACTTCCTGATGGGAGCCTTTTCGACCGGATTTTTGTTGTTTGGTATCGCATTGATCTATGGCGCTTCAGGTTCATTCAGTCTGGAAGCAATACACAATTGGGTTGTCGCTCAGACTAAAATTGATCCAATGTTTTATACCGGTATCCTGTTGATCATCGTTGGCCTGTGTTTTAAAGTAGGTGCGGCACCGTTTCATTTCTGGACTCCGGATGTATATGAAGGTTCACCAACGCTGATCACAGCTTTTATGTCGACGGTTGCTAAGACAGCAGCATTTGCTGCATTCCTGCGCTTATTTGCAACCTGCTTCGGTCCATTATCAGATTTCTGGATGCCTACGCTGCTAATCATTACAATTGTAACTTTGTTTGTAGGAAATATAACCGCACTATTCCAGCATAGTTTTAAACGGATGCTTGCATATTCGAGTATTTCCCATGCAGGCTATCTGTTGTTTGCGATAGTTGCTCTGGGCTCAGGTTCGGCTAACTCGGTATTTATATATTCAACCGCCTATTCCATCGCATCTATTATTGCTTTTGGGGCATTGATTTTGGTTCACCAACAATCAGGTACCGATAATTTTGAAGCATTCAATGGCCTGGCTAAAAAGAACCCTTTCCTGGCTCTCGTCCTTACCATCGCTATGTTGTCATTAGCTGGTATACCTTTGACGGCAGGCTTTATCGGTAAGTTTTTTATGTTCTCGGGCGCTTTAGCACAATACCATACAACACTGGTTTTATTGGCAGTGGTTAATGCTATCATTAGCATCTTCTACTATTTCAAAGTGATCATTGCTATGTATTTCAGAGATACTGAACGCGACGAGGTGCTGGTACCACGCTATTTCACCTTTGTTCTGGGCCTTTCGGCAGCGATAACGATCTTCGTGGGTATCTGCCCCGGCTTCATTGCTAACCTCATTTAATCCATTGACTACTTACTAATTAATTCATTTTATATTAGTAATTTTACGAAGATAGTGAATGGAACAATTCTGGGATCATCTTCAAAATTTAACAGACGCGCACTCCATCATCAGAAAGGGCGGCTTTTTCCTTTTGCTTTTAGTAGTTTTTGCCGAAACAGGTTTGTTCTTTGGATTCTTTTTGCCTGGCGACTACTTACTTGTACTTGCTGGTTTGCTTTGCGCTATGGGTGTTTTACATATGCCTATCGCTGTACTGGTATTATCGTTAATTGCAGCAGGCGTATTGGGTAATTATGCGGGCTATTGGTTTGGTTACAGAACTGGACCAGTATTGTTTAAACGAAACGAATCACTCTTTTTCAAAAAGCGTTACGTAACCATGGCGGAGGCATTTTATGCACGATATGGTGGTATGGCTCTGGTTCTGGGCAGATTTTTTCCGATTATTAGAACTTTTGCACCTATCTTTGCAGGTGTAGTTAGGTTGAACATCAGGAAGTTCACTATTTATAATATTATTGGCAGCGTAGCATGGGTAATAACCTTAACGCTGACCGGTTTTTTTTTGGGACGAAGATATCCCGAAGAGATCAAATATTATTTGAAATATGTTGTAATTGGCCTGATCATTATCACAACTGCTCCCCTTGTTGTTGCCTTTATCAAAAGCAAATTTGCTAAGGAAGTGAAGGGGGAATAATATTAAATATCTATCTAAAGTAAAAATGAGTACACAACATCCCTGGCACCAGGTTTCTCCTGGCGAAAACATCCCTGATGTAGTACATGCTATCATCGAAATACCGAAGGGCTCAAAAGCAAAATATGAAATTGACAAAGATTCGGGTCTTTTAAAATTAGACCGTGTTCTTTTTTCTTCAGTAATGTATCCTGCTAACTATGGTTTCATTCCGCAAACTTATTGCGATGACCATGACCCGCTTGATATTCTGGTGCTTTGTTCGGTTGACGTGTTTCCTATGTCGATCATCGAAGCCAAAGTTATCGGCGTGATGCACATGGTTGACAATGGTGAGCAAGATGACAAAATTATTGCTGTTGCGAAGAACGACATGTCTGTCAACTATATCAACGACCTCAATGAATTGCCTCCGCATGCCATGAAGGAAATTGTCAGGTTTTTTCAGGACTATAAAAAGCTGGAAGGTAAGAATGTGACGATTGAGCACCTGCTCGGGATGCGCTATGCGCATAAAGTGATCAACGAAAGTTTGGAGCTTTATAAATCCACCTTCCCGTCGTATCAATAAATTTATCAATGGCCCCTAGCTTAGAGATCAACGAATATTACATATTACTCACGGTTTTCCTGGTATTCCTGAACGGTTTTTTTGTAGCCGCAGAATTTGCTATGGTCAGGGTCCGGGGTTCCCAGCTCGAGATCAAGGCGCAGGCGGGTAGTAATACTGCCAAAATTGCAAAAAGCATCATGGCCAACCTTGATGGTTATCTGGCTGCTACCCAAACTGGTATTACTATTGCTTCACTAGGATTAGGCTGGGCAGGGCAGGAAGTTGTAACCAAGCTGATGCTGAAAGCTTTTGCAGGATTGGGCGTAGTGATCAATTCAGAAGCTGTTATCAATACCAGCCATATCGTTGCGTTTGTTTTTATAACCATTTTACATATCGTATTTGGCGAACTTGCACCTAAATCTATTGCGATTCAACGTTCGGCCCGCACGTTAATGGCGATCGCCGTACCTTTAAGATTCTTTTATTTTATTTTCAGACCATTTATTTGGTTTTTAAACGGCTTTGCTTCGCTTATCCTGAGGAGTTTAGGACTCAATGCAGCCCCAGGCAGCGAAGCGCATCACAGTTCCGAAGAACTGCAATACCTACTCGATCAGGGTAAGGAAACTGGCGCTATCGACTCAACTGAGCACGAATTGATCCAGAACGTGTTTGATTTTAACGAACGTGTTGTTAAAAATATCATGGTGCCCCGGACAAAAATATCCGGTGTAGAAATAGACACCGAAAAGGATGACCTGATACAAACTTTGATCACCGAAGGTTATTCGCGGATGCCGGTTTACGAAGAAACTATTGATAAAATAATCGGCGTTGTGCATGCAAAAGATATACTTCCGCTTTTGGCACACAAGCAGGAATTTATTTTAAAGGATATCATCCGTAAACCTTATTTTGTTCCTGAGACCAAGAAGATCAATGATTTGATGGCTGAGCTTAAGCAAAAGCGTATTCAGATAGCGATAGTTTTGGATGAGTTTGGTGGAACTGCAGGCATGATAACCTTAGAAGACATCGTGGAAGAGCTGGTAGGTGACATACAGGATGAATATGATGAAGAAAAGCCTATTGTTGAAAAGGTAAATGACGCCGAATTTATTGTCAACGCATTGGCTCCGATATATGATGTAAATAGTCATTTGCCCCATGATTTGCCTGAAGATGGTGATTTTGATACTGTATCCGGCTGGCTGGGGGATGTATTTGGAAAGATACCTGACGTAGGTGACCGTATCGAATCAAATGGCTATAATATTACTATCCTAAAAAAATCTGATCAAAATATCGAGTCGGTTAAACTCGAACTTTTACTAAACGAAGAAGATACGATCGACCTGCACTAAAACCTGCTTCAATGCAATTGTTTTACACACCCGATATTAGTGCTACTGACCAAAGTTACAACCTGAGCGAAGAAGAAAGTAAGCATTGTGTCAGGGTGTTACGCCTGCAGAACGGCGATAAAATTCAACTGGTTGATGGAAAGGGGAATTTTTATACAGCCGGGATAACAGATGCTCATCCCAAACGAACCCAACTGAAGATCCTTGAAGTACTGCCAGATTTTAATAAACGAAATCACTACCTGCACATCGCAGTAGCACCAACCAAGAATATCGAAAGACTGGAATGGTTCCTGGAGAAGGCAACTGAAATTGGCATTGACGAATTATCGTTGATCATTTGTCAACGCTCTGAACGTAAAGAAGCTAAGACAGACCGACTTGCCAAGATTATTACCGCTGCAATGAAACAGTCGATCAAAGCCTGGCACCCGGTTTTAAATGAACCCTTGTTATTCAGTAAATTAATTGCCGCGCCGTTTGAGGGGCAAAAGTTTATTGCCCATTGCGAACCGGGATCAAAATTTGAATTAAAGGAATGTCTTAAGACAGAAGGCAACTATTTGATATTGATCGGGCCAGAAGGAGATTTTACGCCAAAAGAGATTGATGAGGCATTAAATAATGGCTTTAAAGCCATAACTTTAGGAAATAGCCGTTTAAGAACGGAGACGGCTGCTTTGGAAGCGTGTTTTGAGGTAAATTTTTTGAACAGGTAATGAAAGGTATCATTTTATTTGCCCTGATCGCATTAGTTAGCTTGAGTAGCTTTAATAATCAGCCAACCTATAAAATGGCGAAATTAAAATACAACGGAGGAGGCGACTGGTATGGCGATCGGACTGCCCTGGCTAATCTGATCAAATTTTGTAATGAAAATCTTAAAACTAATTTTCAGCCCGAAGATGATGTTGTTGAGGTTGGCAGCTCTCAATTGTTCAATTACCCCTTTGTGTTTATGACCGGCCACGGTAATGTGATCTTTTCGGAACAGGAAGCCCAAAATTTGCGGAAATATCTGGTAGGTGGTGGTTTCCTGCATGTTTGTGATAACTACGGACTCGATCAGTTTATCAGGCGCGAGATGAAAAAGGTATTTCCGGAGCTTGATTTTGTTGAATTGCCTTTAAATTACCCGATATACCATCAAAAATATGATTTCCCAAACGGCTTGCCGAAAGTACATGAACACGATGGCAAACGTGCTCAGGGGTTCGGCCTGATCTATAAAGGCAGACTGGTTTGCTTTTATGATTACCAGTGCGACCTGGGTAATGGATGGGAAGATTTTGGTACTTATGCCGGCGACACACAGGAAACGCGCATCAAAGCCCTTAAAATGGGGGCTAACCTGGTGCAATATGCTATGACGCAGTAGGGAGTTATTGGTTAATGGTTATCAGGTAATGGTTATCAGGTAATGGGTATCAGGTATTGGGTATCAGTTATCTGGTATTTGGTGAGATGTATTAAATGGCTATCTTTCAATAAAGTTTAGGAAGTATCATGTATAAGATCAAAGTTAACAACAGTTTTGATTTCAGTTTGGAAAAGCGTGATACGCAGTTGACCATCAATGATCAGGAAATTAATGCTGATATCAGGCAGCTGAGCCCTTCCGTTTATCACCTGATCTATAACCTGGGTTCTTACAGCGCTGAGGTGGTCAGTTTTGATAAGGATACGAAGTTAGCAGTGATCAAGGTAAACGATAGCCTGTACTATGTAGAAGCGAAAGACCAGTACGATCTGTTACTGGAAAAGCTTGGCTTAAGTAATCTGAATAGTGTAAAAGTAAGCGAGGTTAAAGCTCCGATGCCGGGATTGGTTTTAAAGGTATTTGTAACCGAAGGAAATGAAGTTACAAAAGGCGATAACCTATTTATCCTCGAGGCAATGAAAATGGAAAATATCATTAAGTCACCGGCAGACGGAACGATAAAGAAATTAAAGATCAAGCAAGGAGATAAGGTTGAAAAAGGGCAGGTATTGATTGGATTTTGATCCTATAACTTTAAATGAAAAAAGCCAACCGGAATATCAAGGGTTGGCTTTTTTCGTTTGATCAGAACCTTATTGAGGTTTATAATTTTTAGGTTTTTTCACCGAATAGTGAGGTTTGCCTGCCGGATTAATTTCCGGAGCACCTACCATTGTCATCGCGCAACGGAAGCCAACTGTAGCACTCGATTCATCTTCATCCATAAAGCGACGGGTTGCCGGATTGAGCCAGAAAGCCATATCGTTCCATGATCCACCTTTGTAAACTTTCGATTTATCGTTAACCAATGTTGTTGTACCATAAAGCGAATTGTTCACCGAGTCGGCCGCACCACGGAAATCGGGATTATAAGGCTTGGCACCCGAAGCATCCGGAGCAGTTGCATTAGCTGGTGCCGCACCGTTGCCGCCATTTCCACCATTGGCAGTTGCCTGCTGATTGGCGATCATTTGCTCGTAGGTTAGTTTTTTATTCGACTTGGCAGGATCTAAGATCGGCTTGCCATATTTATCTTTTGCATAGGTTCCTTTGTTAATGTCGGCCATGCGTTTGTCTTTGTATTCGTTACCACGGAACGGGTTAAAATCCTCAAACTCTTCGAACGAGGTTTGGCGGTAGGTATCCTGTACCCATTCGTTGACGTTGCCTGCCATTTGGTATAAACCAAAATCATTTGGTGGATATGATCTTACAGGTGCAGTTATTTCCGCCTTGTCATTCAGGTATCCGCCCACGCCCATATTGTCTCCTAAACCACGTTTAAAGTTGGCAAGGATCAAACCACGGGTTTTTTGTTTGGCTGAACGTACGCCCAGGCCATTCCATGGGTAGATCTTGTTATTGTCGATATTTTCAAATTCGGTATTACCGATCAACGAAAGGGCAGCATATTCCCATTCAGCTTCTGAAGGCAAACGATATTTTTGCTTCAATATACCGTCTTCAATTCGAACAGGCCTTACAGGTTTTGCGTTTGCTTTACCATTAGCACCAGTACCCGCTGTTGCTGTAGGACTAATATCCGGCATCATTTTTTTGCCATCGATGCCTTGTCCTTTGTATTGACCGTTTAAATAGATGTCAGTATTGAAAGGGTCTTTGTTTGCTGGTTTGCCGGCACCAGCTGTTGCTTTGCCTTTACCACCACCAGCTGCATCTTTCCAGCTAACCATTCTGCCGGTTTCACGGAGGATAGTTTCGTTCATACGGTCAGTACGCCAGGTGCAATATTCCTGAGCCTGATCCCAGCTAACACCTACAACAGGATAGTCCTGGAAGGCAGGGTGACGAAGGTAGTTTTCTACGTAAGGGTCGTTATAGGATAATGGACGACGCCAAACTAAGGTGTCAGGCACTGCGTCATAATATAATTTGTGATCCTGTGGAAATGTGATACCGATCCAGTGCATATAATCCAACCAATCCTGGTTAGATACTTCGGTTTCGTCCATATAAAAAGATGGCACAGTTACCCGGCGACGAACGTTGTTATAATCAAAGGTGACGTCCTGGTCAGCACTGCCGCCCATTACAAATGTACCGCCTTCAATTGCAACCAGGCCCGGTCCCGGAGCCGGGTGAGCCTGTCTGAAACGTTCATAACCGCCATTGTTTTTATCGTTATAAACCATCCCGGTTTTTGACGATCTCTCTGGCTTACTACAACTGCTCAATAACGCACTTAAACCCATCAGCGTTATAGCCGTTCTCGTAAAAAGTAATTTCATATGTTACTAATTATTTGACGTGTAAATCTAAAAAAAATGAATTAATAATTAACTTCTGCGGCACAATAATTTCAAAAAAGCTTGAACCTTTATTTGCCTTTAAACGTAAAAAACGCCATTGAGTTACACGAATCTATCAATTTTAACTCAAAACGCTAAATATTTGAATCACTTTATATTAAAGATCAAAAATTTGTGTTTTTAATGTGATCAGGTATTTTCAATATAAAAGTTAAATTGCACCAATGAAGTTTTTTATCACTTGTATCCGCACCGTTCTGGTTTTTACCATCTTTGTTTCACCACTGTATTCTTTTTCCCAGGTTTTAGGCCAGGGCGGAACGAATACTAATGGTAGTAATTCAACCCAAATACCTACTGCGGTACCGTTTTTGCTGATCACGCCTGATTCAAGATCTGGCGGCATGGGCGAAGCGGGTGTAGCTACTTCGCCTGATGTAAATGCAAATTTTTGGAATCCTGCAAAGCTTGCTTTTTTGGATGCCGATAATGATATATCAGCTTCATACAGCCCATGGCTCCGGAACCTTGTGCCAGATGTTAGCCTGTCTTATATAGCCTACGCCCACCAGTTGGATGATAGAAACACCTTTGGGGCTTCCTTACGTTATTTTAACCTGGGTTCCATAGAACTTACTGATGCGTCGCAACAGTCGCTGGGTACTTATACACCGAATGAGTTTTCGTTTGATGGTTCCTTTGCGCGTAAATTTGGAAATAATTTCTCGCTGGGTTTAAGCCTTCGGTATATTCATTCCAGTTTGGCTAATGGTTCCTTTTTATCGGGCCAACAAGTTAAAGCCGGAAATGCCATTGCTGCTGACGTTTCATTGTATTACAACAAACCAATTGAAGAGTTTGGCAACAGTGCTACGTTTTCTTTTGGCACTAATATTTCAAATATTGGTTCTAAGATCAGTTATACTGATAACGGCACAAAATATTTTTTACCTACAAACCTGAAGATCGGTATTGCCAATACGATCAACCTCGATGAGTATAATCAATTTACTTTTGCGCTCGATTTGAATAAACTACTGGTGCCTACGCCACCAATACTGGATGCTAATGGAAATATTGTTAAAGGCAAAAGCGATGATGTGTCAGTACCGGCAGGTATATTCGAATCCTTTACCGATGCTCCGAATGGTGCCAGCCAGGAGTTACAGGAAATAAACATTTCGCCGGGTATTGAATATTGGTATAACAAGCAATTTGCACTGCGTGCCGGCTATTTTTACCAAAACCCTAACAACGGCGGCTTACACTACTTTACCCTTGGAGCAGGCTTCCGTTATGATATTTATGCGTTCGATTTTGCCTATATTGCGGCCAGTCAGCAAAGTAGCCCTTTAGCCAATACCTTGCGTTTTACGCTGATGGTTAACTTTGGTGCGGCTAAAAAATAATGAGTAAAATTAAGGTTGGTTTTGGTTTTGACGTTCACCAGTTAAAGGAGGGTCGTCCCTTTATTTTAGGAGGCGTAAATCTCGAACATCATTCAGGTGCATTCGGCCATTCTGATGCCGACGTTATTCTCCATGCCATTTGTGATGCCCTTTTAGGTGCTGCCAACCTGCGCGACATCGGTTTCCATTTCTCTAACAAAGACGATCGCTGGAAGGGTATCAGTAGCCTGGTACTTTTGCAGCAAGTTGTTGAGCTACTTGCGGAAAAAGGTTGGGAAATAGGTAATATTGATGCTATGGTAGTGCTTGAAGAACCAAAGATAAATCCGCATATCCCGGCTATGAAAGTTAATATTGCCAATGCTGCAGGCATTAGTGAAGATGATATTTCTATCAAAGCAACAACCAATGAACAGATGGGCTTCATTGGGCGACAGGAAGGTCTGGTTGCCTATGCCGTTTGCCTGATAGAAAAATCATAGCATAATAAACCAGCGTTGAAACTTGAGATCATGTTTTCATCGTCTCTTTTACCGATACGTTCCCTGTACGTTTCAACACTCCCCAGCCGCTCATTTCGCCTTTTAAAGCCTTGCGTATCGATTTAAATAACACGTAGTACATCAATTGTCTCCAGATGAAGCGTTGCGGGATGATGTAGACCAGTTTTTTGTAACTCTCTTTCTCCATCCTGAAAGCAATAATGGAAACCAGGAAATCAACCAAAACAAAAATAATGTAATAGGTTAAAATGTGCCATGGCTTATCACCAAACAGGCCTATTACCATCATCAGGTCGGCTAAAGGTGAGAAGAGTGGAAGGATGATCTGGAAGACCAAAATATTCGGCATACCCACCATGCCAAAGAATTTATATTTCTTGTTGAACAGTGCGTCCCTGTTCTTCCAGAAACTTTGGATGACCCCAAAACTCCAGCGGAAACGCTGCTTCAATAAAGCACTCAATGTTTCTGGTGCTTCGGTATAAGCAATTGCTTCAGAGCAGTTTTTGATCACATATCCTTGCTTCAGGATACGCATCGTAAGGTCGCAGTCTTCGGCTAAAGTGTCTGAGGTAAAAGCTCCTGCCTTAAATATAGCAGCCTTGCGGAAGGCACCGATCGCACCCGGCACAACGGTTATACTATTGATGAGATCGAATGCACGGCGATCCATATTTTGAGCCGTAATGTATTCGATCGACTGCCACATGGTAATGATATTATTTTCGTTACCCACTTTAACGGTACCTGCCACAGCGCCAATCTCTTCATCGGTAAAATAGATCATTAACTGGCGTATCGCATCATCCTTCAATTGGGTATCAGCATCGATACAAACGGCAAAATCATATTTTGCATGCGAGATACCGAAATTCAATGCTGAAGCTTTTCCACCATTTGGTTTTGTCAATACATTAACCCTGGGATTGCTACCATAAGCGTTATTGACCATTTCGTAGGTCTTATCTTTCGACCCATCGTCGATAAAAATGATCTCAAATTCAGGGTAGTCGATCTGAAGTAAACTCTCGATGGTTTTGATCGCGGTAATTTCTTCATTATAAGCCGGAACAATGATACTTACCGGATAAAGTACCGCTTCTTCTGTGCGTTCGGCTTTTTCTTTTTTGTCTTCATAATACTGGCGTATCGCTAAAACAGCTATCAGCACGATCCGCCCCAGGGCCAGAAATATGGCCGATAAGAACAGGTAAAGCATAAACCAGTTACCATAAAATGTTCCCTGTACAAAAATGTCGTAAAGTGTTCCCATCACGCCACTGTTGGCATCGTCGCGTATTGGTGGCATAAGATCGGCTTTGGTTTTGTGCAATACATCGGCAATGGTGGTAAATTTGTAGCCGTGACTTTTAAAATAATGGATAATGCCCGGTAGCGCCCGTACAGTCTCTTCGCGCGTATCACCGCCGGCATCATGCAAAAGAAGCATCGATCCGGCATCTTTTTGTTTGATGGTTCGGGCCAGGATACTGTCTGCCGTAACACCCGGTTGCCAGTCCCAGGGATCAATAGATTCACCTATGGTGATATAACTTTGACGGCGACTTTCAGCCACGGGAATAACTTCGGCCAGAGTTTGGGGTTCGGCATCCGCATTGAAAGGTGGCCTGAACAAAATGGTACTTCGCCCGGTAACTGATTCGATCAGTTTCCGGGTGGCGTTCAATTCCAGGTTAACACGCTGTATCCCGATGGTTGATATGTCCGGGTGAAAAAAAGTATGGTTGCCTATCTCGTAGCCTTCTTCGTATTCGCGTCTCAATATCGAGATGTTTTTTTCAGCCATTGAACCCACCACAAAAAATGCAGCTGGTACATGTTCCTTTTTCAGGATATCGAGAATACGGGGAGTAAACTCCGGGTCTGGACCATCATCAAAAGTTAAAACGATCTTTCCGGGGGCATAACCATAACGCCTGATCACATATTTGGTAGGCAGTTTGATATAATGCTGGTTAGTTATCTCGTAATTAATGGTATCAAGTGCCACATTGATCTGCCCGGTAGTAGGCGTAGTTACCAGGTCAAGCACCTCACCGTCACCTGCATAATCGATCCGATTGTTCAAACCTACGGTTTGCAAACGTTTCAGATCGATACCGGTTTTTCGGAGGGAGTCAATTGATAAGTTTTTCTGGAAGAAGCTCCATAGACGGGGGTCTTCTGAACCAAGCCGCCATAAAGCTACACCACCTGTGGCCCAATCGTCGGCCATTCGGATAATATTGAAATTCGTTGCTGCATCGGTAAAGTAAACCGTATGTTCAAGACTATCCAGATCAAAGTACTTGTAATGCAAGTTTGCTGACGTTGGATCGTAAGTGATCGGGCTCTTATTCTCCTGTGCATAGCTGATAGCTTGCTGGTAACTGGCTGGCTTGGCGGTGCTGCTTTCCGGCCAGTCGTAACCCCCTCCCTGTACTGTTAAAATAACCTTTTCACTGGGTATCTTGGTACATACATTATCCAATATCTCTTCTACCCAATGCTGGTTTGACAAATCGCCGGGGTTGCTGTCTTCAGTATGTTCATCTATAGCCATAATGAACAAGTAGTCGTTATAATGCTGTAGCTTAACAATGTCGTATTGTTCGTCTTCCGGTACCACGTCGGTGGTAACCAGGTAACCAAGCGGATGCAGTCTGGCATAGATCTCCTTTTCGAAAGCAACATAGTTTTTCTCGTTGCGGTCTTTGATTTCTTCAAACTCAAGGTTGATACCTCTGAAATGGTATTTAGCCAGCTGTTTGATGATGCTATTGATAAAGTCGGCACGGAGCTGCTTTTTTTTGATGATCCGGTAAATGTCTTTGCTGTCAAAACCACCGTGCTGGTTATCGTAATTGATATAATTTGATAGCGAGATCAGGATCGGCTTATTGTATTTTTTATTCAGGTTAGTTAATCCTGTATCAATTTTGGCGGTGATCGTATCGGCATTCCTGGTCACGGTAAATCCTTCACTAACCACCATATCCAAACGGGCAATATGATCTACCAGGGAAGTATATGCCTGGGGCTCCCATGCACGGTAAAAACCGGCATTGATGCGGTCTTTATTATTTGGATGCTTTAGTTGATGCTGGCGCAGGTTACGACGTAAAACACCTATTTTTTCGGTATCTATCTTAAAGGCACGGTATTTTGTTGATCGCTTTAATTGTTCAAGTTCTTCGTGCGATAGTTTTTTGGGGGCCGGGTTTAGGTTAGGTAATGTTGGATATTGCTTGGAAGTTACTGTAATAGCAGCGCCTATAACGGCGGCTACTAAAATAATGATCAGACCGCGGCTAAGCCACTTAAAACGGGTCCACCTACCCGGCGTATCAGTTTGAAAAACCTGTTTTTCGGCCATTTATTTGGTTTATAAATAAGATTCGAGATAAGAGGTAATGAAAGGTTTGTTGCTGCTGCTCGGTTTATACAGGTTAAAATAACCACTAAAATATCATGACCTTCGGCCTTCTATCTAAAATCTAATCGCTGCAAATATATTATTTTACTTTAGGTGGTTCAATATGCGAAAAATCAACACCGCATTTACAGTTTTCTCCACAGCCTTTTTTAGCGGTAAAACTTTTGTAAAGTATCCTACCTACATAAAAAACAGCAGCAGCAAAAAGTAATGCTATGATCGCTAACTGGTAAATCATGTCACAAATTTAATACATTTTCATTGCTTATATACGTACATAAAGCCGTATTAGTATAAGGTTTTACATTCGCATGAAGGCAACGGTGCCTCCAACCCAGTCGAAATCTTTGTTATAGCGCACGCCGATCATTTTTCCCCTGCTTAAACGTCCCAGGTTAATGGCCAGTGTGGGCTTAGTTTCCCCGTCCGGCCAAAGGTACAGCAAACGTACTTCAATTTTTACACCGCCATCAGGTGCCTGTAACACAGGTTCGTAATTCACCTTTTCCTGCAGGATCCAATTCTGAGGATCTTTGATGTTTTCGACATCCTCTTTTTTAACATCGATGATCACACCCTGCCCTGCAAATGAAAACAATGGTTTAAGGACATAATTTTCCAGGTCGCCAGGGATAGCCTCGATGGCATTTAAAAACTGGGTTTTGGGTACATAATCACCTTTGAGAAAAGGCATCGTAAATTTACTGATACGATAAAACCAGTTTGGATGAGTTATCCATTCCACATCCAGGGGCTTTCTGATATCCACAACTTTATCAAAAATATCAGGATCATTTTCTATTTCATCAAAGATCAGTCGGTTATATACCCGTTTTATCTGTTGTAATTTACCTTCGCTTTCATAATACAACCTGCCATCTTGTTCTAAAAGTTCGTCTAGCGCAAGCACTGGTATACCAAGGTGTTTTTGAGTAATATAAAAATCGACCGCCGTTTTTTGTTCCGATGCATTTACGTCCATCAAAACTACTTCTTCGGGTTGATGCGGACCTACGATCGTCTTCTTTAAAAGTTCGAGATAATTTGTGCGATCGATACCGTTAAAGAATATTGTCCATTCCTTACCAATATCAAAAGTTTCCCTATAAGTATCTGCCAAATGAACCTGGAAACCGTAGAGCGATGGAAAGCCCTGTAATTCGATCAGTTTTGGCACGATATGGCCTTCGGAATCTTTGCACACGCCAAAATCAAGCGCAATAAAATGGGGGTGATCATTTTCATTCGCCACGTTCCATTTTTCAGGGATAGCCCTTTCGGTCAATGTTTTGAAATCAGGCTGCAGTATCACATCGACAATATCCTTACCAGCTGCCAGCAGCTTATCGCGAAAATCGTCGGTAAGGAAAACGGGGCTCTCGGCAACCCTAAATTGAACAGGTTTCGAAAGTCCCTGGTTCAGCGTATTCAGAAAATCAGCATACTTTTCCCCGGAAAAGTGCTCGTTAAATATTTTTCGTGCAGCAGCATCCATAAAAATTAAATATCAAAATGCTAACTTCTTAAACCATCCCGATAACTATCGGGACAACCTCAAGCCTCCTGCCAACTCAAAACCGCCTGATCCAGGAAATTAGGGATGATAGTAGCCTGCGTAAAGGTGATCTTATCCGGATCATCGAGGTGTTCCAGCATATCATTGTATTTAGCTAAGCCGTGTTCATTAACCACTTCTTTTTGCTTTTCTTCTTTCAATAGCCAGTTTTTCATACCCTTTGCATCAGCCTCGGGATGGAACTGGGTCGAGATAAAATATTCGCTAAACCGGATGGCCATCATTGCACGCGGGAATTCAATGTGCGGGCGTTCTTTTTCTATCGCAAGCAGTTGCATACCCAACTCCTCGAAACGCTTATGGTCGGGATTGATCACCTGCCAGCTTCTGGAGTCAACGGCATAAAACGGGTCGTTGAGATTGTCAAATACCTGATCGGCCTTTCCGGCTTGGGTCAGGTGCATAGGCAAGACCCCAAATGAAGGGGAACGGCGTATATTGATATCCCCCAACTTATACTTGCGGCACATCAGTTGAAAAGAATGGCATACAAAAAATGCATGCTTTTTTTGCTGATTATTTGAAAGGTTATGGTCCTCGAGTTTGTCGATCAGGTTAAAATATTTCTTTTCCCATTCGCTTCCTTCGGTATCCAGTGGGCTACCCGGACCACCGCTGACAATGTAAATATCAAAGTCGTTATATTCAGGAACCTCGCACTTTTTGCGTACATCAAATATGCTGTATTCAAGGTTAAGCTGGTTTTTTTCGCGGTACCGTTTCAATATTTCCTGGAATCCGCGCATGCCCTCATTGGCAATGCCATCGTACAGGTCGAGTATAGCTACTTTTATTTCTGGTTTATCTGTCATTGTTTTTTTTGAGATGTGAGAATTGAGATATGAGAATTGAGATATAAGAATTGAGATGAACAGATAGCTTGCTGAGTCTCAAATCTAACATCTCAAATCTATCTTACTCTATATTCCTTTAAGCGTTTGCGTAGTAATATAATCAACCACGTCGGCAAAGTTATGGTTTTGTTCGTAAACCGCCAGCTGGCGGTCGGCGCCAGTGCCATGCTCAAGTATTTTGTGTACGTATTGCAGGTCTTCCCGGCAGCCCAATTCGTCAACTACATCGTCTACAAAATCAAGCAATTCCAATACCAGTGAGCGGGTATTCACTTCCAT
>CAIPDP010000040.1 GCA_903863845.1 uncultured Mucilaginibacter sp. | reverse complement strand
GGGTTTATCTGTGGATACCATCAAACGCTTGTCGGGAGCCATTTGGCAATACACCGATGAATGGTTTGAAGGTAAATTACTGGCCGAACAGGGCCTGAACCCTGATAATGCACACCTGAAAAAAGCACTGGAGCTTACGGGGCAGTTACTGGGCTTCCCCCGGCAGTTGGGGCAGCATACCGGCGGTTTTGTGATCACGCAGGGTAAGGTATCCGAACTTTGCCCCCTGATCAACGCCCGCATGGCCGAGCGCACCAACCTGGAATGGAACAAAGACGATGTAGAGGCCCTGGGCTTTTTTAAGGTGGATGTTTTGGGTCTGGGTATGTTAACCTGTATCCGCAAAGGTTTCGACCTGATCAAAGCGCATTACGGCATAGCCCATACGTTGGCCAATGTACCGCAGGACGATCCCAAAGTCTATAAAATGTTTTGCGATGCCGATACACTGGGGGTGTTCCAGATAGAGAGCCGGGCGCAAATGTCGATGCTGCCACGTTTAAAGCCCAATTGCTTTTACGACCTGGTGATAGAAGTGGCCATTGTGCGCCCGGGCCCTATACAGGGGCAGATGGTGCATCCTTACCTGCGTCGCCGCAATGGCGAGGAGCCCGAAGAATATCCGAAGGATGAACTGCGGGACGTATTGGGGCGCACCCGGGGAGTGCCCTTGTTCCAGGAACAGGCCATGGAAGTAGCTATTGTTGCCGCACGCTTTACCCCAACCGAAGCGGATGAATTGAGGCGCAGCATGGCAACTTTTAAAGCCAATGGCAAATTGCATCAGCTGGAGAAGAAGCTGGTTGATGGCATGGTAGCCAATGGTTATGAGGAAGAATTTTCGAGGCGGATATTTAAGCAGTTGCAGGGTTTTGAGGGCTATGGTTTTCCAGAGAGCCATGCAGCCAGTTTTGCATTGCTGGTATACGTATCGGGCTATATCAAATACTATTACCCCGATGTGTTTGCCTGCGCCTTGCTGAACAGTCAGCCTATGGGTTTTTACCAGCCGGCACAGATCGTGATCGATGCACGTAAACATGGGGTAGAGGTAAGGCCGGTAGATGTAAACTTTTCGCTTTGGGATAATACCCTGGAAGAACGTGCCGGAAAGTACTATGCCATGCGCTTAGGTTTCAGGCAGGTTAAGGGTATAAGGGATGAAGATATACAGCAGTTGATCGCCCAAAGATCAGTGCCTTATACTACGATACAGCAGTTGAGTGATGCAGGTATATCCCAGGCAACTATTGAAAGGTTGGGCGATGCAGATGCATTTGGTTCGATGCAGCTTAACCGGCGCGAGGCTTTGTGGCAAGCGACCGCAATGGGCGATAAGCCGGAAGCATTGTTTAAAGGACAACCCTCCGAAAGTGCCTTTGAGCCACAGATCAGCTTGCCTTTAATGAGCGATGCCGAGCATGTGGTGCAGGATTATGCGATGACCGGCTTATCCTTAAAAAAACACCCCGTAAGTTTTGTGCGTGAAAAATTAAGCCTGCTGCATGTACGCGCTGCTAATGAACTTGATAAGATAGCAGATGGCACACCGCTAAAAATAGCCGGACTCATAACGGTACGACAAAGACCCGGAACGGCAAAGGGTGTTTGCTTTATTACCATTGAGGATGAAACGGGTTTTGCCAATCTGGTTGCTTTTCAGGGTATTTTTGATCAGTACCGGAAAGAGATATTACAATCCACTTTGCTGATGGTAGAGGGTAAACTGCAGCGCGAGGAGAAGGTTATCCATGTGATCATCAAGCGCTGTTTTAACCTTACCACCATGTTGAATGGCATCACAAAAGATAAATATCAGCCGGTGCTTACCTTATCGCGCAGCGACGAAACCAGTATCCCGCCTAATATCGAGGACGCCATTAAGCAGCCAAAGCAGGTTTACTACAAAGGACGGAACTTCAGGTAAGGTTATATAACGACAATGTTCAGCTGTACCTTTCGCGCAGCAGGTCCATCATAAATACATTCACTGCCCATTGATCAGTAATGGGTTTATTGGTATGCGGCAAATGTACCATATAGGGGTATGCACCAAATTCAGGCGTGATCGTTATAATTTCGTTAGGTGACTGTTTTTTAAGCCTTGCAACTATACGATCCCACCATTGAATATGCGCATCCAAAGCTTCCTTCCATTCGGGCACACGCGGGTCAGGCACCTGAGGGCCTTCCGGATAACCTACCCTCGAATGAATATGCCCGGTACGTTCAATGGCCAGTGCCACAGCTTCCGGCTGATCGTCGAGGTAGGTTTCGGCAACGTTGACCCAGTGGGAGATATCTAATGACAATTGCAGATCGGGTAACTTTTGCAGATACTGGTAAGTAATATGGGCCGCAAAACTGAATTTGCCCCGATGAGTCTCGTGAAAAACCGGAACACCCGAACTTTTGGCATATTCACCCGCAATGTCTATCAATAGTTTATTTTGCTCGAAGGTGAAAAAATCCCGGCCCGTTTGGGTGTTGATCTTCAAAGCAGGATAAGGCCTGATCTTCTCGAACCAGCCCGAGTATTCGTCTGCATGACGGCTGATATCCGGATCCCTGGTACTGTGGTGCTGCGGAATAATGGGTAATCCAATTTTTTCGGCATTGTTCCAGGCGTCATCCAAATCACTCACCGGTGCGTCATTATGAATGCCAAATTCAATACCATCGTAACCGGCGTTTTTAACTTTTTGAACAAAGTCTTTCCAGTTCAGATCACTACTTCCCCATCTCGGGCAGAAAAAACGTAACATGATTTTAGGATTTAGATAGGATTTAACCGTTGATAAAAATATTGATTTTTCTGATTGATTTAAACGGCAGAATAACTTTAAAGTTCAATAAAATGTATTATGCAGCCCGTGAAAATAATTATCAGGACACAAAAAAGCCCGGCAAACATTCGCCGGGCTTTTAACAGGCAATGCCTGAATATTAATGTGAAGTGATCAGGTTGCTAAGTGGCACAATAAACATGGAAACTACCCTGTCGCGTTTAAACTTTTCGTTACTGCTGTAAGTTTTGCCACCGGCTGTTACAAAGCAGGAGTTGATACTTGCATCAAATTTTGCTTCAACATATTTGCGGTTATCTACGGTAGTAAGTGTTACCGATTTGATAAAATACAAATTTTTCTTATCGTCCTCGGGTATTTTAGCAATGGCAGATTCAATGGCATCGTTATCGATCAAACTGTCGGGTATTGATGATATGGCAACATCCTGAATGTTCAATTCAACGATCTCGTCCCTGCCAACGTTGATACCGCCGATAAGGTAGGAGCCATTGAAACTGGTATTCGAATTGATCTTTGCACTATAAACATTACCATCATTGATAGCTGCAACTACCGGTGGTTTATGATTTTTGGTAATGGCTTTCAGCGTTCTGAAAGAATAAGAGGAATCTTTTGAATTATAGGAAACTATGTTGCCGGGTATCATAAACAGGTCGTAAGAAAAACCGGAAATATCATTCAGGAACTTGCGGGCTTTGTATGACCTTGGAAGGTCTTCGACAATAACCTCAGGCTCGGCTTTCTTAGCGTTGTTGGTATTATTTATTGCTCCAAACGCAGTAGGGTAATTCGCATCAGAACCTGGTTGCGCACTTTGCTGATTTACCGGGTTGTCGCCTTTTCCTTTATTGACCGAAAAATGCGGTCCATCGATGAGTTGTACATCATTGTTACTATGACAGGAATACATGAACGCGAGTGCAGGAATAATGATCAGGAAGGGTTTTTTCATTGTTGAATATTTAAATGTTTTTTTAGAAGAAGTTCGGGTCTCTTAAAAATATAGCTATGGTCATTTTGAAATACTTTCTAATTTAAGTTCAATTGTGAAAGTTTACAAACAGCCTAAATATTTTGAATGTGAATTTCAATAATCATACCATTCGCCTGCTACCAATCAGCAAAAGTGCGATGTGCATATCCCACTAAAAATGATTATTTGTTTCACATAATTACAAATTTTTTACTTTTTGTTGTAAAAAATAAAGTACTCAGGCATAATTTATTATCCCACCTTACCTCAACCGGTTTGATTTGTAATAGTTGACATCGGTATTTGCGAAAATATAGGGGCAAAGTGGGTAGTCTTTTGGGGAAATTTTTGCCGTGTTCTGTCAGCATTAACATGATCAAATTTGCGAAAAGCCTTGCTGTATCCTGCCAAACGATAGGCAATTTGGCGATGGCAACAATATATAATTCGACATTTCTTGAAGGAGTAATAAAAGCTTACTATCTTGTAATTCCAATTATAAGCCGCCCATAAAAAAAAATCGGCTGCATGATATTTTAAGATGAAACTTTTCAAGTTACGTACGGGTGCTATTTTACAGGATGGCTCAGCTTTTTACAAATTGGATATTGAATGGGACGAGCTGATCGATCGCTCAGCTCTTTACCATCACCTGGGTAAATTTATTGATGTAAAAAACCTGTTATCTGGGGATGAAGCGGCAATTGCAATAGCAACCCAGCTTTTGCCACCAATTGGACAACAAGAGGTATGGGCAGCCGGTGTTACCTATTTACGCAGCCGCGAGGCCCGGATGGAAGAATCAGCAGAGTCAGGTGCTGCCGACCTTTACGACAAAGTTTACGCAGCCGAACGACCGGAGTTATTCTTTAAATCGCTGCCCCATCGGGTTGCAGGGCATAACCAGCAGGTTTACATCCGGCGCGATTCAAGCTGGAGCGTACCGGAACCCGAAATGACGCTATTTATCAATTCAATTGGAGAGATACAAGCCTATACTGTTGGGAATGACATGAGTTCGCGAAGTATCGAGGGTGAGAATGCCTTATACCTGCCCCAGGCAAAAATTTATGAGCGGAGTGCTGCCCTGGGGCCATGCCTGTTTATTCCTGAAGTACCGCCAGATCCCCAAACCGCTATCAAAATGAAAATAGAGCGTGATGGCAAAGTGGTTTATGCGGATGAGACCACAATTGGCCGGATGAAACGCTCGTTTACCGAACTGGCACACTACCTTTTCCGTGAATGCGATTTTCAGCATGGGTGTTTCCTGATGACGGGTACTTGTTTGGTGCCACCTAACGATTTTACATTAGAGGCGGGTGATATTGTATCGATAACTATCGATCATATTGGTACTCTTGTAAACACAATTGCCTATAAACCAATAACAATAAAATAGATATGAAAAAGTATTTCCCCGTCTTTATCTCGCTGTTGCTTTGTTTTACAACTGCTATAGCCCAGAAATTTAATGGGCTCGACCTTAATATGGGCAACCTCTACCGAACTTCGGATGCCAAAACACGTTCGATTAGTCCCGAAAATTTTAATGGTGAAAAAGGGAAAGGTGGCATGGCTACTACTGGAACAGGAGCGGGGCCATCGCGCGAATTGGGTCAGAAATGGAAAGTTAGCCCAAGTGTGGTTATTAAACATGGTACTACTTTTACCATTGCCGAAATTGATGGACCCGGGGCAATTCAACATATCTGGATGACTCCCACCGGTAACTGGCGCTATTCAATTATCCGGTTTTATTGGGACGACGAAACCACCCCTTCTGTTGAAGCGCCTGTTGGCGATTTTTTTTGCATGGGATGGGGTAAATATGCGCCGGTAACCTCACTGGCTGTGGTTGTTAACCCCGGCAGTGGATTTAACTGTTACTGGCCAATGCCTTTCCACAAAAAATGCAGGATCACCATGGAAAATATTGATAATGTGGATATGGTGCTGTATTACCAGGTTGATTATACATTGACAGAAGTGCCGAAAGACGCCGGTTATTTTCATGCGCAATTCAGAAGGGTAAATCCATTACCATTTAAAAAGGATTATGTGCTGGTTGATAGCATCAGGGGCAAGGGGCATTATGTAGGTACTTATCTGGCTTATGGCTCAAATAAAAATGGCTGGTGGGGCGAGGGCGAGATCAAATTTTTCATGGATGGCGATACAGATTTCCCAACTATAAATGGTACCGGGACGGAAGACTATTTTAACGGCGCTTACGACTTTGATAGCCAAACAAAAAATATAGCAGGTGTAGAAGAAAGCCATTATACCGAATTCAGCGGTCCTTATACCGGCTTGCCCCAGGTGATCAGGGGTGACGGACATTATGAGATAGCGCAGCGTTTCGGTTTATACCGCTGGCACATTTTGGATCCTATTCGTTTTGATAAAGATTTAAAAGTAACCATACAGGACCTCGGCTGGCATGCTGACGGCCGGTATTTACCCCTGCAGGACGATATAGCTTCTGTTGCATTTTGGTACCAGGTTGAGCCGCACAATCCTTTCCCTAAGCTGCCTGCTAAAGACCAATTAGAGGTAAATTAAAATGAACAGACAATTTTTATTTTTTCTATCGGCGGGCTTGTTTTTATTGGAGGCCTGCACACAAGCAAATAAGTCGACGGCTCCCGCAAATTTTAAAAAGGGAACCTTCGGGTATGACCATGCCTTTTTGCAACAACGAGATAGTTTGTTGGTGCTAAAAAGTAAAGATGGCTCGTCGATGGTCCTCGTGTCACCTAAATATCAGGGAAAGGTTTTTACTTCAACAGCTTCAGGCGATACCGGCAGGAGCTTCGGATGGATCAACTATAAAGTATTTGATTCCGCGATCGATCCGCACATGAATGCTTATGGCGGCGAAGACCGGCTTTGGTTAGGACCGGAGGGTAGTAAATTTGCTTTGTTCTTTAAGCCCGGTTCGCAAATGCTGTTTTCTAACTGGCATACTCCGGCTGCTTTCGATCACGAAAAATGGGAGGTGCTTAAAAGCGATGAACAAAAAGTTGAACTCGCTAAAAATATGCAGTTGCAAAACTATGCCGGGACCCAATTGAATTTAAGGGTTGATAGAAAAGTTACTTTGCTGGATCGCATCGGGATAGATAGCGCTTTGGGTTTTAAAATTGACAGAAGCGTAAAGTCGATTGGTATTAATACAATAAATAGTATTACAAATACAGGTAAACAAGCGTGGACGAGTTCAACAGGGGCACCATGCTTATGGAACCTGGATATGTTTACACCTTCGCCGGGCGTGCGGATCATTATCCCTTATAATGAATCGACAGGTGGCAAAATTGCAACTACAGATTATTTTGGACAGATCCCGCCTGACAGGGTATCTGCCGAACATGGTGAACTTAATTTTAAGGCTGATGGAAAATCACGTGGTAAACTGGGTATGCCTGCCAACCGAACCAAAGGTATTGCAGGTAGCTACGATAGTATCAATAATGTTTTAACGATCATCACTTTTGATGTTGATCGTAAAGCGATCTACCTTAACCAGGAATGGACGCCGGACAAAGATCCTTTAATTGGAGATGCTGTAAACGCTTATAATGATGGCCCACTGGCAGATGGCACGCAAATGGGGCCATTTTATGAACTGGAGAGTGTTTCTCCGGGAGCGTTTCTTCAACCAGGTGCAACATTAACACATGGCCATAATATCTTTCATTTTACCGGAACGAAGGCTAAGCTTAACGATATTGCATTGAAAATACTGGGTGTGTCGATCGATCGCAATTAATGGTTTATCAATCTTATGCCCTGATCAAAAATAAATACCGACTTTCCTATCAGGGGTCAATAACCTAAATGCCGGATTTGCGTATAACTGAGGTATCGATTTTTAGATAGCAACAGAACATGCACGCCCAAATCACAGAATTAGTTAAAGTTGCCGGGACCTATCACCTGGTGCCAAATGACATTGCTCAAAACAACGCCGAAAAAGTATTAGATTATATTGACGACTTGAACCTTGAGCGAAACATCCGTTTCAGACCGACACAATCGGGTAGCTTGTTTATGGCCTGGAATATTGGCGATTGGGAATATGATATGGAATGTTTAAAAAATGGCTATATAATTTTCACATTTACCAAAAGCGGCTACGAACGGGCAAGTGGCTGTGTGCTGTTTGATGATTTTATTCCACAGTTTGAGAAATATTTGCTGATGTTATAATTACACAGCTTTCAAAGCCGGCCTCGGATCTTCGCTGCTGATATACATTTCTGGTTGCCCAAGCCGATCGGCATACCATTGTAATGCTGCAGCTACAAGCGGACGCAAATAATCCTTTATATTGACGGTTTCAAATACAATATGCCCATTATTGTATTTGCTGTAGAATTGTAATTCGGCCGGGTTAGGTTCAAAATTGATGTCTTCCAACTTACGAATTGAAATACGCAGCATCGATTTAACATCCCGGATCATATCGCCGGTTTCGGTTTGAATTACATAAAAGTTAGTGGGCAGCATTTAGTATAATTATATTCCTAACACTTGTCAAAAAATGTACCACTCTGGCCTGAAACTTTTGAATAGTTGCGCTGTTATTTTTTAAAAGTTGTTTTTTTTAAATTGCTATATCAGAGTTAGTCACAGCAGTTAATTAAAGTTCAAAAAGCGAGATTTTTTTTATTGCTTTAATTAGTAAAACTGACGCGAACTTCCTGATCATATGAGGTTTAATGAATGGGCCGGAGAAGAGATATTTGCAAGTCGTTAATTACTGACAGCCGTTCAATAAAAAGACACCCGCTAAATTTGTTATTGTCGGAACATTATATTATTTTTAATTAATGGTTGTAGTCGGATAGCAATAGTTATATTTATTTAACTCATTGCACCTAATAGAGTAACAGCAGCTAGCGGAATACAATCCACCCCTCATTAACCTGATTGATTTTTAATATTATTTTTTTAAGACTTCGTTTGGTCAATAGACTAAATGATGGCCTGTATTGCAGCTAAAAATTTGATGTTTTCAAGGTTTTATCTGATATTTTTCAATTACTTGTATCAGGAATAAGGTACCGCTTGCTAAGACTAAATATATAATGGAAATAATAACCAGATTTTTAATAAGATTTTACTGATGGTAAATCCGGTCAAATATTTGTTGCATATCGCAGAGGATAGAAAGTTGGTAACAATTGAGCCAGTATTTGAAGAAATAGCAGGTGGCGATTTGTTTCCTACCGGTCGTTATATTGTGGTATCAACTGACGGCATTTTAGGCGAAATTCACCTCGATGGTGATTTGTTCGACTGGGCTGGAGACAATGATCCCGGCATCGAAAATATCTTTAAAATAGCACAGTTCATCCGGGAATACGAGGAGCCCCAACTTACCGAATTTATCGACTAAGCACCCTTAGATAAGGTTTATCAGCCAATCTATACCGGCAGCTGCTTTCAAAAAAACTTTTTAATCTTTTTTAAAAAGTTTCAGCATTTACTTGTAAAATTAAAATTGTATTTGCACTTTGGTCAACTAAATAAAAAACCTAAAATGACGACCGAAGCTTCACCGAGATTTTTATCGCTAGACGTTTTTCGTGGAATGACGATTTGTTTCATGATCATAGTTAATACACCCGGTAGCAACGGTGCTTTCTGGCCACTGAATCACGCCGCCTGGAATGGCTTTACACCAACTGACCTGGTATTCCCATCTTTCCTGTTTGCTGTAGGCAATGCGATGAGTTTTACCATGAAAAAATACCAGCAAATTGGTAACGGGGCGGTCCTTTCAAAAATATTCAGGCGTACACTGCTCATATTTTTATTGGGTTATTTATTATACTGGTTCCCGTTTTTTGATATCCACAACGGACACTGGGATCTGAGGCCGATAGCTACTACACGTATTTTGGGTGTACTGCAACGGATAGCTCTTTGCTATTGCTTCGGTTCGTTGATCGTGCACTATTTTTCGCGCAATGTGGTTTTCCTTTTGTCGGCATTTTTTCTGTTGGGCTATTGGATCATACTTTTGGTTTTCGGCGATCCGGTTCATCCTTTTGGTATGTTAACTAATGCAGGTACCTACCTGGATAAAGCGATTATGGGCGATGCTCACCTGTATCATGGTGAAGGTGTTGCGTTTGATCCTGAAGGTATTTTAAGTACGCTACCAGCTATTATAAATGTTATTGTGGGGTATTTTGCCGGAAAATTTATTCAGGAAAAGGGCAAGAGCTTCGAAACAATTTCCAAGCTTCTTTTGGTAGGCTGCCTTTTTATCTTTATTGCTATCTGCTGGGATTCAATTTTTCCGATCAACAAAAAGCTTTGGACCAGTTCGTTTGTGATGATCACTACGGGTATCGACCTGGTGATCATATCCGTTCTGATCTATGTGGTGGAGATCCGTAACTGGAATTTCCTGGGTTGGACGTCATTTTTCTTACCGGTAGGTAAGAACCCATTGTTTGTATACCTGGTTTCCGAAACTATCTTAACTATACTTTCATGGGTGAAGCTGGGATCCAGATCAATTCCGGAATGGGTGGATAACTTTTGGCAATTTGTGGCACACGGAAAAGTGGGTTCGCTGTTATTTGCAATTTCGGTAATGCTTACCTGTTGGTTTGTGGGGTATATCCTCGACAAGCGAAAAATTTATATTCGGGTTTAACTAACCAATGATAAATCAACTAAATCAATCTCACGAAGAGCCCCGGTAACGGGGCTTTTTTCATTTGTGCAATCCATCTTTAATTCGTTTACGTACGTCATAATGGCATTTTCGGCCTTGTGCTAAAACTATGTTGTTGATTATTGCTTATTATTATATAAAATTAAAATATGCCATTTATTGCATCGGTTTCTAAAATCGACCTTCCCTTTAAAACTCCCCAGGGTGAAGTAAAAGAACAGGCCCGCATTGCGTTTACTTCGCGCTCACCACACATGGAACGGTTGATGGACGTATTTGACAACACCCAGATCGTAACCCGTAACTTTTGTAAGCCGCTCGGCTATTATACCGGACCTTCGACCTTTGAAGAACGAAATACGGCTTATCTTGAAACTTCGCTAAAATTTGCCATTGAAGCGATCAATAGTTGTCTTGCCAATGCCGAAGTTGAAAAGGGCGCAATTACCGACCTTATTTTTGTTTCAACAACCGGATTGGCTACACCCAGTCTTGATGCGATGATCATCAATGCGATGCGCCTTAACCCTCATATCAATCGGCTTCCGGTATTTGGTCTGGGATGCGCCGGAGGGGTGTCTGGAATGGCTAAGGCCAATACGATAGCGCAGGCAAGCCCTGATGCGGTAGTGTTGCTGGTAGCAGTTGAGCTTTGTTCACTTACTGTATTGCGTGATGATTACAGTACCAGTAATTTTGTCGGCTCAAGCTTATTCTCAGATGGTATAGCCGCTTGTCTCATTTTGGGTGATAATTATCAAGGCCTTAAGCAAGTTAAATTCAAATCGTCGAGCAGCAAGCTTTATTATGATTCGCTGGAGGTAATGGGGTGGGATTTTACCAACAATGGGTTTAAAGTCCTTTTTTCTAAAGATATTCCCGAATTCATCAACCAGAACGTGCGCAATGATATCGAGCTTTTTCTGGCAAAACAAAATCTGACATTGTCTGCTATTAAAAATTTTATCTTCCATCCCGGCGGTAAAAAAGTTTTAGAGGCTTACCAGGATGCATTGAAAGTGGAAGGTGATTTTTTGGCAAATTCGCGTATCATCATGAATAATTACGGTAATATGTCGAGCGTAACCGTGTTATACGTACTGGAACGATACCTGAAACATGGTTTTGAGGATGGCTACGGATTGATGATGGCAATGGGGCCGGGTTTTTCGAGTGAAATGGTTTTGTTGGAAATGAAGAACTAATTGTCAGGTCGTTTAGCGCAGGGCGTATTTATCCCGGCAAAAAGCTCATAATTAAATCATGTATTTTTATCTGTTCATAACATTGCTGGTCGTTCAGCGTCTTGCTGAGTTGTACCGCTCGGCAAATAATGAGAAATGGTTACTGGCACAAGGCGCGGTAGAGTATGGTGCCAAACATTACCCATGGATGATCGCTTTGCATAGCCTCTTTATTTTGTCGTTGGTATTGGAGTATTATCTGACAGGTGGGAAAACGATCAATTATATATTCCTTTTTGCGTTTGTCGCATTGTTGTTGTTCAAATATTGGATTTTAAGCTCACTTGGGCAATATTGGAGTACAAAGGTTTACCGGATACCAGGATCGGTTCCGGTAAAAAAGGGTCCTTATCGACTGTTCAGGCATCCCAATTATGTTGATGTTGTATGCGAAATAGCAGTGATCCCTCTGGTATTCCATTTGTACTATACCGCAGTGATCTTTTCAATTTTGAACGTAGCGATGTTAGCGGTGAGGCTGAAAGTTGAGAATAGGGTATGGGCACAGTAAATAAAAAAATCCCCGGCCATTCACTACCGGGGATTTAACCATTCTTCAAACCAATTAAAAGTATTAATCTCTTATTTATTAACCACGTACTTGTACGCACCTAAAGCACTCAAGGTTATAGCGTTTTCGGAATTTTTTTTAAAAAACTTTTGAGGCAATGAAAAGCATTTATACTGCTTTTTTAATTTTGCTTTTTGAATTTGATTAATAATGCTATATTTGCGCCTCTTTTAGGAGAATAGATTATTATGAAAAAAGACCTGCATCCCAAGAATTATAGATTAGTTGTATTTAAAGACATGTCAAATGACTATGCTTTTTTAACTAAATCGTGTATAGATACCCGTGAGTCCGTGAAATGGGAAGACGGCAACGAATACCCGCTTGTGAAACTTGAAATTTCACACACATCTCACCCTTTTTACACCGGAAAGATGAAACTGGTAGATACTGCCGGACGTATCGACAAATTCCGCAGCCGTTACAACAAAAAGTAATTGGTTCGTTGATAAATTATTTGAAGGTCTCCCGATACAACGGGGGACTTTTTTTATTTTTGTACCATGGCTATTATCCTTTTTGACGATAACGCTCACCAAACTCTTCTGCCTTTAACCTTTACACGCCCTGTGGGCGACCTCCGCATAGGTATATTGACGATCGCCGAAAAATGGGCAAAGAACATCGAGCTCGACTTTTCCTGGCATACGCAAAGCTATTTAAGTGAGAAATTCCCTTTAAAGCCTGAAGAGAAAAATTTGTTCATCAACGGTTCAGTTTGCCCTGATGAGCAATTACTGGAGGCTATTTATGCGCTGGGTGGCGAACAGCCATTAATTTTCGGTGGGAAACTTATTGCCGTAAAACTTTCAGAAAGCGGTGCAAAAAATTTCGATCCAAAAGCCCAGTTCGACAACTTCGTCGAATACAAAGGCTCACCGGTAGTGATCACCTATCCTGAAGATATTTTTAAAAACAACGATACCGAACTTCGTAGGGATTTTAAATTGCTTACCACCGGCCGCACAAGTAGCACTATCAATAGCAGCAATGTTATCATTGGTGATGACTTTTTTGCCGAAGAAGGTGCTATTGCAGATTGTTCAACTTTTAATACCACAAGGGGGCCTATTTATCTTGGCAAAGAGACCGAGGTTTGGGAAGGAACGCATATTCGTGGTGGTTTTGCGCTTTGTCATAATTCGCAGGTGAAGATGGGGGCGAAGATATATGGTGCCACAACTGTAGGGCCTTTTTCACGGGTCGGCGGCGAACTCAATAATGCCGTGATATGGGGCTACTCATCCAAAGGCCATGAAGGCTATCTGGGTAATTCGGTAATGGGCGAGTGGTGTAATATAGGTGCCGACAGCAATAACTCGAACCTGAAGAATAACTATGCTGAAGTAAAATTGTGGGATTATGGACTTGAACGGTTTCGCCGCACAGGATTACAATTCTGCGGATTGATCATGGCCGATCATGCCAAATGTGCCATCAACACGATGTTTAATACCGGTACTGTAGTTGGTGTCGGAGCCAATATTTTTGGTGCAGGTTTCCCCCGCAATTTTATCCCCGATTTTTCATGGGGTGGCGCTCAGGGTTATGAAACCTATACATTGAAAAAGATGTTTGAAACAACAGAAAAAGTATTTGAACGTCGTGAGCACAGATTATTTGACGAAACCGAACAGCATATCCTGAAAGCCGTATTCGATTTAACTGAATCTTACAGGAGATTCTAAAAACAAAATCACCACAATTAATACAGCTAATACAACCAATACAACCAATACAACCAATACAACCAATACAACTAATAAAACTAATACAACCAATATAACCAACAAAAAATGAGAAAGAAAATTGTTGCCGGAAACTGGAAAATGAATTTAGACTATGAAGAAGGTCTGACCTTATTTTCTGAAGTAGTTAATATGGTAAATGATGAAATAACCGGTCAGCAACATGTAATTGTGTGCAGCCCGTTTATCCACCTGCACAGTCTTGTTGCCTTAGGCAAATCAAGCACAAAAGTGTCGGTTGGTGCTCAAAATGCCCACCAGGCGGAATCCGGAGCTTTTACAGGCGAGATCTCAGCTAAAATGATACGTTCTGTTGGCGCTGAATATGTGATCCTGGGCCACTCAGAACGCAGGCAATATTTTGGAGAAAGCAACGAGTTGCTTGCGAAAAAAGTTGATATCACGTTAAAGCATGCATTGCTGCCAATTTTTTGTATCGGCGAAACCTTGCAGGAACGTGAAACCGGGATTCATTTTGATGTGATCAAAAAACAATTGTCAGAAGGCATTTTTCATCTTGATGCATCGGAATTTGCCAAATTAGTGATCGCTTATGAGCCTGTATGGGCTATTGGTACCGGCGTTACTGCCAGCTCGGCGCAGGCACAGGAGATCCATGTTTTCATTCGTAACGAGATCGCTGCAAAATATGGCCAGAGTATCGCAGATAGTACGACTATCCTTTACGGTGGCAGTTGCAATCCAAAAAATGCAGCCGAACTATTTAGCCAGGCGGATATTGATGGCGGCCTTATCGGTGGAGCCTCGTTAAAATCGCGCGATTTTGTGGATATTGCCAGAGTATTTAATTGATAGGCTTGCCAGATACCGGCAGCTTATACAGCAATTAGTTTAGGATACTAAGATAACGCAAAATTGAAATTACAAACGATTGTGGCAAATCAGCAACGCAGATGAAAAGGCTGCTTAAAATATTTGTACCGCCGTCTGTTGCATTTTTGCTGTATTTTATTGCTGTGCGTTACAGCCCTTATTATTTTACACTCCGGATCGATTCGATGGGTGATGGTAAGCTTCAGAGCTTTATGTCGTTCTACCGCTACTTGTTCCCTCTGATATTTGTGACCGGGATTTTGACCCAGCTACTTTTGTTTATCCCGATCTGGAACAAAGTGGCCCATGGTTCTGATCGGATAAAATGGTTCGCCTTTATCGGCTGTTGTTTCCTCTGTTTTATCTTAGGATCGTTGGTAGCTTATGCCATTTGGGATGAAGTATCCGGAAAACACCTGTATAAACTCTGCCTTTTTTTGACAGGGGTGCAAGTGATCTATTGGATAATAAATATCGCTATCACACATTTGCTGGAGAATAAATTTAAGCAAACAGCTAGTAAAACCGCAGAAAAACCAGAAATATGAATTATTTAGAATTGCATTTTACTCTTATAGATGCAGCCGATTTCCAACAAGACCTGCTGATCAATGAATTGGCTGATATTGGTTTCGACACTTTTGAAGAAGCAGAATTTGGATTTAAGGCCTTTATAGCTGAATCAGTTTTTGATAAGCAGTTGCTGGATGAAAAGCTTGCTGCCTATAGGGAGCAATTTACCTTTAGCTACGATTTTAACCTTATACCCCAGCAAAATTGGAACGAGGTTTGGGAAAGTAATTTTGAACCTATACAAATAAGGAACAAGGTTTGGGTGAGAGCGACTTTTCACCAACCTAAACCCGAATTTCCTTTTGAGATCGTTATCGACCCTAAGATGGCATTCGGAACCGGACATCATGAAACCACATCGATGATGATGGGATCAATGCTGGATACTGATTTTAACGGCAAAAAAGTGTTAGATATGGGCTGCGGCACAGGTATACTGGCAATACTTGCTGAAAAATTAGGAGCAACAGATATTGTAGCGGTCGACAATGACCTGGCATGTTATGATAGTACCCTGGAAAATGCCCGCCTCAATAATTGCCAACATATTAGAATGTTTTGCGGATCAAAAGAGGCTATTCCAATTGAACAATATGATATAATTCTTGCCAATATCAATCGGAATATACTGCTCGACCAAATTGACCGTTATGCCTGGGTGCTGAAATCGGGCGGCGAACTATACCTGAGCGGGTTTTATGAGCGTCCTGACCTTGAAGTGATCAAAATTGAGGCTGCGCATTATAACCTCACTTATTTCGATCATCATAAAGCAAAGGATTGGGTTGCAGCTAAATTTGTAAAGTTGTAAAGAATCTGGTCCCGATAGCGAAGCATCCCGGCCTGTTTTAATTGAATAATGCTTTAATGTTGAAGACGCCAATGTATTTGTAATTGGCTTTTTTAGACCTTTATTTTCTGTTTTGCGCCAATTTAAAACCTGATGAGAATTCATTTTATTGCAGTAGGTGGTAGTGCCATGCACAACCTTGCTATTGCTCTTGCAAAAAAGGGTTGGGATATCAGTGGTTCAGATGATATGTTTTTTGAACCCTCGGTATCACGACTAGCGGCTAATGGCCTACTTCCCGAAAAAGAAGGCTGGTTCCCGGAAAAGATCGTACCTGGTATCGACGCGATCATTTTGGGGATGCATGCCCGTGCCGACAACCCTGAATTGCTGAAAGCGATAGAACTTGGTTTGAAAATATATTCATACCCCGAATATATTTATGAATACTCAAAAAATAAGTTGCGGGTAGTAATAGGGGGGAGCCATGGTAAAACTACGATTACTTCGATGATCCTGCATGTTTTAAAGGAGACAGGTAAAGATTTTGATTACCTGGTTGGTGCCCAGCTTGAAGGATTTGACAATATGGTCAGGTTAAGCGATACGGCACCGGTTATCGTTATTGAAGGCGATGAGTATCTTTCATCAGCAATTGACAGGCGTCCAAAATTTCATCTGTATCATGCCAACATTGGGGTCATCAGTGGCATTGCCTGGGATCATATCAACGTATTTCCAACGTTCGAAAATTATGTCAATCAGTTTAGTTTGTTTATCGAAACAATCGTACCCAGTGGAGTACTGATATATTCCGAATCAGATAGTATTGTGGCTGATGTAGTTACTAACGATAAGTCAAACGTTCAAAAAATACCTTATGATCTGCCAGCTTATTATATTAATAACGGTATTACATATATTATAGCTGGTGATGTTGAATATCCATTGCAGGTATTTGGTGAACATAATCTTTTGAACCTTGAAGCCGCCCGCCTGGTATGTGAAAATCTGGGTATCGTTGCCTCCGATTTTTACAATAGCATAGTGAGTTTTAAAGGTGCTGCACGTCGCCTCGAGCTGGTTGCCAGGAATGAAAACACGAGCTTTTTTAAGGATTTTGCGCATGCCCCATCCAAATTGAAGGCAACAATTGCTGCCGTTAAACTTCAATTCCCGATCAGAAAGCTGCTGGCTTGTATTGAGTTACATACTTTTAGCAGTTTGAATAAAGAGTTTCTGGATCAATATGCCGGCACCATGGATGAGGCAGATACTGCAGTTGTCTTTATCGACAAGAAAACGTTCGAACAGAAGAAAATGTTGCCATACGGTGCTGAAATCGTTAAAATTGCGTTTGGCAGAGAGGATATCTTGTTTTTTAACGACCCCTCAGATTTAGAAAATTACCTTTCGGGAATCAACTATGATCAGAAAAATTTATTGATGATGAGCTCAGGAAACTTCGGTGGTTTAGATCTGAAAACCCTTGCAGGAAAGATATTATAAAAATTATAAATAATATTCTTGTATTTGATATTTTTTGTAACTTTATTAACTTCTGAGAAACCTTATCTCAGTAAAAAAGAGAAATGAAAGCACTAGGTAAAAAAATCAGGTTACTTCGCCATCAAAAAGGATGGAGTCAGGAAGACGTCGCAAAAAAGCTCGACATCTCGATCCCGGCATTTTCCAAGATCGAAACTGGAATAACCGATATTAATTTATCGAGGCTGGAACAAATTGCTGTGTTATTTGATATGACCGTTGTGCAGTTGCTTACCTTCAGCGATTCAGAACAGGATCAGAAATTTATCAATGAACTCGAAACGGTCAATAAAAAATTGCTTGACCGCGAAGCTGAAGTAATTGACTTGCAAAAGAAAGTTATTGAGCTTTTCGAAGAGTTGCGCCACACCAAAGTTACTGCCTGAATTCCACGATTTACTTCCCCTGCCTATTGAAATTTATACCTTAATGTCAGGTGCTTTTTGCCAAACACCCCGCCCATGCTATGGTGTAAAGCGATCATTTTATCATTAAAATCGCCGACCCACGATAGCTCCAGTTCAGAATATTGATTGAGTGGAAGGGCATATTCGCCCAGTTTAATAAACAAACCCGACTCAAGCCCGTGTTTCTGAAATTTTTGTTTGGTACCCATAACAACTGCCCGCATACGGTGCACACCACGCCAACGGTAGTAAAGGAATTTCAACTTCCCGAGTAGGTTTAGTTTGCCATTGATATGTTTGAATATCTGGTTTGCGTCTGGTAATATAACCACGAATGAAGCAGGCTCTCCGTTGACATAGGCAAACCAGATCAGGTTCTCGTCCATGATAGGCTTCATCATGCGGAAGCTTTCGAGTATTGTAGCATGGCTTATGGGCACAAAGTTTTCAAAATCGCGCCAGGCATCATTGTATATTTCAATAAAATCTGCCGCGTATCGATCAATTTTTGCCGATTCAAAATGCCTGAACTCATACCCAGGTTTTTGTGATACCCAGGCCGCGATCTTCCTGAACCGCTCCGGGAAGGGTTTGATGATATCAACATGATTGGTTATTTGTTCATATAGAGTTACAAAGCCATATTCGTCAAAGAATTTTTTATAATATGGCGGGTTATAATTCATACCATAGGATGGCGGAACGAACCCTTCGGCCAGGAGTCCCCAAAAATTATCATTCTCACCAAAATTAATAGGGCCATCCATTGCTGCCATTCCTTTTGCTTTAAGCCAGGCTTTCGCAGTATCAAACAATAAAAAAGCAGCGTTCTGTTGATCAATACATTCAAAAAAACCCATCCCGCCTGTAGGTTGCTCGTACTGGTAAGCTTTCTTTTCATTCACAAACGCGGCGATACGGCCTATCGGTTTGTTTTGATCATCGGTTAATATCCAGCGGATGGCCTCACCATGTTGGTGGAAACTATTCTTAGCCGGGTTAAAAACAGCTTCAATATCGATATCCAGCGGGCAGATCCAGTTAGGGTCGTTTCGGTATAATATCCGGGCAACGTTCAAAAATGTCTGGGCTTTACGTTTATCGTTTACCTCGGTAATTTTCATGAGTTTCAGTTTAAATATAAAAAAAGCATCCGCAAATGCCGGATGCTTTTCTATGTTATTAATTTAAGATATCGGTTTTTCAATTAAAAATCGTCGTCATCATCATAATTATCGAAGCTTTCATAACGCCCCAGGTCATCAAGGGGTATATCAAAATCCTCGTCATCATCGTCGTCTACAACGCGTTTTTTTGCAGGAATATCAGCAGGCGTTTCATCTTTTTTTGCGCCAGTGCTTTTTGCACTTGTATCGTTCTTAGCTGGTTTCTTCGGCGTTTCCATTTCGATGATTTATTGTTTAGTCAGTATAGGGTATTTAATTAGAGTCAATTCAATGCTGTTGCTATGCGTTTTGCTTTTGCTATTCAAAAATAATTAAAATCGGTTTCAAAGAAAATACAATTAAAAATTATTCTGATTGCTCGCCGATTGATGAGGAAGTATCCTGGAAGTCTTTTATTTGAGGCAGATCACTGAGGCTATTGATGCCAAAATAATCCATAAATTGCTGACTCGGACTATACAAAATTGGCCTGCCAACACCTTCTGATTTGCCAGAAATGGTGATCAATTCTTTTTCGAGTAATTTTTGGATAGAATACTCGCTGTTAACACCCCTGATCTGCTCAATTTCTAATTTGGTCACTGGTTGTTTATAAGCAATTATCGCCAGTGTCTCGAGTGATGCCGGACTTAATTTCTTTTTCGAACGCTGTATCTGCAGTAAGTTGATGATCGGATGAAAATCCTTTTTGGTTAGGAACTGGTAGCCGTTTGCTACATTGACCAGCTCGATCGCCAGGTTACCCTCTCTATATTTTTTTTCGATGCTTGCGATGCAGGCAACAACTTCGTCTCTGCCAAAATCCCGTTCAAAAACCGATTGAAGGCAAAAAATAATTTCCTCTATCCTGATGCTTTGTTCTGATGAAAAAATCAATGCTTCAATAAATAGTTCGGGGCTTTCCATTCAGTTAAAATAATCAAATCTTCAGGAGCCAAATATGCAAAAAGATATTTCAGATTGCTAAAATTGATTCAGAACATATCAACAATTGGGGAAATGTTTGGGGAATTCGATTGGCTTTGAGGAAAAAAGTGGGAAAAAAAGCAACAGTTTTCGGAAAATTATTCCACAATTAATTAATATATATATTAATTGTTAAGTTTTTTGCACAGCAAATGGGTTTTCCACAAAATGGCACAAGTTTTGGTTATCAGTAACAGACCCCCAAAAAGGGCTGTTTTTCATAGGTAGATGTAGAGGCCGGTAACTGCGAGAGTCCCCGGCCTTTCTTTTTTACTTAAATTTAAAGCAATTGTTCCTGATCCAGGGGATAAAAAATAAACCTTAAAGCTAATTTTTTAATAATTGATCACTTGTTCTTCCAGTTGCGAAGGAAGCTCGCGCCACTCATATTTTTGGTTACGCAGCTGAGGTTCGAAGCCCGCTTCTGCTATAGATTGCTGAATTCCTTTTGCTGTAAAGCGATGTGGTGCTCCTGCGGCCGAAACTACATTTTCTTCGATCATGATAGAGCCGAAATCATTGGCGCCGGCGTGTAAGCAAATCTGGGCAACCTGTTTGCCTACTGTAAGCCATGAAGCCTGTATGTTTTTGATATTGGGGAGCATGATACGGCTCAATGCGATCATACGAATGTATTCATCGCCTGAAACATTATTGGTTATGCCTCTGACTTTACGCAGCAATGTGCCATCGTCCTGGAACGGCCATGGGATAAATGCGGTAAAGCCATACGTACCTTCCGGCTTTTCTGATTGTACTTCACGTATCCAAACCAGGTGCTCAAAACGTTCTTCAATCGTTTCAACGTGACCAAACATCATGGTTGCTGAAGTGGGCAGGTTAAGTTTATGGGCAGCACGCATTACATCTAACCATTCTTTTCCGCCACATTTACCTTTGGATATCAGTCTGCGTACCCTGTCATTTAATATTTCGGCGCCGGCACCAGGCAATGAATCCAAACCAGCGGCTTTCAGTTCGCGCAATACATCTATATGGCTCATGCCTTCAAGTTTGGCAACATGCGCAATTTCAGGGGGGCCAAGGGAATGTAATTTCAGGTTGGGATACAGATCCTTCAATTGTCTGAACAAGTCTGCATAAAACTGCAAACCAAGATCAGGGTGATGACCGCCCTGCAATAACAATTGGTCGCCGCCAAAACGGAAGGTTTCCTCGATCTTCACCTTATAGGTTTCGATATCGGTGATATAACTATCCTCGTGCCCCGGGCGTCGAAAGAAATTACAGAATTTGCAATTGGCGATACAAACATTAGTGGTGTTTACATTCCTGTCGATCTGCCAGGTTACCTTGCCATGCGGAACTTGTTTTTTACGCAACTCATTTGCAACAAACATCAATTCGGCAGTAGGAGCATGGTGGTACAGGTGCACGCCTTCTTCGATAGATAGAAAATCAAAGTTTAAAGCGCGCTGCAGCAGGTCGGCAGTATTCATAAGGTCAAAAATACGTACAATTTATTTCGGAATAAAAACCTGAAAAATAATTGACAATGAAATGTAATACAGACTTAAATCGACGCAATAACCCTGGAAAAACTTACTTAAGTAACGTAAAAGCTTCAGACAACCAACCCTTTATCCAGCCTTAATACCTTTGTCACACTATCCGGCAGCTCATGCTGGTAATGGGTAACATAGATGAGGGTGACATTGCTCAATTCACATATAGCATCTACCACGGATTTGAAATGGGCCACCTGGTGTGTATCAAGCCCCTGGCAGGGTTCGTCAAAGATCAACAGGCTTGGATTTTTAATTAAAGCACGGGCAAGTAAACATAGCCTTTGCCCGCTGGCGGGTATATTTCTGAGCAGCTTAGTTGCGTATTGGTCGATTTCTAATGCTTTCATCCAGCGCAGTACTATCGCTGCCTTTTTCGGGTCGCTTGTCCTGAACAATCCCATCGTATCAAAAAAACCCGATTCGATCACCTGCAAACAGCTATTATCGGTCGGGAAATACTGGTAAAGCTCGGGCGAGATAAAGCCAGTTTCGCTTTTAATATCCCAAATACTTTCGCCGGTACCACGTTTACGGTCGAATAAAATGATATCGTTAGCATAGGCCTGTGGATTATCGGCATTGATCAGGCTCAGCAAGGTCGACTTACCAGCGCCATTCGGTCCGAGCAGTGCCCAGCGCTCGCCCTGCTTAACCTGCCAACTGAGGTCTTTTAATACTTGTTTTTCGCCATAGCTGATATTCACCCTATTCATCCTGATCATATCTGTATAAGTGGGGCGAAGTGGTCTAAGGCGCAGTAATTCGTCTAATTCACTTTTATCAATATTATCTGTTGAGTTAGCGCTAACCATATTCGATTCAAACTCATTGCAAGGCATCTTTTTTTCGATGCTGCAATTTTTTAAAATAGCTACGTGGCTAATGGAGTCGGGGATCTCCCGGGGCGCTGTTGCCAGCAGTACGGTTATTCCTGAAGCGATGATGGTTTGAATGATTTGGCCGAATTTGGCCCGTGTTTCTACATCAAGACCGGCTAAAGGGTTATCCAGCAACAGGATCACTGGATTTTTGATCAGCGCAGCGGCTATCAAAAGTCTTTTTGTTTCGCCGTTTGAAAGTTTGATCAGTTGTTTGTCCTTTAAATGATCAAGTTTTAAAAATGCTAAAACCTTAGTCATTGTCCACCCGAAATCGTGATCTGAAAACGACCTTACGCCGGCTAAATATTCCAGCACGGTTAAAGCGTCGTCCGAATCGGAAGAGTTGTAGCGCTGCTGATAATAAAAATCGCCGGTATTGGATAAATTTCTGAAATGGTGCCGGGATTCAACCAGTGATATTAATCGGTGAAAAGTTAGGCTGGTATCATCTGTTGCAATTCTTTCAAGAAATTCTTCATAGAAAAAATAACGAATATTTCCGGCGGATAAATGGAATTTGCCAGCTATCACTTTTAGTAACGAACTTTTACCCGAACCGCTTTCGCCAACAAACGCCCAGTTTTCGCCGGTATTTATAGTAAAATTCAAATCGTTGAAAACAACCGTATCAGCTAGCTTCAGATCGGCCTGTTCAATAGATAATAAGGGTTTGCCCATAGGCCCCGAAAATAATGATAATTGGCCTTGGAAAAATATTTTTTCAGTTATGGTTATTTAAGGCCTGCTATCAACAAAAAGCCCCGCAGAAATCTGCAGGGCTCTTGTTGTTTCTTTAAACTGAAACTAAGATTACATTTTTTTCTTAGTAGTGTCAGCCATCTTCTTAGAAGTGTCAGCCATTTTCTTAGAAGTGTCAGCCATTTTCTTAGAAGTGTCAGCCATTTTAGAAGTAGTGTCAGTTTTAGCAGCAGTAGTGTCAGCGCCAGCGCCAGCTTTGCCTTTGCAAGCAGCAGCTGAAACAGCGATTGCTAATGCAAGGAAACCAATTTTGAATGTGTTTTTCATTTTAGTTTTTTTTAATAAGTGATTAATAGTTTCTCTTTAATACCGTAAACAAAAAAAGGTAACCCGTAATTTTTAAAAAAATTACAGGTTACCTAAGTACTTACTTAAAAAACTGAAAATCAGTAGAAAAAACTAGAATGAGATCGCGATAGGGCGATTATTTCTTTTTAGTAGTGTCAGCAGCTTTTTTAGTAGTGTCAGCAGCTTTCTTAGAAGTGTCAGCAGCTTTTTTAGTTGTGTCAACAGCTTTTGCAGTAGTATCAGTTTTAGTTGCAGTTGTATCAGCAGCAGCACCTGATTTACCTTTACAAGCAGCGAAAGAAACAGCGATAGCTAAAGCTAAAGCACCAATTTTGATTGAATTTTTCATTTGAATAATAGTTTTGTTTCGTATTAATACCTGACTTTAAAAAAGGTAACCCTATATTTTAAAAAAAATATTAAGTCCATGTAAATAGTAGGGTAGTTAATAAAAGCCGGAATCTTTTTCAATTGATTAAGGGTCAGCTATTATCCAAATACAACAAAATGATGATTGCAGCTGTTAAAGCATCAGCAATGAACGGGTAATGCCTGACTTGTGAAAGCAATATCGATTTTAAATTGATTTTTAACCCTGGTAATAAAAGCCAAAGGTTGCATCATGATTTTCAACAGGCGACAGGAAAACTGTAAATTTTTTATCTGGTGAACCTATCCAAACAGCGACATGGATTTGTTTAATAATTATCGTAAAATTGAACACTAAAAAAATAGCCTGGGATATACCTATTAATTTTGGCTATTTTTTTTATCCTGAGTGGGTTACAATTTCGCATAAATAGTATTAATAGTGAATAAAGAGTCAAAAATAGCTACTCCGACCGATAGCGAAATTGTATTTGGTATACTCAATAATTCGGAAAGTGCCATTAAACGATTGTACGTGGCTTATTTTCCGATGGTGTTGCAGCTGATCATTAATAACAACGGCACACCCGATGATGCTAAAGACATTTATCAGGAAGCGGTCATTGTTCTTTATAATAAAATAAAAAAGGGCGACTTTGAGCTGAACAGCAAACTGAAAACATTTTTGTATTCGGTTTGTCGCAGGCTTTGGTTGAAGAGGCTGAATCAGATGAGTCGTTATGGGGGCGACCTGAAAGACTTCCAGGAATATGTTCCTGTAGAAGACGAGGTTGAGGACCAAAACGAACGTAATTTGCAGTTTAGCAAAATGCAAAGTGCCCTGGGAATGCTTGGCGAGCCATGCAAAACCATTATTGAAGATTTTTATATCAATAACAGATCGATGCAGGATATCTGTGAGCGGTTTGGCTATACGAATGCCGATAATGCCAAGACGCAAAAATATAAATGCCTGCAAAGGCTGAAAAAATTATTTTTTCAGCAGAAATAGATGAAATGAAATGAGAGAAGAGGAACTTTTGGAAGCAATTGAACGATACATCAGCGGCAACATGGCAGCAGATGAACGTCGTGCATTTGAACAGCTGCGCCTGCAAAATTCAGACGTCGATCAGCGGGTTATCGAGCACCAGCAATTTGTTGGTTTGCTGAAGCAATACGGCGAGCGTGTCGAACTTGAGAACAGGTTAAATGCGATCCATAGCGAAATTGATGTTCATACCCTGGTAGAGGAAGCTACGGAGCGGCCGGTATGGATCGTTCAGTTGTGGCGCAATCATCATTCAAAAATATCTGTGGCGGCATCAATTGCCATTTTTGCCATTTTGGGTACTTTATTTGTTGCCGGAAGCTTAAGCAGTAAATCGGGCTATATCGAACTGAGAAGAGAGGTTGATAAATTGCGTACTGACATCAGGGGCGGCAAATACCGTAATGTTGGTCAAATAGCTAAACCTGCAGTACTGTCTTCCGAAAAATACCGCGGAACTGGTTTTGCCATTACTGGCAATGGTTTGATCGCAACAAATTTCCACGTGATCGAGAAAGCCGATTCGGTTTATGTTCAGAATGCTGCGGGTAAATCATACCGGGCGAAGCTGGTTTACAGCGATCCCAACAGTGATGTGGCGATATTAAAAATTACTGATACTGCATTCAGAAACCTTGGCCCTGTTCCATACACCTTTAAGAAATCGGAAAGTGATCTGGCTGAAAGCGTATTTACTTACGGATTCCCTCAGGACTCAGCACATTACGACGATGGTCGCATTACCCAGCAAAGCGGGCTCAATGGCGATAGTATCGATTACCAGATATCTGTGCCCCTTAATCCGGGTAACAGTGGTGGTCCTTTGCTGGATAGCCGTGGTAATGTTGTAGGTGTGGTAAAAGCCAGGTTGACCCAACAACAGGGTGTGTATTTTGCATCCAAATCAAGCTACCTGCTTGCTGCACTGGATAGCCTCGCACAGGATTCTACGATCAGGAAGCCGATCTTAAATTCGAAAAATACCCTGTCGGGACTGACCCGTTCACAACAAGTTAAAAAACTAAGAAATTACGTGTTCCTGGTAAAGGTTTACGCAAAGAATTAATAAGTGTTTGCCAAATAGCAAAAGGGCTTTCCGGTATAAACGGAGAGCCCTTTTTTGGGACACGATTTTGGGACACGATTTTAGGATTCTTTAGGACACGATTTTAGGATTCTTTTGATTTTTAGGATGATTTAAAGAATCAGTGCTACCGGTTAGGCCTATTGAAAAATAAATTCAACAGATTTTAATAGTCCAGATCAGTTTGCAGAAATAGGCTTTATTTTGATTTATCTTCTAAAGATTTACTTGAAGCCTACCTATCAACTTCCCCCAAAACAAAATCTATCGACCCGATAATAGCGATCAGGTCTGCGATCATTACACCTTTGGATATAGCCGGTAGAACCGACAGGTTACAAAAACTTGGCCCACGTGATTTTACCCTGTAAGGGATCTCGGTATCCAGGAACCTTTCTTTGCCTTCTTTATCGTATTCTTTCTTCTTTTGATGGATGAAGTAGAAACCAAGCTCACCTTTTGCACCTTCGCCTCTTACATAGTAGTCTTGCGGCTTCGGTGTTAGTTTTTTAGGCATTAAAGCCCTTGGATCGAAATCAGGTGTACGTTTAAGCTCTTTTTGGAGGCGGTCAAGGCATTGTTCAATAATACGAAGCGATTGTTCGATCTCATCGATGCGCACCTTGTAGCGATCCCAGCAATCGCCCAGCGTGCCCATTTCGCCTTTACCTACCGGGATCTCGAAATCAATCTCAGGATAGGCTGAATAGCCATCGATTCGGCGCAGGTCCCATTTCAATCCCGAACCGCGCAGCATAGGGCCCGAACAACCATAGTTGATAGCCACATCCAGCGGCAAAACGCCAACATTGGCGGTACGTTGTATAAAAATCTGGTTATTGGTTAACAAGCCATTAAGCTCGTCTAATTTAGGTCTGAAATAATTGACAAACTCCCGGCAACGTTCTTCAAATCCTACTGGCAGATCGTAAAATAAGCCGCCTACCCAAATATAGTTATAAAGCATGCGCGAGCCTGAGGCCCATTCCAACATGCCCATGATATGTTCACGGTCGCGGAAACACCAGAGGAAAGGGGTGAAAGCGCCGATATCGATCCCATAAGTGCCGATTGCGATCAGGTGCGATGCAATTCGGTTGAGCTCGCAAACCAATACACGAATATATTCTACACGTTTAGGAATATCTTTATCGATACCAAGCATCTTTTCGACACCCATAACCCAAACGTGACTATTATTCATCGACGCAAGGTAATCCATGCGGTCAGTAAAAGGGATGGTTTGCTGATAGCTGAGCGATTCGGCATGTTTTTCAAAACAACGATGCAGGTAGCCGATATGAGGTATTACCTCCTTAACGATCTCACCATCGGTAATCAGTTCAAGACGCAAAACGCCATGCGTAGAAGGGTGCTGCGGGCCCATATTGAGCACCATTTCTTCTGTCGCGGCAACAGCGATCTTTTTAGCATAGCGCGCTAAAGCTTCTTCGTATTTTGAATTTGTAATATTCAACTCAATCTATCTTGATTCCCTTATAATATTTGTCAACCGTTGTATAGTCCTTCCTTAATGGAAAACCTTCCCAATCATCGGGTAATAATAATCTTCGCAGATCGGGGTGACCCTCGAAATAGATTCCCGTCATCTCATAAGCTTCACGTTCATGCCAATCAGCAGCCTGGTAAACACTGCTGATACTTGGGAACGACGGCAGATTGCTTTCATCGCGACTATTTTCTTTACTGATCTTCAGGGTCAGCCGGGTTTGGTAGGGGATGGAAGCCAGATGGTAAACCACACCGAAGCGGTTTTCCTCTGTGCCATAATCAACACCACTCAGGCAGGATAAAAAATCGAAATAGGTCTGCGGGTTATTTTTCAGTTCAAGACAAACGTCAACTATCCGGTCGGGATCAACCAGCAGGGCCGGTTGCAGGCCCGTGGTTTCCTCGCCAACTATAATTTCTTCGCCAAATTTATTGACGATCATTGTTTTGATCTCTTCGAAACTCATGGTGCCAGGCGTGCCTTTTTCCAGGTTTTGTTATCCACTTTTTTATAAACTATCCGGTCGTGCAGCCGGCTGGGTCTGCCTTGCCAAAATTCTATTACTCTTGGCCTTAAAACATAGCCACCCCAATGCGATGGTTTTGGAATTTCTTTGTCAGCATATTGTGCCTCTAACTCCTGCCATTTTTGTTCCAGCACGTCGCGGTCGGCAATTTCCTGGCTTTGGGGCGAGGCTAAGGCACCTACCTGACTGCCCTTGGGGCGCGAATGGAAATATTTTTCGGAGGTATGTTTATCTAATTTTTCAATTACGCCTTCAATTCTTACCTGTCTTTCGAGTGAGTCCCAGAAAAATAACAAAGAACCCAGAGGATTTTTGGCGATCTCTTTTCCTTTGCGGCTCAGGTAATTGGTATAAAACGTGAAGCCATCCTGGTTATAGCCTTTCATTAAAACTATCCGTGCCGAAGGGCGTCCATCGGTTGTGGCGGTAGCCAGTGTCATGGCAGTAGGTTCGTTTTGTTCCGATTTAACGGCTTCGTCAAACCATTTGGCAAACTGTTTTATCGGATCGGCTGCAGTATCTTTCTCAGATAATGAAGCAGCGTGATACTCTTTGCGTATATTTTGTATGTCCTGTTCGTTCATTCCTGCAAACTTACAAATTAATTGCCCTGTAAAATTATCCGCTATTTCATATTTTAATAAATGAACATATTATTACCTTAGGCTTTATAAATTGACAAAATATATTCTATGCTTAGCCAGATCGCACCGGCCGACGGACGTCTTTTGATATCAGAGCCATTTATGCTCGATCCCAATTTTAAAAGATCAGTGCTCCTATTAACCGAATGCAGTGAAGCCGGAGCTATGGGCTTTATACTGAACCATGAAAGTGAATTTCATCTTGGAGAAATATTGTCTGATCTGCCTTATTCAGAACTGCCGGTTTTCGTTGGCGGGCCGGTTGGTAAAGACACCCTGCATTTTATTCACCGGGTTCCTGAAAAAATAGAAGGTGGTATCGAATTAGACAACGGACTCTATTGGGGTGGCGACTTTGAAGCAGTAAAAGAACTATTAACCAGTTATGGTTTAGCCGATGGAGAGATCAAATTTTTTATCGGGTACTCAGGTTGGACCTCAGGTCAATTGGATTCAGAAATTGAGGATGATGCCTGGATCGTAACCGACAAATTCAATGCTGAAATACTTTTCGCCAAAGATGAACAGAATATGTGGAAAGACGTCGTAAAAGGCCTTGGTCAACGCTATGCCCATATTGCCAATTTTCCTGAAAATCCGGAGTTGAATTGAGAAGAGTAGTTAACTAATCACATTGCATCCATCTCCCTTGCCGATTCCTCCACTTTTTGTTTCAGTTGCTCTTTGTAAGCAATTAAGTTTTTTACCAGGCTTTCATCGGCAGTTGAAACAATCTGGGCGGCTAAAATACCGGCATTTTTTGCAGCATTAAGCGCCACGGTAGCTACAGGGATACCATTTGGCATTTGTAAGATGGAAAGGATAGAGTCCCAGCCATCAATAGAGTTGCTTGATTTTACAGGAACACCAATAACCGGCAAATGGGTAAGTGAAGCTACCATACCCGGTAAATGGGCAGCACCACCCGCTCCGGCAATAATTACTTTCAGGCCCCGGTCAGCTGCTGATTTGGCATAACTAAACATACGATCGGGTGTACGGTGTGCCGATACAACGGTAATTTCATAGGCAACGCCTAATTCTTTCAAAACATCAGCAGCGTCCTGCATTACGTTCAGGTCAGATTTGCTGCCCATTATGATGCCTACGGTTGGGTTACTCATATTATTTGTTTTAAGTCCATAGTCCATAATCCATGGACGACAGCTTTTTTCGATTGTTTTTTACTGATCATTCAGCATCTTTTACAGGCAATTATAGGCATGGCCCTCAACTATTGTCTATCGACTAAGGTCTATTGACTATGAAATAACCTTCAACGTCGCCTGCACAAATCTTGCTTTTTCTATTGCTTTTTCCCTATCATCATCAACAATAGTCACGTGTCCCATTTTGCGGAAGGGTTTGGTTAGGGCCTTGCCATATAAATGTACGTATACACCTGCACATTCCAATACCTTTTCAATACCCTGGTATACTGCCGGGCCTTCGTATCCGGGTTCGCCCAATACATTGATCATGATGGCATTACTGAGGCAGGTGGTATCGCCCAGCGGCTGGTTGAATATTGCCCGCAAATGCTGTTCAAACTGCGACACTACATTACCCTCTATGGTCTGGTGACCGCTGTTATGCGGGCGTGGTGCCAGTTCATTTACCAATATACGACCTTCTTTGTCCAGGAACATCTCAACAGCAAGCAGGCCGGTAATATTCAGCTTTTCGGCAACGCTGATGGCAATGCGCTCAGCTTCCTGTTGTACATCAAACGGGAAAGTAGAAGGTGATATTAAAAACTCTACCAGGTTAGCTTGTGGGTTAAACTCCATCTCCACCATCGGGAAGGCTTTGGTTTCGCCGTCGGCATTGCGTGCTACGATCACACCAATCTCTTTTTCAAAATCAACCCATTTTTCTATCAGGCTGGGCTCGGTAAAAGCGTTTTCCAGGTACGATTCGTCTTTAACTTTATAAACACCTCTGCCATCGTAGCCATCCCTGCGCAGCTTTTGGATATAAGGGTAGGGGATATGACTATGAAGTAATTGTTCTTTAGTAGAGATCACCTGGAACTCGGCTGTAGGAATATCATTTTCCTTAAAAAACTGTTTCTGTAGTGCTTTATCCTGTATCAACCGAATGATGCGCGGTTGTGGATAAACCAATACGCCTTCTTTTTCCAATTGTTCAAGCGCATCAACGTTAACCTTCTCAATTTCGATGGTGAGCAGATCTACTTTTTTGCCGAATTTATAGACGGTTTCATAATCACCGAGCGACCCGACAACAAACTCATCGCATAATTTCCGGCAGGGGGCATCACGATCCGGATCGAGAACTTTAACGGTCACGTTGTAATTAATGGCCTGTTGTATCAGCATGCGCCCTAATTGTCCGCCGCCTAAAATGCCAAGTTTAAGGTCTCCGTAAAATGCTTTCATGATCAGGATGCAAGTTTAGCCTAAATCTTTCAAAAAGCATAATTGGCGGGACTTTGTTTCTCGCTAATGTTCTGTCATAGCGCTTAGAATTTGGCGTATCAAGAAAAAGCCATTTCTTCAGCATTACGCTAATTGTACTTAAATAAAAAAATTATATAAAAATTTATATCGTTTGAATATGAGTTATATATAAACTTATAAGGAACTATGTATTACATAATACCATATTTAACATATAACTTAGATTTTAAATTAGAAAACAAATATGAGATCATTTTTTATTACGGTGATACTGCTGGTAGCCAGCGGCACACTATGCATGGCGCAATGCGACCAAAAGGTAAGCTTCACTTCGGGAATAACAACTCACCTTGACGCAAACGGCGGTGTCAAAAATACGGTTGCCGAACAAACTACTTTAACTTTTGATAAGATAGACCTGGTAGTTGCTATCAGCAGGGACAGGGCCGATATGAAACTGACGGGTAAAGTAAAGAGTTATGTCTGCGATTGGAAGGTGCCTTTTAAAGAAGGTAAAACAACATTGACAGGAAGCCTGGTGAACGACAACGGCGAGTCGCGCGATTACACGATCACCATAGAAGGTAAGGATGGCAAAATACAGTTGCTTGCTGTAAGCCCAGATGAACCAGATGACCAGATAAAATTGGAAGCCGATAAATTTCAACAGGTATTATAAACCAGTAGAAAGGGATCGCAGCTATTGCTATTACGTTAATCCTAAATATTTCAGTGTTTTATCGAAAAATATACACTGTAACGTACAATTTACATACATAAATCAAACTAAATGAGCCAAATGTTTGTTACTTTAACAGAATATTAAGTTAAGATCACTATTGATTGAAAATATTGCATTTTTTTAAGTAATATTTTGTAAAAAAGCTTCGTTTTAATATTATTGGAAATAAATTAAATAAAAATAAGATTCATGAAAAAAACAGCTTTAATTGTAACTGCATTTTTTGCCCTTTGTTTGTTTGTAAATACCACTTTTGCTCAAACAGCACCTGCTGCCACTGCTGCACCCACAGGTGATGTAGGAGTAACCCTGGCAGGATCAGATAATACCAGTGTAGCCGCATTTTTAGTTAAAGTGGCCAATTTAAACCAGGCGCTGGCCGCCTCGGGACCGTACACTGTTTTTGCGCCAACCAATGATGCATTTACTAAGCTGTCCAGCGCTAAATTGGATAGTCTTTTAGCCGATCCAACTAAATTGGCTACCCTTTTAAAGGCCCATACAGTAGTTGGTAAATTTGAAAAAGCAGATATTGTGAAAGCACTTAATGCTTCTAAAGACCGGACGGTTGCGTTTAAAACTATCGATGGTGGCAATCTTACATTATCATACAGTGGCAAATTGATCCTGACCGATGACAAGGGCAATAAAGCAAATGTTTTGCTTTACAATTTGCCGGCAACCAACGGCGTGGTCCATGGCTTAGGTGATGTATTATTAGGGAAGTAAAGATTTTTAAATTTTAAAAGCCCGGCATCAGTAGTGCCGGGCTTTTTTTGTTTTAGTTAAAAGCTATTTCCTTAAAATTAGCTCAAATTGAGGTTCCGGGCAGGCTTTTGCTCCATTTTTAAAACCTTTAGGAATACCTTTATTAACAATTGAAAATCAAGTTTCGCCCAATGTTAATAAATATGATAAAATTCCATAAAGGGGCTAAATATTTATAAATAACTGAAAATTAAAAAGATATAGCCTTTAATGGACTGTTTATATTTTGACGAAACAAGTTCATATACTGTTATTTAAATACTTTTACACATAGCTTGACTTATAGCTCCTGTTTTCCATACATTTAATTTATAATGAACCACCCTCCGCGAGTTATCGAGATCAAAGAATTGCTGCGTGATAAAACACGGAACAAGGTTGTTTTTTCGGATGAAGGCTTAACCATTGAGAAAAAATACGGCTTCGGGAGGAATGAATTTATTGCCAGTTCTGAAATTGCAGCTTTCAGATTCGGCGTCAGGGAACTAAAGGGGTTCAAGTACTCATTTGGCAGGCAATACTTCATCGAATTGAAGGATTTTAACTGTAAGCTCTGCCGCATCAAATTTAATAGCCTCTACGGTATTAAAAATAAAGAATACTACCGGGTATGGGCCGATCTGTTGCAGGATATCTGGGATTATTATCTTGCGAATCAGTTGAACTACTATTTAGAGATGTTTAATATCCAGCAGGTATTTGTTTTAGCTGGAGTTAAATTTCAACCTGAGGGCATCAGTTGGAATAAACAACAAGTAATACCCTGGGATAAAGTTGAATTGAAGAGCTACCAAAGCTATTTCATGTTGCATCATGCTGATGATCCTGATCAATTCAAATGTTGTATTTTTTCAATTGATTGGAATGCTGTAGTACTACAGTCGCTCTTAAAAGCGGTCATCAAGGAGCAAGCTAGGATAAAATGGGGTATTCGCCGGGGCTTGTAAACTGCTTTCTCTGATTTTCTTTCATGATAGAGCGTACAATAAACCGAATAGAAATAACGGCCTTTTTTAGGAAGAAAATTTCTCTCATTCTGGTGTTTGGTGAACAAGGGTTAAGCATTGAAAAGCCACTAAGTTTTGACCCTGTTTTAACCATCGATGCTGATCAGATCGTCGCTTTTCGCTATGGTATTAACTGGATAAGTGGATACCAATTCAATATTGGTCGGCAATATATAGTAGAGATATTAGATGAACGCGGTCAAATTTTTCCTGTCAAGCTTCGCAGTATGTACGGGATACGCCGGAATATTTACTATTCCAAATGGTCGGACATAGTTGCTGCGCTTTGGCATTTTTATTTTAGGCAGCTTTTTGAAATGCGTTTTCAGCAATACCGTTATAAAGAACGTTTTGATTTTGCCGGTGTAGAATTTCATCCCTTCGGGATAAAGTTTGACGAGTACAGTCTGTTTTGGAATGAGATCAGACTCAGTAATTACAAAAGCTACTTTGTTGTTCATCACTATGAAGACTTGAAAAAGCGCAAAAGCTTTAATTTTAAAAACGACTGGAATGCTTCCGTGCTTCAGGTGCTATTGAAAGAAATAAAAAGGGAGCACGAACGATTAAGCGTGTCCGATAATTAGGATGTTGGTTTAAACAGGCAGTAATTATTTCCCGGCAAACAGCAATTGCTCATTTACACTTTAATCATCCGTTCACCTTCAATTTTTTTCTGCAATTCCAATATGGCACCGATCAGTGCTTCCGGACGCGGAGGGCAGCCCTGCACATAAACATCAACGGGTATCACCCTGTCTACGCCTTTTACCACATGGTAACCATGTTGCCAGTAAGGACCGCCGCAATTGGAGCACGAGCCCATGGAAATTACATATTTAGGCTCTGGCATTTGTTCATAAAGTCTTTTGATACGTTCGGCCATTTTGAAGGTAACCGTGCCTGCTATGATGATCACATCGGCTTGCCGCGCTGAGGGGCGTGGGAATACACCAAAACGATCCATATCATAGGTGGAAGCAAACGAACCCATCATTTCAATAGCGCAACAAGCAATACCAAAACTCATTGGCCATAAAGATGATAGCCTGGCCCAGTTAAGCAGATCATTCAGTTTGGTTACGATAGCGCCGCCGCCTTCTTCTATTCCATCAGGATTCATTCTCGGGCTTTTTAAAGGTTGGTTTAAATAATGGTTTCCTTATTGGCGCTGACGCAGTTGTAGTAGAAGATGCTGATTCATTGATATCAGCAGTAGCTTTTATCGAAAATTCCTGCACTTTGTAAGCACCTTGTTGTTTGTTCAATTGCTCATACAGCGCATGAGGTACCTCAGAATTGACAGTTGGGATAACAGGGCGTGGTTTGATCCAATCAAGATCGCCTTTGACCCATACATAAACCAGGCCGATGATCAGAATACCTAAAAAGATAAACATTTCGGTAAGTGACAACCAGCCCCAGCGCTTATCGGCAGCTTGAAGTCCCTTATTGCCAAACACCGTGGCCCAGGGTAATACGAATACCATTTCGACATCAAACAACAGGAATATCAGCGCGATCACATAAAAACGCGAATTAAAAGGCACCCATGCACTGCCTACTGGTTCTTCGCCGCATTCGTATGAACTTAGTTTTTCGGGATTGGGGTTATTGGGCGCCAAAATACGAACAATAAAAAAAGCAAATCCCACCATGATTATTCCTGTGATCAGGAAGATGAATATCTTTCCAAATTCGGATATTTGCGCAACCCCGTCCATGAATACAAATTTAGCAAAACAAACAGATTTCGACGCAATAATAATAGGTGCAGGTGCTTGCGGCCTCATGTGCGCGGTGCAGGCAGGATTCCTGGGCAAGAGGGTACTGATATTGGAAAAAAATGAAAAAGCCGGCGCAAAAATATTGATCAGCGGAGGCGGCAGGTGTAATTATACCAATCTTTATTCCTCGCCACAGCAATTCATTTCGGGCAATGAACATTTTTGTAAGTCGGCTTTTGCCCAATGGACGGTAGAGGATACAATCAGTTTTTTTCAAACTTATGGGATAGAAGGGCAGGAGAAGACACTGGGCCAGCTGTTCCCGGTCAATAACAACGCAAAAGATATTGTTTATATATTCACCGATCTCTGTCACGACATGGGGCAAGAGATTTGCTTAGGTGCTGAAGTTACAAAAGTTGAAAATACGGAAAGCGGTTTTTTGATCACCTATTCACATAACGGGAAAACGAAGGTTTTGCAAACAGCTAAGCTGGTCATCGCATCCGGCGGATTGCCCGTAGCAAAAATGGGGGCTACCGATCTTGGATTGAAAATTGCCCGTCAATTTGGAATGAGCGTAGCGGAAACGGCGCCGGCCCTTGTTCCATTAACCATAACAGGCAAGGATCAGCCCTGGTATGAGACCCTATCCGGCAACAGCATTTTTTGCCGGGTTTGGAATGACAGGGCAAGTTTTGAAGAAAATATTCTGTTTACCCATTGGGGATTGAGCGGACCTGCAATCTTGCAAATGTCATCTTACTGGCGGCCCGGCGAATGGATATATATCGATCTTCTCCCGCATGAAAATATAGCGGAGATGATACAGGAAGAAAGAGCAATGAACGGCAAAAAAACCTTACTGGTTTACCTGGCCGGTTTGTTTACCCGTAAATTTGCCGAAGCGCTTACCGAAAAACTACCTGTACAGAAAAATCTAGCATCGCTCAGTAACGCTGAACTGGAAATGATCCGCAAACTGATACACGAATTTTCGGTAAAACCGGCCGGCGATAAAGGGTACGACAAAGCCGAAGTGATGCGTGGCGGCGTTTCGACCGATGAACTTTCTTCCAAAACCCTCGAATCAAAAAAAGTACCCGGCCTGTATTTTGGTGGCGAATGTGTCGACGTTACCGGATGGCTGGGTGGCTATAATTTTCAATGGGCATGGGCGAGTGGATACGTTATCGCCCAAAATATTTAAAATGCGTCAATGCTAATTTTGAGGGGTATTGGCATTATCAGTTCCCGCATGAGCCGCTCTTACCGTTTTAAAGTAAGCGATCAGTTTCTGAATATTACCAAGGTTGTATTGTCCTGAATGTATCTTATCGACCACCTCCGGTTCATCGCCCATAATATCGCTCATGATATCAACAAAATTGATCGGTGTCAATTGATCCATTTGAGCTGTATTGGGCCCGTAATAGTAAGTGGTTTGAATTTTTCCTTCACGC
>CAIPDP010000039.1 GCA_903863845.1 uncultured Mucilaginibacter sp. | reverse complement strand
TCCATTGCCAGCTGGGCCGATACCGATGTAAATATCCGATTATCGATCGACTGGAAAGCCCTGGGCATCGACCCCGCAAAAGCTGTAATTGTTGCACCGGAAATAAGCAATTTTCAGCCTAAAGCTGAATTTAAAGATGGTCAGGATATGCCGGTTGCGAAGGGTAAGGGCTGGTTGCTGGTGGTGAAGGAGGGGGAATAGGTATTGGGTATTGGGTATTAGGTATCCGGTATTAGGTGGTATTTAGTGGAAACAGATAACTAATACCTAATACCTAATACCCGATAACAAAATCTCGTTATGGAAGCTTACTTAGATCAACGTCTGGTTTTTTGCCGGAAGCGGGTCGTTCAAAGTAGATGTTTCTGGGTGTATAGTTATTGAAGAAGCCGCAGTTTTTAAGATAAAATTCATTGCCGGTAATACCACCTGCATAATCCATGCGGTAACCTTTGACCGCAGTATTATCGCCTGTAAAGCGGGCATTGGTCAATTCGATCCAGTTACCATTGCTGTCGCATACCCACTCATTATTAAAATGAACTGAACGGGTAAAAAGACCAGTTTCAGGCTCGAAGTTTTCGAGGAACGAATGCAGGTGTTTGAGGTAGGTGTTGGTTTTGGGTCTGCTAAAGCTTGCTAACAAGGTCCATTTACCACTTTCCGGCGCATAAAAATAGGCAGTATATTCTGTCCGCCCATTGCTGGTGGGTTTGGCATGTACCAGGAAACGATAGTTATTGCCGGCTTTCCATATATAGTTCATATAGCTCTGTCCGCCTGAACCTTCGTTACCAAACTCGCCGGTATGTACATTTTCTCCTTTTTTTAGCATGATGATCTTTTCATCGTCTGGTATTTTTTTTGGGTCGTCGGTATTAAATGGGCTCCATACAGAGAACAAGATGTGCCTTTCAGTGGCTGAATTAACTTGCATGCCAAAATAACCTTCCCCAAATCCGCAGGCCATAAAATAAGAGCCTAATATATCGTTACCCACCGGTACGGTCACTTCATTATAAAACCATTCAGCATTAACATTATTTGGCACAGTGTATCCGAGGTGAACTGATGGACCGCGCCTGCCCCAGTAAAAGAACTGACCTTCATTGTCCTTTACATAATTGGTTTTGCTGGTCACAGCCGCGCCGCTTATCGTTAAACTCTTCAGCTGTGGAAGTATTGAACCAGAAACAGATCTGCCTTTAATTTCAAAAGCAACATAGCCAGTGTCGCGTATATTCCATCCGCCAACGAAAAGGTTATTCTTTGTTTTTTCAGCGGTTAGGATCACTTGTTCTGCGCCATCTACAGTTACTGAAAAACTACTATTTGGTGCTGGTTTTACCAGGTTTAAATACAATTTGATCTTTCCGGTTTGGCCAAATCGCACGAATAGCTTGAACGTAGCATTTTTATCGCTCCAATCTGTTATACCATCATCTGTTATTCTTCCGCCCAGCGTATCCTTATCTATTCGCCATGCATTGCCACCCAGCGGAACATTGATCAAACTGTCATTATTTGTATTGCCCATATTTTGGGCTTTTCCGGGCGTAAATAACACTACGCATAAAGCTGTAACAAGTATAGTTTTCTTATACATAATTAGTTTTCCAATTGGTAATGTTGCCAGGTAGTTTGTATTATTTGCTCGAGGATTTCCCGGTTTTCTTCTAATTTTTTAACCAGCGCCAGCTGTGCTCTGCAGCGTTGCAGGTTATGGCCCTTTGAGTGGATCTTAAAATATATATCACCGTCGAGGTAATCGGTCAGAAAGCGAACTGCTTGTATATAAGGAAGCAACAAAACACCTTTGATCAGCGAATCGATCTCGCTTTTTTCAAGAAAACGAACACTTTCCTGCAAATAGCCCCTGGTATAGGATTCAAACAAATTCAAATTAAGTCTGATCGCGCTCAGATCAGCCTCGTCCTCTTCGGCAGTATTGATGATCGTACGGATAGAGTCGCCAAAGTCGTAGGCTACATAACCCGGCATTACGGTGTCCAGATCGATCACGCATTGGGCCCGGTCGTTACTGTCGAGCAGCACATTGTTAAATTTTGTATCATTATGTACGATCCGCAAGGGCAGTATTTTGTTTTTTCCCGATTCCAATATCTCAAACATGCTATTGGCCCGCAGCCTGATGAATTCAATTTCCGGTAAAACTTCCTGAAGGCGTCCTGCTTTATTGCTTTCGATGGCTTTATCAAGATTATTCAAACGAAACTCAATGTTATGAAAATTAGGTATGGTATCCTTGATCAGATCGGTGTCCAGATCAGCCAATTCGGCCTGGAATTTGCCGAAAGCCTTACCACCTTCAAATGCCTGTTGTTCTGTAGTTACCAGGTCATAGGCTCTGGTGTTTTTAAGGAAGTAAAACATCCGCCAGTAGTTGCCGCTCACATCCAGATAATAAGACTGGTTGTTACGGGTTTCTATGATCGTCAAAACCTCCTTTTCGATGGCTGATTGGGGCAGGTGCGCCAGTTTTTTTTGCAAGTGCCTGGTAACATTCACCAGGTTATTCATCAACAAGGGCACATTTTTAAAAACGTGATGGTTGATACGTTGTAAAAGGTAATCGTGCCCTTCCGGGTCAATGTTAACAATACGGTACGTATCATTGATATGACCCGAGCCAAATGGTATTATACCAGCTATCCCGGCATCGATACGAAACTCGGATACCAGATCTAATAATTGTTGCTCAGTTTGTATAGTAAAATCCATTAATGGGGCCTAATATCGGCATATCGGCTGTTTATTTTTAGTATTGTCAAAAAATAATGCGACCTAATTTCCCCAAAATAACAAGCCCCGGGAGTCTGATTCTGACAATTATCCACATTCAATAACTTACCAACAGCCTGCAAATTAAATATTAGCGCAAAACAAGCTTAATATAGCGACGGTACTTTTGCCTCCATAGTGATTTAGCCATGAGAAAAATTGCCGGTCTTTTATTCATCTTGTTTTTTGCTTGCTCGGTTCGCGCACAGGATCGTAAAACCCAAAACATTGTTGTGGTAACGTTGGATGGGTTTCGGTGGCAGGAACTTTTTCGGGGTGCTGACTCATCGCTAATCAATTCAAAATTTACCGATACCAAGGCCGATATCCGTAAGAAATTTTGGGCACCAACCCCCGAAGAACGCCGAAAATTATTGATGCCCTTTTTTTGGTCGACATTAGCAACAAAAGGTCAATTGTATGGCGACAGGGATGAAGGTAATTACGACCAGGTAGCTAATCCTTATTTCTTTTCCTATCCGGGTTATAACGAAATATTTACCGGCTTTCCTGATGTCAGGGTCAATACCAACAGCCCGATACCCAATCCAAATACCAATGTTTTTGAATTCCTGAATAAACAGAAAGGGTTTGAAAACAAAGTTGCAGTTTTTGCCTCCTGGGAGGTATTTCCAGCAATTTTTAATACAAGCCGCTCGGGCTTAAAGGTAAACGCTGGTTATACTAATTTTGAAGACGGAAGGCCAGACGAAAGGATCAAATTTTTGAATGAGTTGCAGCACAAGGCACCGCATTACCTTGGCGATACTCGTATCGATTTTATGACCTATGAATTTGGTAAGGAGTATATGAAAGAATATAAGCCCCGTGTACTATACCTTGCCTTTGATGAGACTGACGATATGGCCCATGCAGGTAACTATAAAATGTACCTGAGCCAGGCTCACCAGGAAGATGCCTATCTGCAGGAGTTGTGGCAATATTTGCAAAGTGATTCATTTTATAAAGACAAAACGACGCTGATCATTACCTGCGATCATGGCAGGGGTGATAGTTCGCCGGAAGCATGGCGAAATCATGGTCCGATGGTGAAGAATTCAGATCAAACCTGGATAGCTGTTATTGGCCCTGATACTCCGGTTGAAGGGATAATTAAAACCCATACTACAACCTATCATAAACAATTGGCCCAAACTATAGCCAGGTTTCTTGGTTTCGATTTCAAAAAGAATGCCGATCATGAAGTTGCTGAAGCGATCGAAACGACTATTGGCGCACAGCCGGTCTCGTTAGGAAAATAACACTATGAAATATTTATTCTTTCTGCTTTGTTTGGCAATTGGCACTGCCGAAGCTCAGGTAAACAAACCACCCGTACCGAGACATGCATTTACCGTTATCGCACATCGGGGCGATCATGTGATCTATCCTGAAAATACGCTGGCTGCCTATAACGAGGCGATAAAAAATGGGGTCGACTATGTCGAGATCGATCTTCGGACCACCAAAGATGGTCAGCTGGTAAGCATGCATGATGCAACTGTTGATCGGATGACCGATGGGAAAGGGAAGGTTAGCGACTTAACACTTGCCGAAATTGAAGCTTTGCATGTTAAAAGCAAAGACAGTACCGATAAAGCGATTTACCGCGTACCCACTTTTGAAGAGATATTGACGCTTTGTAAAGGAAAAATCTATATCTATATCGACTATAAACAGGCTGATGCCGCGCAAACTTATAGTGTATTAAAAGCTTACGGTATGGAGAATCAGGTTTTGGTTTATATTAATTACCCTAAACAGTTTGTTGACTGGCGAAAGATTGACCCTGCTATGCCGCTAATGGTAAGCATGCCTGGAAACATTAAAGATGAAGCAACGCTAAAAGCCTTCGTCGACAAAGTAAAACCCGATATACTGGATGGTGGCTGGGATGAATATACCGCTCAACTGGTTGCTGCTGCGAAATCACTTAACCTGGTTGTTTGGCCGGATATACAAAGCAGGACTGAGGCCGCTGATTGGAATGCTGCTTTGGCAAAAGGATTTAACGGCTTACAAACCGATCATCCGGCAGCTCTGGTACGTTTTCTTACAGAAAAAGGCATAAGATAAAAGCATCAATTGCTGTTAATTGGTTCGTTGATGATCCGAAGGCGCCCGCTTTTGATCAATTTTTTCTCAGTTGCGGAAAATGGGATCCGGCCACCGAAATCCTGTACCCAATAGCTGTATGACTGAGCAATACCTACCTCTTTAAATTCCCGGTTCATCAGGTTTTTGCAATGTTCGGGGCTTTTGATCCATTCGTCCATTACCTGAGCGATGGTAAAATTTCCTTTTGCAATATTTTCGCCCATGATATA
>CAIPDP010000038.1 GCA_903863845.1 uncultured Mucilaginibacter sp. | reverse complement strand
TAGTTGTCCCGATAGCTATCGGGATGGTTGTAGTAGTTGTACTGGTAGCAATCCGGATTATTTTTTTGTTTGATTTGTATTGTTAAAGCTATTTTCAAATTTTCAAATTATCAAATCTTCAAATTATCAAATCCCAATGCCCCAAATAATCCTCGCCTCCAAATCTCCCCGCCGGCAGGAGTTGCTGCGCCTGATGGAGATCGATTTCCGTATCGTATTAAAAGATGTAGATGAATCGTATCCCGAAGGTTTGACGCCGGAAGAGATCGCTGTTTATATCGCAGAAAAAAAAGCACGGGCTTATGATGAAGAAATTGGTGACGAGATCGTGCTGACAGCTGATACCATCGTTGCTATCGATGGAGAAATATTAGGTAAACCCGAAAATGCTGAACATGCTGCCCAAATGTTAGGCAAGTTATCAGGTAAGGTACACCGTGTGGTAACGGGGGTGTGCCTTTTGCATAAGCATCGTTATAACTTGTTTCACGATATTTCGGAGGTGTTTTTCCGGAAGCTTACTGAAGACGAAATCAGCTTTTACGTTAATAAATACGAGCCATTTGACAAAGCCGGCGCCTATGGGATACAGGAATGGATCGGGCTGATCGGTATCGATCGGATCAATGGTTCCTATACCAATGTAGTTGGTCTGCCCACTGAGAAATTATTTCAACAATTGAAAAGGCTTTCCTGAGAAACGGAGAATTTAGTTATTTTTACAGTAAATACCTTTAGCGCAATTTATGGAAGATCCAGAAGTACCGACCGAACATTTGCATGAACACATCCACGAGGCGGTGCATGAGAACCATAACCGCTGGTCGATGAGCGTAGCTATTTCTACCGCGTTTATGGCAGCATTTGCAGCCATTAGCAGTTTGATGGCCGGTCATGCCTCCAACGAAGCACTGATCGCGCAGATCAAAGCATCTGATAAATGGTCGTATTATAATGCCAAGGGTATCAAGGCTGAAGTGAATGACGCTGTGCTGCAACTTAAGGATACCAAAAAAGATACCTCGCAGGCAGCTGTAGCCCGAAAAGCTAAGTTGAAAGAAGATCAAAAAGAGATACAAAAGCAAGCAACCGAGTTAGAAGACGAATCAAAAGCCGAATTGCAAAAAGATATGCTTTTGGCTCGGGCCGTCACCTTTTTCCAGGTTGCCATATCCATTTCGGCTGTATCTCTTTTATCAAAGAAAAAACCATTATGGTACGTCAGCCTTGTGATGTTTGCGTTGGGTATACTCCAGTTCCTTATTGGTATCTTCCCGCATTTTTTCAGCGGGTTCACTAACCTTTAACACGATTTTTTGACACGATTTTTTGACACGATTTTCTGGATTTTATTTAGATAGACAAGATCATTAGCATCATGTCTTTCCTTTCAATCTTTTAAATCGTGTCTTAATATACTTTTTTGTCTGAACCTTGATTTGTAGGATTTGAGGATCAGCATGAAGGTATTTTAATTAAGCTAGTCAACCTTCCAACCTTCCAACCAATACAACTATCCCGATAGCTATCGGGACAACCAATCCAACCCAATCCCTCAAATCCCAAAATCGTGTCCTATTTGAACACAAACCCGTTATTCCCCCGATTGATATCAGGTAATGCGGCATCCGGATCAACAACAACGCTTTTGGCTTCCGAGGTGGTTGGGATATCAAAACTAACCATCCTGTTCTGAATCCAGGCTTCGACAGGAACCTGCACCCTTTTTGTGCTGCCGTCTTTTAATTTAACTTCTACGGCAAAAGGCATCGGCATTTGTTCGAGGTTGGCTACGGTAACTTTCAGGCCCTGTTTTGGGTCGTTATGCACGTATTCAGCAGCCACCAGTTCAAGGTCTATTTTCAGGTTATTATAAAACCAACCTTTCCAGAACCATGATAGATCTTCGCCACCCGCATTATCCATCGATCGGAAAAAATCATCTGGCTGTGGATGTTTAAAAGCCCATTGGTGGATATAGTTTCTGAAAGCGTAGTCAAACCTGTCGTGCCCCAATATTTGTTCGCGCAACAGCACCAGGCCGAATGCCGGTTTAAAATATTCGATACTGTGCCTGTATTTTTCTGAGACTGCATCAGCTGCAGTCATAATGGTAGGTGCATCCGGATCAATCAATGTTGGAATGATTTCGTCGGCAGGGTTGCCACCACCGGGAGCATATTCCCCATCGCGTTTATGTCCGTATTCACCATTATTGAAAGCGTCAGCGGCGTACACGTCGATAAAAGTATTAAACCCTTCATCCATAAAAGCATACCTGCGTTCGTTTGATCCAACGATCATCGGAAACCAGTTATGCCCGATCTCATGGGCAGTTACCCAGTATAATTCCTTGGTCTTATCATTGATACCATCGAAAACAATGCCCGGATATTCCATACCTCCGGCCATACCAGCTTCATTTACTGCCACCGGCCATGGGTAAACAAACCATTTGGCCGAGAAGTATTCGATTGATTTTTTCAGGTATTCAGTAGCCCTGCCCCAGCCGTCATTACCGGCACTTTCAACCGGGTAAACCGACATGGCCAAAGCTTTTTTACCACCCGGCAGGTTAACCCTGGCGGCATCCCAGATATAGGCTTTGGAGGCGCCAAAAGCTACGTCGCGGGTATTGTGCATCTTAAAATGCCAGGTTAGGTTGCCTTTATGTACCGGGCGGGATGAAGCCTTATTGATCTCGTCGGCTTTGCGGATCATAACAGTTTGGTCGCTTTGACGCGCCGATGCCAGTCTGCTGATCTCTGTTTGGGTCAATACCTGATTGGGGTTGACCAACTCGCCCGATCCGGCTACGATCATATCCCAGGGCACAGTAACTTCATAGTCGATATCACCATATTCAAGGTAAAATTCACCTGCACCCAGAAATGGCAGGGTATCCCAACCTACTGTATTGTCATAGACGCACATTCTTGGGAACCATTGCGCCATTTCATAGATCTTACCATTACGCGTATCAAAATGATCAGTTCGGTTGCCAAAAGTGCCGGGAATGGTATAGTGGTATTTGATCAGCAGTTTTACTGCACCATTATTAGGAGGAACAGGTTTAGTTAACCGTACCTGCATACGCGTGTCGTTGATGATAAAATTGGCTGCTTGCGTTGTTTTACCGCTTACGATCGAAACCGATTCTATCTGGTAACCGTCGGTATGGTGTTGGAGCGAATCTGTGAAATCAGTATAAAAATTAGAACGTGCTTCTGCTTTGTAAGTGTTTTGATCGAGTTGCAGCCAGAGGTATTGCAGCGCATTCGGACTTTTATTAAAATAATCTATGGTTTCAGTTGCAGTGAGTGTTTCGCTATTGGTATCTATTGCGGCGTTGATATGATAATTTACCCTGTTTTGCCAATATTTCGGACCCGGTTCTCCATTTGGTGCATGGTGATCGCCACCTCGTTCCGAATAAAAAGCAGGGGAAAAAAGCTCTGCCGGCTGATAATTGGATACAATAGTATCTACTGCGGTGGGGCGTTTTTTTCGTTGTGCAAAGGAGGTCGTGCCTATGATAAGGAGCAGAAAAAGCGACAGGTGTTTTATTTTCATCATTTAAGTGTTATCGATGCAATATACAAATGCTCAGTTTAATTTTTTGTTTGATGCGGAAATGATACAGAACTATGGCGGCGGTAAATTTAAGGACGAATTGGACCGTAAGCGAAGTTTTCTATTTTACGATTAATTCTGTACGTTAGCGTTAGTGCATTACACTGTCAACATATTTTTCGGCAACCAGTCAGTACCCATACATTTCTTATTCGAAACAGCTGCATTTTTTGTAGGCTACCGTTACTATACCTATCTAAGAAAGCAAGGTGAAGACCTAATTAGTTCAAAAAATCGCTTTTTTATATTGATAGGTGCGGCGATCGGTGCTTTTTTAGGATCACATCTCATTGGTATTTTTGAAAATCCGACCTTTATCGGGCGGCTCGGTATCATTTATTTTATGGGGAATAAAACCATAGTAGGTGGTCTTTTGGGCGGTTTGATCGGTGTAGAATTGACAAAAAGTAAATTAGGAGTAACCTCATCATCGGGCGACTTGATGGTTTATCCTATTTGTCTGGCGATGATCATCGGTCGAACTGGTTGCTTTTTCGCCGGGCTCGATGATGGTACTTTTGGAATTGCATCAAATTTACCCTGGGCTGTAAATTTTGGTGATGGTATTAACAGGCATCCTACCAATCTTTATGAGATCGTTTTTTGGGTGGGCTTGTGGGCAACGCTCTGTTTATTCGAGCGCAAAAGAACGTTTGCCAACGGTGCAAGATTTAAGTGCATGATGGTAAGCTATCTGGTATTTCGATTTTTTATCGAATTTATCAAACCAGTTTACTTTTTTAGCTTTGGCTTATCCCTGATTCAATTGGTTTGTATCGCCGGCATTTTGTATTATTATAAAGTTTTTATTTATCCCCAAAACCTGTCTAAACCTAAAAACTATGCCTGAACGTCCGTATATCTACTATGATTTTACCCAAAGCATCTGTTCAGTTTGCTTGAAAAGAGTGGATGCTAAAATTGTATTTGAGGATACTAAGGTATATATGTTAAAAAATTGCCGCGAGCATGGGTTTGAAAAAGTATTGATAGCAACAGATATCGAATATTATAAAAACTGCCGTAATTATGCCAAGCGCAGCGAAATGCCTTTGAAATTTAATACCAAAACTCATTTTGGTTGCCCCTACGACTGTGGCTTATGTCAGGATCACGAACAACACTCCTGTTTGACAATTGTAGAAGTTACAGATCGTTGCAATTTAAGCTGCCCTACCTGTTACGCCATGTCCTCGCCTAATTATGGTCGCCATCGCACATTGGCCGAAATTGAGCAAATGTTGGATGTGATCGTTGCCAATGAGGGTCAGCCGGATGTAGTGCAAATTAGTGGTG
>CAIPDP010000037.1 GCA_903863845.1 uncultured Mucilaginibacter sp. | reverse complement strand
TGATCACGGCTTCTTTAATCCCCCAATCGGCTAATACTTTCGACCCTTCCTGAACGCTACTGCGGCCTGTTAGTACGAAGAGCTCCGCTTCATCAGCTTTTAAAAAAGTTACGTGTTCAAGAGCCTTTTGCTTGTCGGGCCAGTCTACAGGTTTAACTTTTTTATTTTCCACTTTTCTAAGATAACCCTGCACATCTAAGGACACCTGGCCTTTAGTTGCCAGGTTTTGAATCAATTCCAGGGGGATGTCATTTGCCAGCAAGGGGCCAAGATGAAAAATACGGGCTTCTACTTCACTTAGCTGTTCTATATTAAATGGATCTGCTTCCTGTAACACATTCTGGGTTCGGTTATCCAGGTTATCTCCGTAAATATTTTCGAAATAAACGCTGTATTTGCTTGGATAGGCCCATATTTCAATCCCTTTTTCACGAAATTCATCAATAACAGGCATCTCACTTTCAGCTACGGAGGTTACCAAAAGATAGCTGAGGTCCATGTTATGCAGTGCCGACGTAAAATAATAGGCCGTACCGCCAGCCATGTGCAGCTCAGCCCGGGGCGTAACCACTTTGTCAAGCGTAATATGACCTATACAGCAAATGTCGTACATACAATGCGTTTTAATTCGGAAAGATAGGCAAATGGGCGCAAAATATGCAAAAATGCTAATGGCTGCTCTGATTCGTACTCTTTAAGAAGCAGCTATTTCAGAAACAAAGCATTGTGTTTTTTTGTTTTTTTGAAGCGTAAAAAAGGCTATTGGGTGGATAAAGTTTGAAGCTGATCTTGTTGTTCAGGGACGATACAACATAAAAAAAGCCGGTCTTTCGACCAGCTTTAAATTTGAAAACTCTTTATTATAGAAGTTCCCGGCAGTTTTATTTCTGCCAGTTGCTTTTCAAGATCTTGTACTTTTCAGTTTCTTCTAAAGTGAGACTGGTTAAAATGTTCAGAGATTTACCATCGCGTCCGGTGAAACCATAATTGCTTTTTTGAGCGGTTTCAAAAAACTGAATAGAATACTGATCTCTTAAAGCAGCATTGTTTTTCACGATCTCGGCAAAGCGGGTTCTGAAATTTTCTTTCTGAACGGCTGTTGCGGTAGTTTTAACAAATGCTGTCATTTCTTTTTCACTTTAATAGCCGACAAACCTTTTTGACCTTGTTCAGTCTCAAAAGTTACCCTGTTGTTTTCCTTTAAAGGTTCGGTTAATGCATTGATGTGTACAAAAATGCTTTCCTCGGTTTGCAGGTCGCGAATGAAGCCGTATCCTTTAGCTTCATTAAAAAAAGTTACTATACCGTTTCTTACTGTTTCGTATGGAATGTCCTGCTGTTTGGCAACACCTACCTGAATATCTTCAGCATTAACGCTTATTTTACGGGTAGGGTCGGGTGGAGTGGACGTGATATTGCCGTGCTCATCAATATAAGCCATCATATCTTCCAGGCTTTTGCCTTTTCCGGCATTAGCCTTACGTTCTAAAGCCTTTTCCTTTTTTTCTTTGGATTTTTTTAGGCGGGCCTTTTCTTTTTCCTTCTTACTGAATGTTTCTGTTGATCTTGCCAATGCTGTTTATGCTTTTTTTACATTAACTGCGCTTGGACCTTTTTTGCCTTCTTCCACGTCGTAGCTAACTTCGTCGTTTTCGCGGATCTTGTCGATCAAACCGGTAACGTGCACAAATACTTCTTTGCCACCTGTAGCCGGGGTAATAAAGCCGAAGCCTTTTGATTCATTAAAAAATTTTACTGTTCCTTTTGCCATTTTACTATAAGTTAAAGGGGCAAGGTACGTTTATTTATCCGAATTATTGTACAAATAGCATATAAAGTCAAATTAAATAGAATAATTAGTTGTACCTAACAAAAAATTCGGTTCTGGTGGTTGACCGAATTAGCTACTTTAGTGATTTAAATTTAGTTATAAAACACTATACGATCCTGAAATTTGAATTTAAGTTTTATTTTTAAAAATTATTGGTGACTTGATTTTATTACTATTTCGCTATATCAAATGATATTTTCGACTTTTGCCGTTAAGGCAGGTGATTTGGTCGGGTTTAGAGGATATCCTTCATATAAATTTGGACCCGGGCAAAACTATTTCCCAATTTTTCTTCATGAAAGAACAAGTTAAATTTAATGTCAATAATTTTGATCTTTTGCGACTATTCGCAGCTACGGAGGTCATAGCAGATCATTATTATCAGCATCTTAATTTACCTATCAGCGAATTATCTCTAAAGTTATTGTACTTGTTCCCGGGAGTTCCAGTGTTTTTTATTATCAGCGGGTATCTGATTTCTGGTTCTTTTGAAAGGAATAATAACTATCGCGATTATTTTACGAATCGGGCATTAAGGATTTTTCCGGGGTTGTGGTGTTGTATAATAGTTACAATTGTAGTATTTGCTATTACGGGAGTTGACTTTTTCAATAAGGAGATGATCGCATGGTTACCTTCTCAGTTGGTTGGATTTATTTATACGCCGTCATTTTTAATTAATTATGGTTTTGGCTCCTACAATGGCAGCCTTTGGACGATTCCGGTAGAACTTCAGTTTTATATACTCTTACCAATTTTGTATTTCGTGTTTAACCGGGGGAAACTAACCAGGTGGCTATTTGTATTGATCGCTGTTTTTACAGCAATATTTTTATTTAACCACGCTTTAGAAAACATACACGGGTTTAAAAAGATATTCTGGCATTCTTTCTTACCAAATTTCTATTTATTTCTATTAGGTGTGCTATTGCAAAGGCTGCAAGTATACAATTGGAGGATAATTTATAATAGGGGTTTGTATTGGCTACCGGCTTGTTTGAGTTTTTTTATAATTTTTTATCATTATACCGAAACCCCCATTTACGCTATTTTCTATAACATCATCTTAGCATTCAGTTTGGTTTCCTTTGCTTATACCTTGCCTGACACAGCTAAAAAATTGTTGTGCAAAAACGATATTTCCTATGGTATTTATATTTACCATGGCTTAATTTTAACTGTCATCGTTCAGCTAAAGCTCGTTTCCCATATTAACCTTTTTATCGTTATAGCGTCTTCTTATATTTTAGGCTATATATCATGGAAGCTAATCGAGAGGCCATTTATTAAACTCAAAAGGCGATCGACAGTATAAATGAGACGCTTTTTGTTCTCCTATCAACAAAAACGATAGTGTACTAAACACCACCAAATGAACCCCTTTCGTTTTTTAAATTGGTATAAAAAGCAATATTCCCTGGTTCGAAGTCAAAAATAAATTCCAGAGTCTTCAGTAAAACAAATTACTTATGCAACATTTAAATCCGAATTGCTTTGAGCCAGGAAATGCGCGATTTCCAGAGTATTTTGAAAAACCTCGCAAGCCCGGGTAAAATCCGTAATTGTTAATTATGTAAGGTGAACACGCTGTTTTGTTAAAATTTGATTTTTTTAGCCCGTCGTAGCATTATTAAGGGCTTTTGTTGCATTAAAACAACACTAAATCATTTCTAACAAAAACAAAGTTTGAATAATTATAAATATTTGATTCAGGGCGATTTACATCTCTTTTAACTATACCACGACTGTTTGGTAACATTTGGTACGCAAAGTAATCCGGCATCAGCTCTGATATTTGTCTTAGAGATTGGTTTCTGAATAGTTGATGCCAATTGTATTCGATTTGAATGAACTTAGGGCGTAGTTCTGATATTGTTTGCTGCGCGCCCATCAATACTTCGAATTCATACCCCTCAGTATCAATTTTAATTAAATCAACGCAATTAAATTTTCCTTTAATATTTTCTATATAGTAAGCATCAAGAGTTGTAACCGGAACGTTCATAACATTTACAACATGTTGTCCCACATAGTCAACTTGCTTAACTTCTTTGCTAAAGCTTGCAAGCACAGAAACGTCGGATCCATAATACAATTCAAGTGTTTCTTGTTTTGCGCCAACACCAGCATTTACTGCTTCAAAACGTGTGGGGTATTTTGTTTTGATTTTTAACAGATACTCAAATGCTTTTGGTAAGGGTTCAAATGCTATAATATCAGCATTGGTTTTCAATAGCAGCTCGGATGAATAATTCCCTTTATTTGCGCCAATATCGATTATCAGTTTAGGATTTGTTTTTGCTAATAAGTTGATAAAATATGCCTCCCCTGTAGTTTTTGATTCGCCCCAGTTGTTGTACCCACGTGCCTGCAAAGCGAGATGAAGGATATAATTATTGATATTTTGTGTAGAGGTTCTGGCAAAAATAAAAAGATAAACTTTTTTTATCAGCCGGCTAAATTTGCGAACTACAGATTGAAAGCCAAATTTTATGTGATGAAAAAATTTCACTATACGTTGATTGAATGTTAAACGTTCAGTTATTTCCGATGCGGGTTGTTCAGAATAACTCCTTTTGCATTTCTGAAAATAAAATTGCCCGGAGCTTGTATTACATATGATTAGGTAATAAAGCTAGTTTTTTAATATTTACATAGCAAGAGATCGGTATTATAAAATTTTCGGAGGTAGGTTACCTGGTTTTAAATGATTATTTTTTCTATTCTAATATTCTTCTGAGTTTATGGTTTTTATTTGACGAATAAATTTTCAAACGCCATTGATCGGCTGTATCTGTAGTTGTAATTGGATGTTTATATGTATTTAATAGCCTCCTGAATAAATATGATGGGATGGGGTCGCTTACAGCCCTTCTAAAGCCGTTATGCCGGTTTATCCCCATCAATTTCAAAAACAGGTTTTCCAAAGATTTTTGATTCTATGCAAAGCGGAAAGGTTTGATATAATTTCTATTATTCGGTTCCAATTTTAAAGAGACATTAAACTGGCCGTTTAAAAATTGAGAAAAGAGTCAAAACCTACAGATTCAATAATTTGTGTATGTTAAACTGTATGTATAAATTAAAAAACCGCTTCAGAATCAATCTAAAGCGGTTTAATGTACTCGGGGCGGGAATCGAACCCGCACGCCTTTGACGGGCACAGGATTTTAAGTCCTGCGTGTCTACCAGTTCCACCACCCGAGCGGATGATTATCCTTTTAAAAGGAAATCCCTTCTTGTGGAAGGGATTAGAGCGAAAGACGAGATTCGAACTCGCGACCCCGACCTTGGCAAGGTCGTGCTCTACCAACTGAGCTACTTTCGCATATTCACAAACTACTTTTGCGTTTGCGGAGTGCAAATATAGGCAGTTTTGGATATTGTGCAAATGTTAATTTTAAAATAATTCAAATTGGCTGTGTTTTAGGGTGATACAGGCGGCTTTCATTGCATCTTTTGGACTCCCGATAGCTATCGGGATGCGGACTTTCCGACTTTCGGACTAATTTTTAATCACAGATTTTTATTGATTATTTAGATTACACGGATTTTGGTGGCAATTTAAATAGCTTTTTACTGATACCGACTTTCGGACTTCCGGACTACAATACATCATCATAATTATTTAAAACATCCCGAATAAGATCACTCTCGAATCCGCGACTTAAAGCATATTGGTGGAGCTTGTAGTTTAATTTGAATTTGTCTTTCTCTTTGATCAAGGCCGCTTTTTTTTCAACTATTCGTTTCAGCATGGCCAGGTATTCGCCGCCATCAATAGCGTTCAATGCTTTTTTGATCAAGGGCTCCGAAACTCTTTTGAGCTTAAGGCCTTGTTTTATCTTTACTTTTCCCCAGCCGTTTTGTCGGAATTTACCGGTTGCATAAGCCAATGAAAAACGCTGTTCATTCAAAAAATTGGAGGCGATGAGCTGAGAGATGATATTTTCGACCACCGAAGGATATTGCCCCCACTCAAACAATTTATCGCGCACCTCCTGTTGCGAACGCTCCTGGTAGGCGCAATAATGTTCGGCTTTTTGCCGGGCAGTATTTTCGTCCAGGATTTTCGCTTTTTTTGCTTCTTCCATCAAACCAAAATTGCCAAAAATTCTTGTATTGGCAGAAATATAAGCAAATTCGTAGCATGCAAAGCAAAGGCTATCTTGTTTCGGCGATCAAAGCTATTATTCGCGCAGGAGGTGTTATTGAACAGGATCAAATGATCAGCACCCTATCGACCGACAGCCGGCGTATCACCAATGCTCAGAGCGCCTTATTCTTTGCACTTAACGGCCGCCGGAGCGGAAATGAATTTGTAGCTGAAGCCTATGCTGCCGGTATCCGCAATTTTGTCGTGACTTTGGATACGGGTATCAATCTGCCAGGGGCCAATTTTTTATTGGTTGATGATGTACTGGCGGCATTGCAGCAGCTGGCAGCCTATCATCGTAGTCAGTTTAACCTGGAGGTTATTGGTATTACAGGAAGCAATGGTAAGACGATTGTTAAAGAATGGCTTTTTCAATTGTTAGGGGCCGACCAGCATATCGTTCGTAATCCAAAGAGTTATAATTCGCAAATTGGTGTGCCACTTTCCGTTTGGCAGATCGACGAGCAAGATACTTTAGGTATTTTTGAGGCCGGTATTTCTACCGTCAATGAAATGGATAAACTGGAGGCCATCATCCGGCCAACCATTGGTATCCTAACACATATCGGGCCTGCGCATGATGAGGGTTTTGTTAGCCGGAGTCAAAAAATTCAGGAAAAGCTGAAGCTATTTAAGAACGTCAACATGTTGGTCTATCAATACGACCTGCTTTCTGACCACGAGAGCGATATCCATGTGAAGCAAATCTTTACCTGGAGCCGGAATTTTAAGGAGGCAGATCTGCATATCTTATCTGGTATTGTTAACGACGGGCACGCCCATTTATGTGCGATCTACCTGGGGGAACAAATAGAATCCCTGATTCCTTTTACCGACGAGGCATCGATAGAAAATGCCATTACCTGCTGGGCTACATTGCTGGCAATGGGCTATTCGCCAATTGAAGCTGGCAATCGCATAAAAACGTTGAATCCGGTAAGCATGCGGCTCGAACTTAAAAACGGCATCAACAATTGTTCGGTGATCGACGATTCTTACAACTCGGATGTGCAGTCGCTTGAAATAGCACTTAATTTTTTAAACCAGCAGAACCAACACCCAAAACGTACCCTTGTTCTGTCTGACATTTACCAAACCGGCCTGCATCAGGATGAATTATACCGGCAGGTTGCTTCATTGATCAGGGAAAAAGGTGTAGATAAATTTATCGGCATAGGCGACGCACTCGCTAAATTTCAGGCCGATTTCAGTGTCGCCGAAAAATACTTTTATCCCGATACTGCAAGTCTGTTGCGGCATTTAAATTCATTAAGATTTGCCGGCGAGACGATACTGATCAAAGGTTCGCGCAGTTTTGAATTTGAACGCATCAGCCAGGCACTTTCACAAAAGGCTCATGAAACCGTGATGGAGATCAGTCTTGATAAGCTGCTGCAAAACCTGAATTATTTTCGCGCTAAGCTAAATCCGGGTGTAAAAGTAATGGCGATGGTAAAGGCCTTCTCCTATGGCAGCGGAACTTTTGAAGTGGCCAATATCCTCCAATATAATAAAGTAGATTACTTGGCTGTTGCTTATATTGATGAGGGCGTATCCTTGCGGCAGGCAGGTATTTCGCTTCCGATCATGGTGCTCAACCCCGAAATATCAGCTTTTGATAAGCTTGTTGAATTTGAACTCGAGCCCGAAATATTCAGCTTCAATTTGCTGGATGAGTTTGTAAAGTATGCCCGCGCTCAGGGTATAAGCGAGTACCCGGTTCATATTAAAATTGATACAGGTATGCACCGCCTCGGTTTCGAGGATACCGATATCGATCAGCTTTGTAATCGCCTCAAAGAAAACTCTTACATCAGGGTGCGATCTGTGTTTTCGCATCTGGTAGCGAGCGATGCGCAGGAGCACGATGAATTTACGAAGTTACAGATCGTACGTTTTGAACGTGCTTTCACGTTGATTGAAAAGGCTTTAGGATATTCGGTCATTAAACATTTAGATAATACATCTGGTATTACCCGCTGGCCACAGGCGCAATATGATATGGTGCGGCTGGGTATCGGTTTGTATGGGATAGACGCAGCGGCCAAACCGGGCTCAAATGGCTTGCATCCAATTGCAGCTTTAAAGACAAGTGTTTCGCAGGTTCGTGAGATCGAAGCCGGGGATACCATTGGTTACAATCGCAAGGGTTCATTGAGTAAGGCAGGCAAGATAGCGACTGTCCGCATCGGCTATGCCGATGGCTATTTACGTGCCTTTGGGAACGGCGCTGGCAAAATGCTGGTCAATGGGCGGCTTGTACCTACCGTTGGCAATATTTCGATGGATATGTGCACCCTGGATGTAAGTGGGGTCGACGTAAAAGAAGGAGATGAGGTTATCGTTTTTAACGATAAGCTTCCTATTGAAGAACTTGCAAGGCAAATTGGCACTATTCCCTACGAAATACTCACCAATGTTTCGCAACGCGTAAAAAGAGTGTATTTTTACGAATAAAACTCCCTACTTATGAAACGGATCGCGAGGGCATTTTTTAATTATTTCATTAAGGGTTTGATCGTTGTCGTTCCGCTGGGCGCTGCAATTTTCCTGGTTTACTGGGGCGTTTATAAATTGGATAGTGCCTTAAATCTGAGCGGTATTTTTTTAACCGACAGTCATGGACACCCAATTTATATTCCCGGTCTGGGTATACTCAATGTCCTGATCATCATTATCATAGCGGGTATTTTGGTAACCAACGTGGTAACCGACCCCATCAAACGCTGGCTAAACCGCTGGATAAACCGTTTACCTATTTTTAAGTTTTTGTATTCATCCATCAAAGACCTTACCGAGGCTTTTGTAGGCGAAGAAAAGAAATTTAATGAGCCTGTTTTGGTGGAGATCAACGAATTTGGTGTTAAGAAGATCGGCTTCCTGGTGCAAAAAGATTTGGCTAAGATAGGTTTGCCCGGCGAAGTAGCTGTTTATTTTCCCTGGTCATATTCGTTTGCAGGGCAGGTGATCATCGTTTCGGCGGATAAAGTAAAAATGATCGACCGGAGCGCAGCCGATATGATGAAATTTGTGATATCGGGTGGAGTTAGCGGTTTGGATTAGCAAGGTTTCTGATACTTATAGCAGCCAACACGGTACTGACAAACATCAGCAATGCGCCAAGAATAAACGGTGCCCCCGGAAAATAAGCGGCCGAACCTTTGATCGTAAAGATATTGAAGGTATAACCCATCAATATCGGCCCTATGATGAGGCTTAAACTCGATAGCAATGCCAATCCGCCCTGCAATTCGCCCTGTTCATTTTTTGCAAATTTACTGGTGATCATGCCTTGCAAGGCTGGTCCGGAGATGCCGCC
>CAIPDP010000036.1 GCA_903863845.1 uncultured Mucilaginibacter sp. | reverse complement strand
CATAATACTTTCGCGCGTAAAAATTATTTCTACGCCGATCTGCCGAAAGGTTATCAGATCACGCAGGATCATGCTCCGATCTGCCTCGGAGGCTTCGTGCCCGTTCGCCTGACAGACGGAACGCAGAAAAATATTGCTATCCATCATATCCATATGGAAGAAGATGCCGGCAAAAGTATGCACGACCAGCATCATGCCGACTCGCTGATCGATCTTAACCGGGCAGGTGTTCCTCTGATCGAGATCGTTTCGGAGCCAGATATCAGAAGCAGCGAAGAGGCGGGGCAATACCTGACCGAGATCCGCAAATTGTTACGTTACCTGGATATCTGCGACGGTAATATGGAAGAAGGCAGCATGCGTTGTGATGCCAATATTTCGGTTCGCATCAGAGGCGAAAAAACATACGGCAACCGCTGCGAAGTGAAGAACATGAATTCGATCCGCAACGTTCAGCGAGCCATTGAACATGAGTTTGAACGCCAGGTGCGCGTATTGCAAAGCGGTGGTAAAATTGAACAGAATACGCTTAACTTTAATGCCGAAACAGGCGAAACTTCGGTTTTGCGCTCAAAGGAAATGGCCAATGATTACCGTTATTTCCCGGAACCCGACCTGCAGCCTTTGTTTCTGACCAATGAATACGTAGAACAAATCAGGACAGGTCTTCCTGAACTGCCAAACCAATTGTTTGCAAAATATACCAATGAATTGGGCCTTCCTGCCTATGACGCAGCTGTTATTACTGCCGATAAGGAAACAGCGTTTTATTTCGATGAACTGATCACCTTTACAACAAACTATAAGGTAGCAGCCAATTGGTTAATGGGGCAGGTGAGATCGTATCTGAACGAAAACAGCCTGGCAATCGCCTCGTTCCCGATAAAACCAGCTAAATTAGCAGCTTTGATCGGACTGGTCGACAGTGGCAAGATCAATAATTCGCTGGCAACCCAAAAGCTTTTCCCTGCTTTACTCGCACAACCTGGTAAATCGCCTGAACAATTGGCAAAGGATCTGAATTTATTGATCAGTGCTGATTCGGGTGATGTTAAACAATATATCGAGGATGCGCTGGCGAAATTCCCCGATAAAGTGATCGAATACCAAAAAGGCAAAAAAGGTGTTTTGGGGCTGTTCATGGGAGAGATCATGAAGAGTTCAAAGGGCAAGATCGATCCACAGAAAACAAACCAATTATTGATCAAAGAATTAGAATCAAAATAAATGAAAAGACATTCAAGTATTTATAGCCTGCTGGTAGTTTTTGCTCTTGCGCTATTTTCCTGCAAAGACAAATCGACTTTTGTGATCAATGGGACCCTCAAAAATCCCGGTAGTTTAAAAAAGGTTTATTTATGGCAGGCAGACAGCAGCAGGCTGAATAAAGTGGATTCGACTAATCTGGGCGAAAATGGGCAATTCCAGTTTAAACACAGTACGCCTTATGCAAATCTGTTTAATATTGAAGCCGGGGGACATATTTTCGATCTGATCGCCAAAAACGGTGATGCTATTGAATTTTCGACCAGCATGGCCGATAGTTCACATAATTATACGATCAGTGGCTCAGAGGAGTCGGATAAAATAAAAGCGTTTAACGCTATCAACAACCAATATACCGGTAAGATCAATAAATTGGTGGAGGAGTACCGGACCAAATCAAGTCGATTGGGTAAGGAGTCAGACTCCCTGTTAAATATTTATCGTCCGCTGATCATGGCCCAGTTAGGTGATCAAAGCAACCAGGTATTGAAATTTATTGATGCCAATTCAAACTCTTTAGCGGCATTTTACGCAATGATGTCGCTGGAGCCGATGAAGTACGAACAACAAATGGTGGCTTATGCTGATAAAATAAAAGATCAATTTAAGGATAACCCGGCTGCGCAACATTTTATCAGGCGTATGCAGGAGATAGCGCCGATATCAATAGGTCATAAGGCTCCTGATTTCAGCACCGCAGGCGTTGATGGTAAGACGGTAAAGCTTTCTGATTATAAAGGAAAATATGTATTGCTCGACTTTTGGGCCTCGTGGTGCGGTCCATGCCGTCAGGAAAACCCGAACGTGGTTAAGCAGTATCATATTTACCAATCCAAAGGTTTGAATATCCTGGGCATATCGCTCGATGTTCAAAAAGCTAACTGGCTGGATGCCATTCAAAAAGATGGCTTAATCTGGCAACATGCTTCTGATTTGAAAAACTTTGACGGACCTACTGAAAAGCTTTACCATATTGAAGCAATTCCTTCTAATTTTATGATCGATCCGCAGGGAATAATCGTAGCAAAGAATATTACAGGGACCGATCTTGAAGAATTTTTAAACAAAACGTTTAATAAGCCTCAATAATAGGTTAAGAAAAGGTAACACTTAACAATTTGTTAATATCTAATTAACCATTTCCTTTTTTTAAGCTCATACATTTATGCAAAAATTGAATCATGAGCACTTCTGCTAAACAAAAAATTCTAATTGTTGACGACGAACCGGATATTTTAGAGCTGATAGAATATAATTTAAAGAAAGAGGGGTACCAGGTTTATACCGCAAGGAATGGCCAGGAAGCCGTTTCTGAAGCTAAAAAGGTATTGCCTGACCTGATCGTGCTGGATATCATGATGCCTAAAATGGATGGAATTGAGGCATGTCGTATCATGCGCACGATGCCTGAATTTAAGAATACATTTATGGTTTTCTTAACAGCCCGCAGCGAAGAATACTCTGAAATAGCCGGATTTAACGTTGGTGCCGACGATTATATAGCCAAACCGATTAAGCCAAGAGCATTGGTGAGCCGTATTAATGCAATATTAAGGCGTAATGCACCTGCAGAAGAAGTTACTGATAACAAACTCGAAATAGGTGGCCTGGTTATTGACCGTGAGGCTTACCTGGTTTTCCAAAAAGGCGAAAAAGTTGTTTTGGCCAAAAAGGAATTTGAATTGCTCTACTTACTGGCGTCAAAACCTGGCAAAGTGTATACCCGCGAGGTGATCCTGAAAAATATCTGGGAAGATTCGGTAGTGGTAACCAATAGAACGATAGATGTTCATATTCGCAAACTGCGCGAAAAATTAGGAGATGATATTGTCTCGACGGTCAAAGGCGTCGGTTATAAATTTGAAGGATAAAAAAATGCCCCGTTTATCGGGGCATTTTTGCATTACAAGTGGTGCAAAGCCTGTTATACTGATTGTTTGATAAACCGTATCTTTGCCGGCTATGAAGTTTCCCAAGTTCGCCGACCTGATCCTGTTTGAGAATGATGATATAATTGTGGTTAACAAACCACCCTTCCTCAGTTCGCTTGATGAACGAGAAGGAGGGGAAGTTAACCTGCTGCGTCTGGCCAAAGGCTATTGGGAAGATGCTCAGATCTGCCATCGCCTGGATAAAGAGACCTCAGGTGCATTGATCATTGCAAAAAATCCGGAAGCCTATCGGGATATATCTATACAATTTGAAAAAAGGCGCGTTAAAAAGGTTTACCACGCCGTAATTGATGGGACCCATGTTTTTGAAAACCTGTTTGTTGACCTGCCGATCCTGAATTCGGGCAAAGGTAATGTTTCTATCAGCAGGCAGGAAGGTAAACGTGCCGAGACCTGGTTTCAGTCGCTCAAATACTTTAAACACTATACGTTAGTTGAATGCCGGCCGGTAACCGGCCGTATGCACCAGATCCGGATCCACCTGGCAACACAACGCGCGTCGATAGCAGGTGATGAATTGTATAAAGGTAAACCTGTATTTCTATCAACACTAAAGCGCAAATACCACCTCGGTAAAGACCAGGAAGAACTACCGATCATGAAACGCTTTGCGCTGCATGCCTATGAAGTAACTTTTAAGTTAATGGATGGCAAGGATATCACCGTACATGCCCCATACCCGAAAGATTTTGAGACTTTGCTGAAATTGCTCGAGAAGTTTGATGGGTAAGTATCAGGTATCTGGTTTTACGTATTAAATTTTCATTTATCAGGTTCTGGCATTTTAAGGCGTGTTTGCCTAAAAACTTACACTTAATACCAGATACCTAATAACCGATACCCGATAACTAACCCCTAATACCCCAATATCTTCAACACCTGTTTACTATTCTGTTCCTCGCCAAATACTTCAAAGTTGAATGTTTCGTCGCGGTTACGGCGGATGATCACGTGTTTGGGTGAAGGTAACAGGCAATGATGGATGCCGCCATAGCCGCTTAATACTTCCTGATATGCACCGGTATTGAAAAAGCCAAGGTATTGCACCTTACGGGTTTTAGGCATGAAAACACTGTTCATGTGTGCTTCCTGATTGTAGTAGTCCTGCCCATCGCAGGTAATACCACCAAGGTTGACGCGTTCATACTCCGAATCCCAGTTATTTACCGGCAACAGGATGTATTTTTGGTTTAGCGCCCAAACATCCGGCAGGTTGGTGATAAACGAACCATCCAGCATGAGCCATTTTTCGCGGTCGTTCTGCTGTTTACGGCCCAATACTTTGTACAGGATACCTGAAGCCTCGGCGACGGTATATTTTCCGAACTCGGTAATGATATCCGGTTCTTCGGTGTCATTCTCGGCACAGATCTCTTTGATACGACTTACGATCTCATTTATCATATACTCATAATCAAAATCAAAGACCAGCGAATCTTTAAACGGCATGCCACCACCTATGTCCAAAGTATCCAGATCGGGATTGATCTTTTTAAATTTGCAGTATAGCGTAACGTATTTCTCTAACTCATTCCAGTAATACGGCGTATCCGAGATACCCGAGTTAATGAAGAAATGCAGCAGCTTAACTTTGAAATTCGGATTAGATTCGATCTTATTGTAGTAAAAATCAATGATATCCTCCAGGCGAATTCCGAGTCGGGAGGTATAAAACTGCGAATCAGGTTGTTCTTCCGCTGCGATACGTATGCCCAGGTTGCAGGGTGTATCCATCTCGATCTCGTCATCATAGATGTTGAATTCTTCCTTATTATCCAATACCGGTATGATATTTTTAAAGCCGTCGTGCAGCATATCAACGATATAGGTCTTATACTGGAAGGTTTTAAAGCCATTGCATATCACGGTCATGTCTTTACTCAACGCACCCTTTTTCTGTAGCGCATCGATCATGGGCATGTCGAAAGCCGAAGAAGTCTCGAGGTGGATATCGTTTTTCAAAGCTTCTTCCACGATGTGTTTAAAGTGGGAGCTTTTAGTACAATAACAGTATTTATAACTGCCGCGATAGTTGTTTTTGATGATAGCTTGCTGGAAAAGCAATTTAGCCTGCTGTATCTTTTTAGATATCATGGGCAGGTAAGTGAAACGTAGGGGCGTGCCATACGTCTCGATCATTTCCATTAAATTAAGATCATTAAAATAGAGCTCATCATCAATGATCTCAAACCCATCCTGAGGGAAACCGACACTTAGGTCAAGGAATTCCTGGTAACTCTGCATTCTTTAAATTTTTGGCAAAAGTGTAATTTTTAAACTGAATTTAAGCGGGGTCGATATTACAAATTTTATCGCTTAATTGTAAATTATATAATTGTTAATGTGAGGTGGTTCATAGTTAATGGATCATAGTTCATTGTTGGCTGGGGTAAGTCACTATGCCATAAGGAATAAAAACGCGTCAAACTACCAATTTCCATGGACTAACAACCATGGTCTATGGACTATAAACCATCCACCAGCTATCACACACCATGAACCATGAACTATGAACTATGAACCAAAATCTACACCCGCGGCAAATGCACTTCCGCCATCATACAACGTGCGCTTCCCCCTCCATTACTTTCGATAGTGCTGATATCTGAATAAACAGGTTTACAAAAACTTCTGAGTTTTTCCCTTTGCTGTTGGTTCAATGAATCCCAGGCGCTTTTTGACATCACGATCATTTTTTCGCCTTGCAGGTTTTGTACTTCGAGCATATTACCGGCAAAATGATTCATCTGTTCGAAGGATATATCTATCAATTGTTTTTGGCTGGCTGCTATCGTTTCGATCACCCAAAATTTTTCATCCGTATCTCGTATACTTTCCAGGCAGATCACAACAAAGTTGCTGCCTACGCACATCAGTACATTGGTATGGTAAATATCCATTCCACTCTGGTCAACAGCATGGAACAAAACTGGTTTGTAGCCACTTTCAAGACAAAAAAGATCAAGTACATCTTTATCTGTCCTCGGCGAAAGGCAGGCATAGGCCAGTTTGTGTTCGCGGTCTAAAACCATACTGCCGGTCCCTTCAAGGAACTTATTTTCCGATTCGAAACGGCTCAGGTCGATCACGTTTTTTATTTTAAATTCATTCTCCAGGCCAAGTATGATATCCTCCCGGCGCTCGAGCCTTCGATTTTCAGCCATCATGGGATAAAGAAAAACATTCCCGTCCCGGTGAAATGATACCCAATTATTGGGGAATATCGAATCGGGCGTATGCGGTTCGGCTGTATCCTGAATTACGATCACTTCGACACCATTATCGCGCAGTTTAGCTACCATCGCGTCAAATTCTGTTAGTGCTTTATCCTGCACCAGCTGTTGTTCAGCATTCCGGTTCTGAAATGCGTTGCTCCCGGCAGTTTGCTCATTAAAGCCGAAATTCACCGGCCGGATCATGAGTATAGTTGAGGTGGTTTGGGGGTTATTCATAGTTCAAGGTTAATGGGGGTCATGGACCACAGTTACTATAAACTATGATCCATGAACTATTGGCGTATTATACCTTATCCCGTAACAGTGGCATACTCATGCAATGGAATCCACCGCGAGCTCTGGATAATTCGGCAGAAGGCATCAGGATCAAAGTGTCTTTCATATCATGTGGTGCTAATTCACCGCTTTCAAATTTTTGTAACAATTCAGCAACCCGTATTGCCTCAAACCCTTTTTTCTTAAATGCTTCAACCGTTTTGTCGTTCCGGTCATAGCCTAATACAACACCCTCTTTCAATGCAAGCAGGTTGCAGGAGTCGGTCCATTGTTCCCTGGCATCAAATGGAAATTTGTCATTACCTGAATAGATGAATTTAGTTTTTTTGCCGCCATCCAGTTCGTTTTCGCTGATATCGCTCAGCAGGCTTTCCAGGCTTTTAAATACTTTAGGCTTCGATTTCCCTTTTTCAAATTGAGCGATCTCGGTCCTGTCTTTAGATTTCTTTTCAGTAAACCATTTTACCACATCTGCCTCTTCCTCTTCGTGGTCGGATGCCGAAAGCGAGCCTAGCAATACCCACATATTGCGTTTCACCTGGGTAAATACGGTATCAATATGCATGTAATCCCGTTTGTGCGGAATTTTTACGATAGTCACTTTTTTGACAGCATCATGAGCAAACAATAATTTCATAGCTTCATTAGCGCCGCTGTAAGAAGTACGTTCGCTGCAACCTATCAAAACATGCCCCGGGCTAACCATCATCACGTCGCCACCCTCAAGAGTTGTTTTTTCATCGTTTTCTTCGCCGGGGCGTAAAAAATGATGTATCGTTTCTGGAATTTCAAGGATATTTTCCCTGTAGTTTTCAAATAAAGGGTGATTGAAGAAAATATATCTCGCCAATAAAGTTTCTCTGGAACGGGCCTTCTTTGCCGGTTTATTTAACAGCAGGAAATTATTAATTGAAATACCGATGTCGCGTGAAAATATGAGGTTAGGTATAGGCGCAAAGATCATATCATCATTCCCGATCGACCCTGAAATAAAAACCTTAGCCAGTTCGGCCGGCGGAGTATTGATCAGCTTTTGCTGCAAGCGGTAAGTTACTGCTTCAATTGCGCAAACAGATGCTACCAGTTTCTTACGTATGTCATCCTGTTCAAGTATATCGGCCAATAATGTTTGTATTTCAATCACCTTATCAGAGTTGTGGAAACCAGCATTGTCGGGTTTAAAAAAATGACGGTCATTTGCGACATCATCAATCTCAGCCAGTTTACCCTTGATCTTGTCGGGGTCAAGAAAATACATCAATAGTTTAATATAGTAATCGTATTCATTGCGCCGCATTGTATCAAGGTGCACAATGTCTTCAAACAGCCAATCCTGTGCTTTTGAAGGTACAACTTTTCCAAGGCCGCTATCCGGGCTATGTATCAGCAGGCGGCGCAGGGTTCCGATCTCGGAGGTTACATCAATTTTAAATTCGTCTTTCGTTTTAGTCATATCGAATAATATCGGGAACAAAGCTACCGTATTTAAAATCAAGTGCAAAGCAAGGAAAATGGAGCTAAATACATCTTTATGTCGTATTCTTTATTCTTAGGGCTAATAGCTAATTTTGCGCGATGAATTTTATTACCGAAGCAGTTACTAAAGCTGTTAAAATATTATACCAAACCGAAGTTGATCCCAACCAAATAAACCTGCAGGAAACGCGTAAAGAGTTTGAGGGTCAGGTTACACTGGTTACTTTCCCTTTTACAAAATTTTCGAAAAAATCGCCGGAACAAACGGGGGCAGAGATCGGAGAGTTTGTAAAAAATGAATTGCCCGAGGTATCAGACTTTAACGTGATCAAGGGTTTTTTGAATATTTCACTTGGAGATTCCTATTGGCTCGATCAATTCTACACTAATATTTTGGCGGATCAATTCGCTGTTTTTTCTCCTAAGGGAAAAAGAGTAATGGTGGAATATTCGTCCCCTAATACCAACAAGCCACTTCACCTTGGGCATGTCCGCAATAACCTTTTAGGCTATTCGGTTGCAAAAATTCTGGAAGCTGCCGGATACGACGTTATCAAAGCAAATCTGGTGAACGACCGTGGAATCCATATATGTAAATCGATGCTGGCCTGGCAAAAATTCGGGCAGGGTGAAACACCGGAAACGGCTGGTGTTAAGGGCGATCACCTTGTTGGCAAATACTATGTGATCTTCGACAAAGCATATAAAAAAGAGATTGAAGCATTGGTTGCATCTGGTCAAACTGAAGAAGAGGCCAAAAAAAATGCGGCTCTGATCAAAGAAGCGCAGGAAATGCTGCTCAAATGGGAAGCCGGCGATGAGCAGGTTATTGGCCTCTGGAAAACCATGAACAGCTGGGTATATGCAGGCTTTACCGAGACCTACCAACGTTTAGGCGTTAACTTCGATAAGTTTTATTATGAATCAAACACTTATTTGCTGGGGAAAGATATTGTTGAAGAGGGACTTCAAAAAGGTGTTTTCTTTCAAAAAGAGGACGGCTCGGTTTGGATCGATCTGACAGCTGATGGACTCGATCAGAAATTGCTTCGCCGATCGGACGGCACCTCGGTTTATATGACCCAGGACCTTGGCACTGCTCAGCTAAAATACGATGATTTCCAAATGGACGAATCCATTTATGTAGTTGGGAACGAACAGGATTATCATTTTAAAGTATTATTCCTCATCCTCGAAAAATTGGGCAAAAGCTGGGCAAAGGGGCTTTATCATTTATCGTATGGTATGGTTGACCTTCCCTCTGGAAAAATGAAATCACGCGAAGGCACCGTAGTTGACGCAGATGATCTGATCAGCGAAATGGAGCAAACAGCCAGGGAACATACTGAAGCACTGGGTAAAGTTGAATCGTTCAGTGAATCCGAAAAACTTCAGCTCTATCACACGATCGGGATGGGCGCATTAAAATACTTCCTATTAAAGGTTGATCCAAAGAAGCGACTATTATTTGATCCCAGTGAATCAGTAGATTTTCAGGGGCATACCGGTCCGTTTATCCAATATACCCATGCGCGTATCAGGTCGGTACTTAACCGCGCTCCTTTTGAGGTCGGCGTTGAAAAGGTCAGCCGTTTGTTTCCTGAAGAGCGCGACCTGATCTTATTGCTGATACAGTTCCCTGATATGATCGAAGCGGCAGCTCTGGCTTATAATCCGGCTGCCATCGCCAATTATATCTACGAAGTAGCGAAAGGGTTTAATAAGTTTTATCATGAGCTATCAATCCTGCAGGCGGATGATCAGTTGACAAAAAATTTCCGACTAAAACTGGCAGATGCCTCGGGTAAAGTGATCAAAAAGGGGATGGGGCTATTGGGTATTGACGTGCCCGAAAGAATGTAAAGTTTGAAAAAATAAGCTACCCAAACGCAAAAAGCATCTGAATAGCTCAAATGCTTTTTGCGTATTTATTTAGGCTTTTTCGTTATTGCCAGCGGCCACGACGCCAGCGGTAACCCCGATTGGTATGCTCCCAATACCCGGCAATATACCTGCGGCCAGCACGTACCCGATCCCAGTGCCCGTGGTTGTGGACATACCGTCCGTTTACCCAAACCCAATCGCCTTCGATCCAAACGGCACCGGGGTACGGTTGGGCAGGGCGCACGTATACTTCTTCGGCCGGGCGATCATTAATATAGTAATAACCGGCACAGGAGTTAAAACCCAGGATGATTCCAAATACTAAAAGGATCCCTGATCTTTTAATTGCTTTCATTTTTTTATGCTTTTTATAGGAAATACCTAGTTGACAAACAATCGCAAAAAAAGTTTACTATTTTTTTATTTAGTGAATTTTCCAGCTACTATCAGCTCTTTGTTGCCGGCAGCATATTGGTAAAAACCAACACCCGTTTTTATACCCAAATGCCCTGCAGCGACCATGTTCACTAACAACGGACATGGCGCATATTTGGGATTGCCGAAGCCATCCTGCAGAACTTTCAATATCGCAAGGCAAACGTCGAGGCCGATAAAATCGGCCAATTGTAAAGGCCCCATAGGGTGGGCCATACCAAGTTTCATAACGGTGTCGATCTCTTGTACACCGGCTACACCTTCAAATAAGGTGTATATAGCCTCGTTTATCATGGGCATCAGGATCCTGTTAGCTACAAAGCCCGGGTAATCATTCACTTCTACGGGGTCCTTGCCCAATTGACGGGATAGGTTCATGATCTTTTGCGTTACTTCATCGCTGGTAGCATAGCCGCGGATCACTTCTACCAGTTTCATTAAGGGAACCGGGTTCATAAAATGCATGCCGATGACGTTTTGGGGAACTTTTGTCGCTGTAGCGATCTGGGTGATGGATATGGAAGAAGTATTGGATGCCAGGATCGTTCCAGCCTTACATATTTCCCCCAGATCCCTGAACAGGTTCAACTTTACTTCACGATTCTCAGTAGCTGCTTCAACTACCAGGTCGGCAGTTCCTGCAACGGCTTTCAGGTCGGTGGAAACCGTTATATTGGCCAGTGTTGCTTGTTTTTGGGTTTCATCAATGGTGCCTTTTTTTACCTGTCGGTCGAGGTTATTACTGATCGTTTGCAACGCCTTCTCAAGCGCAGCCTGACTAATATCTACCAATGAAACTTTAAAACCGTTTTGAGCAAAAGTATGTGCAATGCCATTACCCATAGTGCCTGAGCCAATTACCGTGATATTTTTCATGTTGTGGGTTTGTTCTGCTGATTAATTGATGATGCTAAGTTGAGGCAAAATCTTTGATTGGCAAAATTAAAGCCTGATGTATTTACCTGCCTCAATGATGTTTCCAGGGTCAGGCTTGTCGAATTCCGGCAGTCTGCCCAGCAACTCAATGTTGGTCGACTTCAAAATATAATCTTCTGAATAAGCATCGTTGTTGCCGTTAAAAATGATCCCCCTGACCGGAATCTGTCGTTGTTTTAAAGCAAATATCGAAAGTAGAGTGTGGTTTATACTGCCGAGGTAGTTACGGGATACCAATACAACTTCGGCATTTAGCTGTTTGATCAGGTCGATGATCAGGAAGTCATCGTTCAAAGGAACCATCAAACCACCGGCGCCTTCTATGATCAGGTCATTTTCAGTATTTGGCAGTACAAATTTTGTTGCTTCTATCGTTATACCATCCAGTGCAGCGGATTTATGGGGAGAAAAAGGCTGAGTCAGCTGGTAGGTCTCCGGAAAAAAATGTGATCGCTTGTTACTTACCAGTTGCTTCACTTTGATCGAGTCGCTATCAGCAAGGTCGCCCGATTGCACCGGTTTCCAATAATCGGCTTTTAGTTTTTCAACCAGAACCGCCGAAACGATCGTTTTACCGATGCCAGTACCGATACCGGTTACAAAGATTGTTTTCTTATCGCTCATCCCAAATAATTGTTTATCGTATCTGTCAGCAAAATTATTTCATCCGGGGTATTTTGAGCATGTAAACAAATCCTGATTCGCTCAGTACCAACAGCAACAGTCGGACTTAAGATAGGTCTTACATCAATCCCGGCATTTTGAAGGTGGGAGGCCAGATCTTTCGCCTTTTTGTTACTGCCGGCCACCAGGCACTGGATGGGACTATCACTGCCCACAACCGGTATTTGCACAGATTTTAACTGATCTTTGAATAGTTGAATGTTTTGTTTCAGCTTAAACCGCAGGCCCTCCGAATTCCCTAAACGTTGATAGGCCATTTTAATGGCAATAAGATCATGGAAAGATGCAGCCGTTGTATAAATAAACGATCGCGAGAAGTTTATTAAATATTCACGTAAAGCGGAGCTTCCCAAAACAATAGCGCCATGGCAGCCTAAAGCTTTGCCGAAGGTTACCACCCGCGCAAAAACCCTGTCCTGCAGGCCCAAGTGATGAACCAGGCCTTTCTCGTAAATACCTATTGCATGGGCTTCGTCCAAAATAAGCTGGGCCCGGTACTTTTCTGTCAGTGCTATGATCGCGGCAATCGGAGGCGTATCACCATCCATCGAATAAACACTCTCGATCACTACATAACAAATGCCTTTCGCCTGTTTTAGTTTTTCTTCCAGGCTGGACAGATCATTATGACGGAAACTATACCGATTAGTAAAACTCAACCTGGTGCCATCAATAATGGAAGCATGTGCCAATTGGTCGGTGATGACTGTATCGCCTTTTTGAGGTAAACATGAAAATAAGCCCAAATTAGCATCGTAGCCAGAATTATAAATCAGGCCAGACTTCGCGCCATGGAAGGCGGCTACGCTGCTCTCCAGCTCTTCTATATAGGCTGAATTGCCAGAGATCAGCCTTGATCCTGTTGCGCCTATCGGATAATTGGTGTGTAAATGCATTTCCTCTGCGATCAGCTTTTTTAGCGCAGGTTCACGGGCAAAGCCGAGGTAATCATTCGAGCAGAAATCGATCAGGTTATTCTCAGTTTTTAAGGCACGAAATAGACCATCGGCCTGTCGTTGGTCAAGTTTGTTATGGATGAATTT
>CAIPDP010000035.1 GCA_903863845.1 uncultured Mucilaginibacter sp. | reverse complement strand
GGAATTCTACGTGAACGAAAAATACGATTATACCAAGTTTGAAGGCGAAAAAGGCGCGATCCGCAGCAGTGCTGAGCAAGCCGATTACCTGGCAGAACTTGCTGCAAAATACCCTATCATTTCTATCGAAGACGGCATGGCCGAAGACGATTGGGATGGCTGGAAATTACTGACTGAAAAGATCGGCGATAAAATCCAACTGGTTGGTGACGATCTATTTGTTACCAATACCAAACGCTTACAGGAAGGTATTGACCGTGGTATTGCTAACTCTATCCTGGTTAAAGTAAACCAGATCGGTTCGTTAACTGAAACCATCAATGCAGTTAGCCTGGCACAAAATAACGGTTATACCTCCGTAATGAGCCACCGTTCGGGAGAAACCGAAGATGCTACCATCGCCGACCTGGCAGTAGCATTGAATTGCGGACAGATCAAAACCGGTTCCATCTCACGTTCAGACAGGATCGCTAAATACAACCAATTGCTGCGTATCGAAGAAGAACTGGGAAGTACCGCTAAGTTTATCGGCAAGGATTTTAAATACGTGAAAAACCGATAAGACACGATGGAACTGATTTAAAGGATTGGTTAGATGATTTGCATCTTCACTATCCTTCAAATCCTAAAAATCGTGTTCAAAATATTCAAAAAAGCTTCGGATACTCCGGAGCTTTTTTTGTTGATGGCACCTATCCACTTAATCAACTCACTCACTTATTCAACTCAATCAACTTAATCCAACTCAATCAACCAAACCAACAAAAAACCGTATCTTTGTACAAAATTACCCGCTCGCTTACGGTATTGGTCACCGAACAGTATTAAGATCCGCTTACATTTCGCGCAGCATACAGAGATACATTACATGTCATTTGAAAATTTAAATTTGATTGAGCCCATCCTCCGGGCCTTAAAAACCGAGGGATATACTACTCCTACTCCTATTCAGGAACAAGCAATACCTATCGTTTTAAAACACCGCGACCTGTTAGGTTGTGCCCAAACCGGCACTGGCAAAACGGCCGCATTTGCTATTCCTATCCTACAGCTTTTATACCAGGACAGGCAGCAACATAAAGAACAGAAGGCTATAAAGGCAATTATTTTAACGCCTACCCGCGAACTTGCGATACAAATTGACGAAAGCTTTGCTGCTTATGGTCGGCATACAGGCTTAAAGCATCTGGTAATTTACGGTGGCGTATCACAAAACCCACAAACTGATGCCCTGCGTCGTGGTGTCGACATTTTGGTGGCAACGCCTGGACGTTTACTCGACCTGATGAACCAGGGTTTTGTACGTTTGGATAATATCCGCATGCTGGTACTGGATGAAGCCGATCGTATGCTTGACATGGGCTTTGTACATGATGTTAAAAAGATCATTGCCAAAGTACCTGCACGCAGGCAAACGCTGTTCTTTTCGGCTACTATGCCTAACGAGATACAGAACCTGGCTAATTCTATCCTGAATAACCCGGAGAAGATAGAGGTTACTCCACAATCGACTACCGCAGATACCATACAGCAGGAACTCTATTTTGTAGAGAAAGGCGATAAAAAGCAATTGCTTATCCACTTGCTGAAAGACAAAAACATTAAAACAGCCCTGGTATTTACCCGCACCAAGCATGGTGCCGATAAGGTGGTAAAAGACCTTACCCGGGTTGGTATTACTGCCGAAGCGATACACGGTAATAAATCGCAAAACGCCAGGCAACGTGCTTTAACCAATTTCAAGAACCGCACCACACGGGTGTTGATAGCAACTGACATCGCTGCACGAGGGATCGATATTGATGAGCT
>CAIPDP010000034.1 GCA_903863845.1 uncultured Mucilaginibacter sp. | reverse complement strand
CAATAGTTTTTCTGTTATATTTACTAAAGTGTAAACTAAATATAGGACTAAGAAAAACTGTAAACCAAACACAGGATTATTAATTAAAAAGTGTAAACTTTTTTCAGGACGATACATACTTTACCACCAGGGGCTTAAGTGTTCAAAAATCAGTGGCCGACCGGAAATTGTAAAGCGCTGAAAGTCAGTTTTTTACAGCCAGTTTAGCACAAAAATTTACGGTCGGATCGATGAGGCCGGCTAAGTTATTGTTTGCCAATGTATTAGTCCGAAACAAACCTGCAATAAATCGTACCTCTTAACAGGCTGATATTCAATACCTGTTTTTGATAACCCGGCATTTTTTGCGAAGCGATTTTCGATGGTGTTCAACAGCGACGGTAAGTTGTTATGATTGAATAATTTAGCTTAATTTTAACTGTGCATGTTTTTTTTAGCTAACATCGCAGGCACATTTGGCGCGAGTATGCCGAGCAAAAGATTCTAGCACTGTGCACCCGTGCGTGAATGCCGGGGTTTTAGTTAGACACGAGTACACAGCCCGCAGGCCAGCGCTGCAGTACCTCGCGCCAGGGGGGGTATGAACTTCGAAACAAAACCAAAGGCATACCTTGCGATTGCCACGTCGCTTCCAACCCGCAATCCCTGGCTGGCTCCTCGCAAAGACATATTTTTTATATAGCAGGTAAAAAAGCGCTGGCCCCGAGCGGTCAGCAGAACAGCTTCGGCCAGAATCAGGCAAAACGGTGCCGGACTGTGTGAAGGGAGGGACATAGCAGCACTTTCTGAAGCGAGGGCCATGCGCGAACGATCAGTGGGGAAAGAATGCTGCAGCCCGTGGTTTTGCCTGATTGTGCGGCGGGGCTGTGCGAAAGGAAGCATTTCTGATGACATGGGCGCGCCTTTTGGTTACTTTTGGCGCGACAAAAGTAACAGCCTCCGCGGCCATGAGCGGCGGATGTTTGTCCCTTGAACAAAGCCCATCTGGCGCGAGTATTGTAGTAATTTGCCCACAAAACAAAAGCCTCCAATCATTTGATTTGAAGACTTTTAATGTGCTTTGTTATTAAATCTTGCGGAGAGAGAGGGATTCGAACCCTCGATACACTTTTGATGTATACACACTTTCCAGGCGTGCTCTTTCGACCACTCAGACATCTCTCCGATAAGGGATGGCAAAAGTATACAAATCTTTAATTTATCTATTAATCTAATTTGAATCTATCAAACGGAAGTCAAAAAAAAAGCCGCCAGTTAACCTGGCAGCTTTTCATCCTGATAAATCAGGTATTATATCTTATCTAAAAAGCGTCGCTCGCTGGTTTTAATATGTTCTTCATATTTATCTTTGCGCTCATTCATTTCGGATATGATCGCTTCATACCAATCAGATTCTGAACTGCAGAGGTAGGAAATCTTAAGACCCATCAGAAAATCATCGACCAAAATGAGGTTATTATTGTTATCGCTGATCTTACTGCTGTTCAGGTCCAACTCATTAACATATTCACCCAGGTACTTCCTGGTTATGCTGTCGATAACGTAGGATCTTTCGCTGCGATCAAGCTGATTATAAATATAATTGATCAAGAATGCTTGATTATTATAAAGATGAACTTCGCAACGGGTTTTCAAACCATTGAATTTCCATTTGTAAACAAAAATCGACAGCTTCTTTTCTGTAAATACAAAATCAGGATTTCCATGCCGGGCAATAACACATTTGGCACTGCGTCCTAAAACTCCCTTTTGTATCTCTGAATTGGTATGTACCGTCCTGAGTTTCATCGACTCAGTAAAAATTCCGATGTAACTTGAAAAGTTGGCATATTGACTCAATACAGCTTTGTAATAAGCCGAATTGCTGGTATAGTAACTCCCAAAAAGCATTTTTCGCTTGATCTCAGAAAAAATGTTGCTTTTTTTCAGGTAGTAATAAATATTTTTTTGAGCGGCTAATGTTCCCATTTAATTTTTTTGGTTTGGTTGGCTAAATAAAAGATTATCAATCCCTACATAAATTTATTTCAATTAATTTATGCTCATTTATACGGACTTTTTAGCTCGAAGGTTGTTAATTATTAGCCTGATAAATAAGCTAAAAGCCTTACTTTCAATTACTTATTAGGTAATATTTGCTTAATAAGAATTTCATAATAAACTGATAATTAATTTAGTATACCTGATTCTCTAATTAAGATAGTACACTTTTCTGTAACACAATTATTACAGAACTGTACAATTATTTACACCTCATCGGCCCTGCAGGTGATGGGGTTGATCAAAGCAATTGAACTCAATCGTTAGCCAAAAGGTCAAAACCTAAAATCAATTGAGCTATACCTGACCCGGATGCCATCAGCTGAAGAAATCGAGGCTGTTTAACAGTGTATTCCTCAAAAGCCCTAAAATTTCTGTACTAAAGCGGCTGTCAGCACCTGGGCATACCAACGGGCAAGGAAATCGTTGGGATGCAGGGGATTTGCCAGACAATCTTTTGCCTTTTTAAGCCGATATACTTCACCGCTTATCTGATACATATCCAGGCAAACCACACCGCTTTTTTCCATGGCAGTCAATACCTGCCGATACCCCTCAAGGTTCCCTGTATAGAATGATCTATAAGGATCGCTATCCAATATATAGTCGGGATCAAATTGCATATTGGCTAACAGCAAAAATTCAGCATTCGGGTTGCTAAGCCTTACCTTTTGTATGATCGTGGCTATATATGATTTGAATTCATCGGGTTTCATGCGCCAAAAGTCGTTCATCCCGAAATCGAGGATAACCAGGTCTGGTTTCAAAGGATCAATATACTGTGAAGCATATCTCGCTCCCCAATCTACTGTTGAGCCTGGAAGACCTGCATTAAATAGTTTGATATCCTTATTGTGGTAAGTCTTGCGCAATTGTCTGGCAAAAAGATCGACATAGGCAGGCATAAAAGGCGGTACATCGTCAAAACCGCTAACATCCATACCACGGGTGATACTCATCCCATAGGCTATCATACGTAAAGGTTTTCCGGCTTTAAGTTTGGCCATTACCTTGGGCAAAAGCAGCCCCTTGAACATCGGTGTTGTACCATTCCAACTATCGTGATGGATGTAGGTGGCCACTACCCATTTTGATTGGCTATTATACCATGCCAGGTCGGTTTTAGCAAATGAGGTATCAGCACTAAAAGGCATTGAGGAATTAACCGTTCTAATAATTTCCTTCCCGTTAAGCCTGTAGTCACGTTCAGCGGTATAACTTTCTTTGAGATCGTAACTTTTTACCGATAACACCTGGTCGGGCTGAAACATTAATTTACCCGTGGCCGCCTGGCCATTTATCGAATACAATAGAACCGTTTCATTGTAAATTGTATCCGAATGCCAGAATGGCCGCATATATTCATCAAGGTTAACACCAGGTTGATGTTTTGTTGCGGAAGGCGATAGCACAAAGTCATCCGCATAAAACACACCGGGGCTATTTACAGCTTTTTCAATACCGATCTCCAT
>CAIPDP010000033.1 GCA_903863845.1 uncultured Mucilaginibacter sp. | reverse complement strand
GAGCCCCATTTCCGCCAACCTTTTTCTACAAAGGGGTTGCTCCGATAGAGCATTTTTTCAATTGCCTGTGCTATTGATTGGCAAACGACTTGGCTGAAGATGTCGGGCTTGTCGCTTTACTAAGGAGGGCACCTACGGAGCCCCATTTTTCAATTTATCTTTTTCTACAAAGGGGTTGCTCCGATGGAGCATTTTTTCTATCGCTGGCGATATTGATAAGCTAAAGGCTTGCTGCTATTGTAATTCATATCGCTTCATTAAGGGGGGCACCTATCGAGCCCCATTTCCGCCAACCTTTTTCTACAAAGGGGTTGCTCCGATAGAGCATTTTTTCAATTGCCTGTGCTATTGATTGGCAAACGACTTGGCTGAAGATGTCGGGCTTGTCGCTTTATTAAGGAGGGCACCTACGGAGCCCCATTTTCCCAATCATTTTTTCTACAAACTGGTTGCTCCGATGGAGCATTTTTTTTGTTAGCCCATGAAGTCTAACACACCCATCGCCAGGCGCCTCGCGCCACCCGCCTAACGCACTAAAAAATTCCCCTGCTCGCACCCCCGTCGATCTGTATTGTAGTGCCCGAAATGTAAGCTGCCTGCTCTGATGCTAAATACGCCACTAATGCTCCCAATTCTTCGGGTTTGCCGATACGACCTGCAGGGATGGTTTTAGCACGATCTTTCAGGGCCTGTTCCAGTTCGATATCTTTAGGTAGTACTTCTTTGACGCGTTCGGTGAGGATCAGGCCCGGTGCGATATTATTGACCGTGATATGGTAAGGTCCCAACTCGTCAGCCATCAGTTTGGCCATGCCTACGACAGCCATGCGCGTGGCTGTTGACAATACCGCATTATTCAAAACAGACTTAACAGAGCCGCTGATGATATTGATGATACGCCCGCCGCCGGCATTTTTCATAAACGGTAATACATCTCTGCCCGTACGTGCAAATGCAAACAGTGTCAGCTCAAAAGCTTGCTGCCATTGCGTATCGTCAAAGGTCTCGAACTTATCAAAAGGCGGGCCTCCTCCGTTGTTCACCAGGATATCGATCCCGCCGAAAGTATCCACCGTTTTTTGGATCAGGGCTTTTACCTGGTCAGCGTCAGACACGTCGGCTGCAAATGCCACTACCGGGTTGCCGGTCTGCTGTTCGATTTCGGAAGCGGTCGTTGCCAGAACCTCCTCATTTCGTGAACAAATAACAACTTTGGCGCCTTCAGCCGAGAGCGCTTCGGCCGAAGCCCTGCCCAGTCCTTTACTGGCGGCTAAAACCAGGGCAACTTTATCTTTGAGTTTGAGATCCATATTTAAGCACTAATTTCACGAATTCAGGCGAATTAACCGAATTGAATTTGTGAACGATTTACACTAATTTAGGCGAATCACAAGCATTATAGCATGAATAAATTCATCCGTGGTTTTGGGTTTGCATTTAAGGGATTAAGTCATGCTGTTAAAACACAGCTTAATTTTAGGGTGCACCTGGTAGTGGCGGTTGTTGTTATCGCCCTGGGTTGGTACCTGCAACTTTCTTCGTCTGAATGGCTGTGGGTCATTTTTAGTATCGGGCTGGTATTGTTGACTGAATTGGTCAATACTGCCATCGAACTGCTGGTTGATCTGGTATCCCCCGGATTTAATGAAACAGCAGGTAAAGTTAAAGACATTGCTGCTGCGGCTGTATTGGTAACGGCCTTTACCGCACTGGCTCTTGGCATCATCATCTTCCTGCCAAAACTATTGCAACTGTTCAGCCATGTTGCATAAAACCCGCGGCATCGTTTTTAAGACGACCGATTACGGTGAAAGCAGCGTGATCGTTCAGGTGTTTACGGAGAAATTCGGACTCCAATCGTATATCATCAACGGTGTAAAAAAGCCAAAGGCAAAGATCAATCGCAATATGCTACAACCGCTTCATTTGTTGGATATGGTGGTTTACCACAAAAACACCGGATCGGTTCAGCGCATATCTGAGCTTAAAAACTCACCCCAGTTACAAAATATCCCCTACGATGTGATCAAAAGCAGTATCGCTATATTTTTGAATGAAGTTGTTTACAAAGCCGTCAGGCAGCAATCGGCCGATGAAAATTTATTCGATTTTGTATTTAATTCTATTGAATGGCTTGATCACCGCCAGGATGGATTCGCGAACTTTCACCTGTTATTTTTAGTAAGACTAAGTCGCTATTTAGGCTTTTACCCTGAGCAAACAAGCGTCGATGCCGACTATTTTGATATGAAGAACGGCATCTTCTGCCGCTACAAACCCGAAGGACTGTATTACCTTTCGCCACCCCATACCCAAAACTTTCGGGCGCTGCTATTAACTAATTTCGAGCATTTGGGAGGTTTAAAATTTACGAACGATGAGCGCCGTTACCTGCTGCAAAAACTATTGGAATTTTATACGCTGCATGTGGAAGGGTTTGGTAATATCCGGTCGCATGAGGTGCTGGAGGAAGTATTCGGCTGAATTGTACCTGATAGCTTTTAATGAAATCGAAAAATAAATATTCATAATAAATAAGCTCTGCTATATTTCCCGAAAAACATTTAATTTCACGGTTAAATTTAACAAATCTTTAATACCCGAATGCCCGGCAAAGTACTGATCGTGATACCCTGTTACAATGAAGAGGCATCGCTGCCTTTATTGCTGCCCGAACTGCTTTCCACAATACTACCAAATGGTTATGAGCTGAAAGCAGCGATCATTAACGATTGCTCAAAAGACAAAACTGTAGCTGTAGCAAAAAAATATAATGTAACAGTGCTCGACCTGCCCGTCAATCTTGGTATCGGTGGCGCGGTGCAAACAGGCATTCGTTATGCCAGGGATAATAATTTCGACCTCGCGATACAACTCGATGGCGACGGGCAGCATCCGCCAAAGGAACTAAGCAAATTGATCAGGTACCATGATGAGACAGGTGCCAACGTGGTTATTGGATCGCGGTTTTTGGAAAAAGAAGGATTTCAGTCGTCATTTGCCCGGCGCCTGGGCATACAATATTTCCATTGGTTGAACAGGATCCTTACCGGTCAGGCGATCTATGACAGCACATCCGGCTTCCGTCTTTTCGACCGCAAGGCGATTGAACTGGCAGCAGCCAGTTACCCTGACGAATATCCCGAACCGGAATCTTTGGTAGTTTTTTCAAAAGCCGGTTTAAAAGTAGCGGAAGTTGCTGTGGTAATGGCCGCAAGGCAGGGCGGGCAATCGTCCATACGCAGTTTCGGTTCGTTATATTATTGTATCAAAGTTACCCTGGCTATGTTTTTTTCATTCATTCGTAAATCCTGATCGTTATGCTACGGATACAGTTCATTACCATCGCCGTCAACATTTTGTTTGTGCTATATATATCCAGGTTGATCATCAAAGGTAAACTACGGGAAGAATATGCAATTGTTTGGGTGATTTGCACCTTGTTCCTGCTGCTATTCTCGTTCTGGACCGATGGCCTGGAGTTACTGCGAAAACTAACGGGGGTGGTTGTAGCGGCCAATTTGGTTTTCACTGGCTTTATTTTCGCAATTTTGGTATACCTGCTGCATTTAAGTGTGGTTGCGTCTAAATTGCATAACGATAACAAAAAGCTTGGCCAGGAGATATCCTTATTGAAAGAGCAGTTTAACAAGCATCTGGAAGAAAAGAAATCATAATTGCTTTGGCGTTTGGCGATGGGCGCCGGACGTTAAATAGTTGATATCATATAATTTACTAACCAATGGACCATTCATCCTGCCCTGTCTGCGGGAAGCCGCTGACACAGCTTTACAAATTGCGCTTTAGCGTTTTTCGTTGCAACAGTTGTGCGCTGCTGCACTCCGATGCTGAGTTTGAGCATTCGTTTGAATCGGACCTTGAATCTACTTCCCGCGATATCGGCCTGAAAAAATTGCGACTGGCGAATTTTGATATCATCATTAAAGAACTGCAAAAGTTGAAGACCTCAAAAAACACCCGGCTTCAGGGCCTCGAAATAGGTTGCGGAAACGGCTGGTGGCTGGAGACCTGCAGGTCAAACGATATCGACTGCACTGGCATAGAACCTGAGCATATCTATGAGCATTACCATCAGGCAAACGGGCTTAAAGTTATTTATGGCTTTTACCCTGAGGTGAGCCCTAAAAAAGAAGGCGGATATGATTTCATTATTTTTAATGATGTATTTGAACATATCCCCGATATCAATGGATTAGTAGATAGCCTTAGAAAGGACCTGTCAGACGATGGCATACTTATCATTAATTTACCGATGAGTACAGGCTTCTTTTATCGAATGGCGACTTTTCAGCATAAATTCGGCTTCAATAGCAACCTGACCCGGATGTGGCAATTCAACTTCCACAGCCCCCACATGAATTATTTTAATGAACAAAACATGAAGCTGCTGCTGGATAAACACAGCTTTGATTGTTTGTCGGTTTTAAAGCTCAACACACTTGATTTTTCAAGCATCAACGAACGTATCCTGGCTGATAAAGGTGTCAATAAAGCAAAAGCTGCTCTGATGACCACTTCCCTTTTGTTACTAAAGCCAGTGATCCTATATTCGGAACCCGATATCAAGGTGTTCTTTTTCAGAAAGAAATAAAAAAGTACGAACTGTTATCGCCTACCCTTCTGTCCGGCTATTGCCTGGGCTAAATTGTTTTTCAGTAATTGGTTGTTTGGGTTAAACTGCATCCCTTTTTTGCCGACTTTTACTGCATTATCCCATTCATGCAGGCCATTATAAGCGGCACAAAGGTTATTATAAGCCAGATCGTAATTGGGGCGTTCATCCAATGCGCTTTCACAGGCCGCGATACACAGATCATACATCCGTTTATCATAATATACCAAACTTTGATTGACATATTCCTCCGGTGTTGGTGGTGCAGTTGGAAAATTAACCGCGCTGATATGTTGCCCTGACAAGGCCAGGTTATTTTTTGCCAGCGCAAAATCGGGTTGTAAACTTAATGCTGTTTTCAGGGCTTCTTCAGCTTTGTCAAATTGTTTTAACGCCATGTAGCCACTGCCTATATTGTTGTAAGCCGCCGCATAATTCGGTCTTAGTTTAATAGCTTGCTGAGCAGCTACGATACTCTTGTCAAACCGGGCATCGAGGTAATAATCAAGACTCAATTGCAGGTATTTTTCAGCTGATGGCGACAAGGCCACTTTATCAGCTTCCATATCCGCTTTATTTTTATGCTTTTGGGCGCCTTCCAGATAAGCAGCTGCATCAGCATTTCCAGGGTCGAGTTGCAGTGTATTGGCAGCTAAAAGTTTCAGGTTATCCCATTCATTCTGCTCATCAAAACTTTGCATCAGGTAAAGGCGGGTCTCGAGGTCAGACTCTGACAATGCCAGTGATCTTTCCAGTACCACTTCAGCCTCATGATAACGGCGCATGGCATTTAAAAACTTACCGTACAATTTATAATGAACCGCATACTGTTGTCCGATCTGAATACCATATAAAAAGAACTTTTCGGCATCAGCATATTTGCCCGTTTTTTCCTTCAGCGCGCCCATATTGATATAGACATAGGAATATTCGGGTAGCAGCAACATCGCTTTGTTGAAGTAATTTTCGGCTTCGGCAAATCTTCCTTCGTCGAGCAGCACATTGCCATAATTCATTAATCCACGGCCATTTTTAGGACTTTTAACCGTTACATTAAACCACAAACTTTCTTCGCTATGCCATACTTCGTTGCGTTTCCAGGTACCATAGCAGCACAGTACCAGGATCAGCAGGGCCGGTATCCAAAGTAGTTTTGGATTTCGTGCCAAAACTGAATTTTCGCGACTCAAAAAATTAAAGATCAATAATGCTATTGCCCAACTGACACTTAAGGCAAGACCCACAAAAGGGAAAAACATCCGATGATCATTAAGCACTTCTGCTAAAGGGATAAAACTCGATGTTGGCCCAAGTGCGATAAAAAACCAAATCAAACCAAAACTGATCGGCCGGAGTCTCGCGGAAAGGGATGTATAAAAAATGATCCCGATCATGACCAGCAAAAAGGTGCATCCCAGGTAAAAACGCCAGTTATGGATGCTGGTAAGCGGCTCCCAATCGGTGTCGGCGCTGAGGCCGGTCGGCCAGAAGAAGGTAGCGAAATAGTGGAGTATAACAAATGGCTGTGTGATCAGGTAATGGAACACCGAATTGCCGCCCGGCTCCCAGGTTTTTGGCGTTAACTTATCCACCAGTTTGTACATACCTCCGCAAACGATGAATGCAGGCACCGATCGCAACAAAGCCCGGCCAAGGTGCTTCCAATTACCGGGTTTGAAAACAGCAACCAGGCTAGTGTTTTCCTCGAACAACAGGATATAAAACAAGAACAAAGGTGCAAACATAACGGCCGGCGGTTTGGCCAGCACACCAATTGCTACAGGCAACAGGTACAGGTACCACTTGCGGCAAAATGGCGAACAGGTATACAATACAAAGCCAGCCAAAACAGCCAGAGTCGATTGTATATCGGCGCGGGCAATGATATAGTTGACAGTTTCGGCAACGGCGGGATGCAGCAGGTACCATGCCGAAGCAAAAAGGGCAACCCAGGCTAAGTATTTATGTTTATTATCGGATGAAAGCCCAAGGACTTTGTTGAAAAAAAGCACCATCATAACTCCCTGCAGCAGAAACAATAAAAAGGTTGATAAATGGAAGAAAAAAGGGTCGTAACCATTGCCCATCCAATAGTCAATGGCCAGCGAAGTGGTAGTTACCGGGCGGTAAGCCTGGTTTTGCGGCAGGATGCTGCTGGTGCTGCCATCCTTAAAAAACTTCGGGATATTGTGAATATTCCGGATATTGGGGTTGCTGTAGATGGAGTGACTATCGTCGAAATGGAAGCCATTATAAAAATGGTTGGAGTAAACCAGGGTGACAACCAACAGGATGATGCCAGTATAAAACAGCAGGGTATTTCTTTTCACTTGGGTTTATAAAATTATTGAGGCAAAAAATACTAACTTTTGGGGAAAAATAGTAAAAGTTGTTGTTAACATATAAGTTAATGCATACAAATGCTAAAGGAAATATTAGCAACACGGACATTTCTTTTTTCTCATCTTTACCCTCGATGAATGAAGACCTGAAGCAGTTTAAAAAAACGCGTATAGCACCCACACCAAGTGGCTATTTGCATTTGGGCAACATTTACTCCTTTTCTTTGACTGCAGCATTGGCCGAAAAAACTGGTGCTAAAATATTGCTTCGGATAGACGATCTGGATCGCGACCGGGTAAACAAGGATTATGTTCGGGATATATTTGATACCCTTGATTTTATGAAGATTCCCTGGCATGAAGGGCCCAAAAACTTAATTGAATTTGAGCGCGAGTATTCCCAGTTGCAACGCATGCCTTTATATGAAGAAGCGTTAGCTAAACTCAGCGAAATTGAGGCTATTTTCGCCTGCAACTGCTCGCGTTCGCAGATCAGGTTGAGTAGCGCGGATGATACTTACCCCGGCACTTGCCGCCATAAAAACCTGTCGCTTTATGCTAAAGATGCTTGTTTGCGTTTAAAAACGGACGAAAGGCTGGGAATATCGGTCGAAACTTTAACTAAGGGCCAACAAAGGGCGCTTTTGCCTGCGGCGTTGAAAGATTTTGTTGTTCAAAAAAAGGATGGTTACCCTGCCTACCAATTGGCTTCAGTGATAGACGATATCCACTTTGGCGTGGATCTGATCGTTCGCGGGCAGGACCTTTGGAATTCAACGCTCGCACAACTTTACCTCGGTCAGAAACTTGGTGTCGCAGAATTTCAAAAGGCCACTTTTCATCATCATCCATTACTTACCGAAAAAACAGGAATTAAACTGTCAAAATCGGCAGGTGATACCTCCATCAGGTATTTGCGCCAGTATGGCTTAAAACCTACGGATATTTATAATAATATAGGCCGTATGCTCGGGTTTAAAGAACCTGCCGATAACTGGCAAAATCTGGCCAGCTTATCCCTCAAATAAGTTTGTAACAATAATTTAGCAAAATATATTGATGCTTTTATAAGCAATCAATTGCTTTGACGTTTAAGTTTGTCTGCTAAAGGATAAAAGGTATTAATGGAAGAATTAAAGAATGACACGCCGCCTGCAAGCGGTATCAAGGCCATCAATGAACTGATTGAAAAAGAGAGTGCCTTTGTTGATCTCCTGCGAGCAGAAATGGATAAAGTGATCGTCGGTCAGAAACATATGGTCGACCGGCTGCTGATCGGCCTGCTGGCTGATGGCCATATCCTGCTGGAAGGAGTACCCGGATTGGCAAAAACCCTGGCCATCAATACGCTGTCAAAAGCTGTACAGGTTGATTTTAGCCGGATACAGTTTACGCCGGATCTTTTGCCTGCCGACTTGATCGGTACAATGATCTATAACCAAAAGAAAGAGGAATTTATCGTAAGACAAGGGCCCATCTTTTCAAACTTCATCCTTGCTGACGAGATCAACCGGGCACCTGCCAAAGTGCAGAGCGCCCTACTGGAAGCCATGCAGGAAAGGCAGGTAACGATAGGCGATCAAACCTTCCCCCTGCCTAATCCATTCCTGGTTTTAGCAACCCAAAACCCTATTGAACAGGAAGGCACTTACCCTTTACCCGAGGCACAGGTCGACCGTTTTATGCTCAAGATAGTTATTGGTTATCCTAATAAAGAAGATGAAAAACGCATCATCCGGTCGAATATATCTCCCAGTGGGATGCTGAAACCTGCCGCTATTATCAAACCTGAAGACATCATAAAGGCTCGCAAAGTAGTGCGCGAAGTTTACATGGACGAGAAGATAGAGCAATACATCATTGATATCGTTTTTGCCACACGTTTCCCTGAGCAGCATAAATTACCACAATATAAGAATCTGATCAGTTACGGTGCATCGCCGCGGGCAAGTATTAACCTGGCGCTGGCATCCAAGGCCTATGCTTTTTTGAAACGAAGAGGTTATGTAATCCCTGAAGACGTAAGAGCTATTTGTCATGATGTGTTGCGCCACCGTATCGGGCTAACTTATGAAGCCGAGGCCGAAAACATGACCAGCGATGCAATTATAACGGATGTATTAAATGCCGTTGAAGTACCTTAAAAATGGCAACAGATACCCAGGCATTACTAAAAAAGGTCAGAAAGATCGAGATCAAAACACGCGGGCTTAGCAACCAGTTGTTCTCGGGTGAATACCATTCGGCATTTAAGGGCAGGGGTATGGCTTTTAGTGAAGTGCGGGAGTATCAGCCAGGCGACGAGATCAGGACCATCGACTGGAACGTAACGGCACGTTTTAATCACCCTTATGTAAAGGTATTCAACGAGGAACGCGAGCTTACGGTAATGCTTTTAATGGATGTCAGCGGATCGGGCAATTTTGGCACCATCAAACAACAAAAGCTCGAATTGGCAACTGAGCTTTGCGCCGTACTTGCTTTTTCGGCGATACAAAATCAGGACAAAGTAGGTGTATTGTTCTTTAGCGACCGTGTGGAAAAGTTTATTCCACCCAAAAAAGGCAGGAGCCATATTTTGATGATCATCCGTGAGCTGATAGATTTCAAACCAGAAAATAAACAGACCGATCTGGCTGTAGCGCTACGCTATTTTACCGGAATTATCAAAAAGAAATGCACAGCTTTTATCATCTCTGATTTTATAAGTCCGCAATTTGAAGCCGAACTGAAAATCGCCAATAAAAAGCATGATGTTATCGCTCTGCGACTTTACGATAAGCATGAAGAAGATTTTCCGGATCTGGGACTTATCCCAATGCGCGATGTGGAAACCGGCGAAGTAAAATGGATCAATACCAGCAGCAGCCCGGTAAGGAACGACTACAAAAAAGCTGCCGAAAACCGCAATCGGCTTCTTTCGGAAACCTTTAGCAAGTCGGGAGTAGACTATACCAGCATCGGTACGCATGAAACCTATGTTAAACCATTGATGACATTGTTTAAAAAAAGGGGCGGTAAAAAGTGAGGATCAAAGGATTCAATTTCAAGGGAACATTCCGGCAGTTTTTATTGCCGGTTATCGTTTTCCTTTTAGTGTTCCAAAATGCTGCTGCTCAGAACAATAGTGCTGTTAGTATGCTCGACAAGGCCGTCATACCGATCGGTGAACAAACTGTTTTGCATATTACAGTTCATGTTCCAGCAAACATTTCGGTTGTCTTCCCGAAATTGGCAGATAGTATCGGAAAAATTAAAATTGTTGGCGCACTTAAAACTGATAGTTTGACTGATACCAAGAACGCTTCTTCAAAAATCATAACCCAAAGTTTCACTTTAACTGCTTTCGATCCGGGTACCTATATCATTCCGCCTTTTGAGTTTCATACCAATACCGGGTATTTCAGAACAAACGCCATTACTCTAAAAGTTAACGCGGTACTTGTTGATACAACAAAAGCCTTCTACGATATCAAGCAGCCATTTTTAGTGAACTATACCTTTTGGGATTGGCTGCGCGACCATTGGATTTGGGTTTTACTGTCGGCGTTTCTATTAATAGTTCTGGCAATTGCAGCGTTTTATCTGAACAGCCGGCTTAAACACCCTTTAATAATTAAGGCTCCCCCGGCATTGACAGCCTCACAACTCGCTAACAAAAAATTAAATGAACTGCGCGATAAAAAACTTTGGCAGCAAGGGAAGGTAAAAGCGTATTATATTGAATTGACTGATATTATAAGGGATTACCTGGAAAGCATCTACAAAATACAGGCACATGAACAGACTTCAGATGAAATTTTTGTCTCGCTGCACCAGCATCAGCTTTCCCAGGGCGCGATCGATATCCTGAAAAAAATATTGCCGCTGGCCGACCTGGTAAAGTTTGCCAAACTCGAACCTACCTCAACAGCAAACGAACAATGCCTGGATGACGCCATTCAATTGATAGCCCAATTGGCTGCACCTACTCAAAAAGAAAAATCTCAGGAGGATCAGGCAGAATGAATTGGTTCAAGGGAATAACTTTTATTCAGCCGGGTTTTTTATGGCTCCTGTTATTCATCCCCCTGATGGTGGCTTATTATTGGTGGCGAAACCAACAGCTACATGGTTTATTTGGCATTTCCAACCAAAAAGCCTTTGCGCCAAAGGTTAAAAGCAATATTCATATCTGGCGTCATTACGGTATTTTTCTGAGATCATTGGTGCTTACCGGACTTGTGCTTGCCCTGGCAAGGCCCCAATCGGCCCTCAACTTTCAGAATGAAACTACCGAGGGTATCGATATCATGATAGCTACCGATATTTCGGGAAGTATGTTGTCGGAAGATTTTAAGCCCAACAGGCTGGAGGCAGGCAAAAATATAGCGATTAGCTTTATCAAAAATCGTCCTTCCGATCTGATCGGACTGGTTGTTTTCAGCGGAGAAAGTTTCACCCAATGTCCCCTAACCATCGACCATGATGTGCTGATCAACCTGTTTCACGACATTAAAAATGGCATGATCGATGATGGTACCGCAATCGGTATGGGGCTCGCTACGGCAGTTAGTCGCCTTAAAGGTAGCCCCGGAAAAAGCAAAGTTATCATCTTACTGACGGATGGTGTCAATAATACCGGCTCGATACCCCCTGTAACAGCAGCCGAGATCGCCAAACAGTTCGGAATACGGGTTTATACGGTAGGGCTGGGTACCAACGGATCGGCCCCCTACCCATTTAAGGACCAACTGGGGCATACACATTACCAGAAAATACCAGTTGATATTGATGAACCAACCCTCGAAAAAATTGCCGGCATTACCGGCGGTAAATATTTCAGGGCAAAAAACAATACCGACTTAACTGATATCTACAGGCAGATAGACAAAATGGAAAAGGTAAAAATTGCGGTTACCCAATATCATCAAAGGACCGAGCATTATTTACCATTCGCACTGGCAGCTTTGGTGCTGCTAACGCTTGAAATATTATTAAGTAACACTATTTTCAAAGGAGCGATAACCTGATGCTGCATTTCGGACATATCGGTTTTTTGTGGTGTCTGGCGCTTGTCCCATTGATCATCGTCCTGTTTGCAATAGTGCGTCAATGGAAAATTCGTGCACTTGCAAAATTAGGCGACAAAGAGGTTGTACATCGCTTGATACCAGATGTTTCGTATTCCAAACCTATCATCAAATTCAGCTTATTTATTCTTGCTTATATCTTGTTGATCTTTGCCCTCGCCGATCCGCAAATAGGTTCGGATACCGAGGATACCCAGACCAAGGGGGCCGACCTGATGATCGTTCTGGATGTATCTAACAGTATGCTTTCGCAGGATTTTGCACCCAACCGTCTGGAAAACGCGAAACTCAGTATCGATCAACTGATCTCAAATTTGCAGGATAACCGTATCGGTATTGTTGTTTTTGCAGGTAAAGCCTATGTGCAATTACCATCAACGCCCGATTATTCATCAGCTAAATTATTTCTGAACACGATCAGTACCAATATCGTTCCGGTACAGGGCACCGCTATCGGTGCCGCAATTGACCGGGCTGTACAAGCCTATGATTTTACAGACGGCACCAGCAAAGCGATGATATTATTGACCGATGGGGAGAACTTTGAAGATGATGCCGTAAGAGCAGCCCAAAGTGCGCATGAGAAAGGGGTAGTCATTCATGTTTTAGGTTATGGCTCGCCGAAGGGTGCACCGGTTCCAATTTACGACAATGGTAAGCAGATCGGCTTTCATCTTGATAGTGCTGGGCACAGGGTAATTAGTAAATTGAATGATAGTTTGTGTAAAGCAATAGCAAAAGCAGGCGGTGGTATTTACTTCAAGGCCACAAACACTAATAGCGGAATGGGCTTAGCCATGGCTCAGATCAATAAAATGAAGCAAAAAACCTTTAACAGTAAACAATTTAAGACATTTGACGACCGTTTTCAATTTTTTCTGGCGGCAGCTTTTCTTATATTGGTGATAGAGTTTTTTGTTTCTGGCAGAAAAAGCCAGGTATTGCATCGGTTGAAATTGTTTGAAGTTAAAAAAACATGAAGCGATTACTATTGTACCTGATCATCATATTGCAAGGCTCAGCGGCCCTGGCGCAGGATGCAAAAAGCTATGTCAATCAAGGTAATAAGCTTTATTTGCTGAAGAAATACCAGGAGGCCGAAATAGCCTATCGGAAGGCTGCTGCCATCCAGGGGCAAAAATTAGAAAGTAATTTTAACCTTGGTGACGCGCTTTACAAACAGAAAAAACTGGACAGTGCAGAGAAGGCCTTTAATAATATTGCATCAACTTCAGCAAACCGTTTGGTAAAAGCTGAAGCCTATCACAATATGGGTAACGCTTTGCTTGCCGGCAAAAAATATGATGCAAGTATTGATGCCTATAAAAAAGCATTGCTCAACAATCCGAAGGATGATCAAACCCGTTACAATCTGGCTTATGCTGAAGAAATGCTGAACAAACCGCCACCGAAAAAAAATAATAACCAAAACAACGGAGGGGGTAACAATCAAAATAAAAATAACCAGGATAAAAACAAGGGCGGGGGAAATCAAAATCAGGATAAAGGCAATAACAATAATAACAACAGTGGTAGTGGGAATTCAGGCAATAACGACCAGGCCAAAGGCAACCCAAAAGATCAGCAACAAAAACCTAATCGGGTATCAAAAGAAGATGCCCAGCGTATGCTGGATGCTTTGGATGCTCAGGAAAAAGATACTCAGGATAAATTGAAAATAAAAAGATTAAAAGGTGTCAGCGCAAAAACTATTAAAGACTGGTAATTCCGTAAAAATTAAATTCGCGGTTTGTATCATTTTATTTTTAATGGTAAGGGCTGACCTTGCGTTTGCGGGTGATGTAAAACTGACTGCTACCGTAAGCAAGAGCCAGGTTGGTGTAGGTGAGCGTTTCGAAGTTGATTTTACCATAAACGGTACAGGCACCCGGTTTATAGGTCCGGATTTTAGCGCCTTCCAGTTCGTTTCGGGGCCGGATGTGTCATTCAGCAACGATGGGACCACCATGAACACGACCTATGCCTATACACTGGTAGCGATAAAAGAAGGTACTTTTACGGTAAACGCCGCCGCAATAGTGGTTAATGGACATACGCTACTATCAAATCAATTAAAAATAAAGGTACAAGGTCAGGCCCCGCCGGAAGCTTTGCAAACCCCAAGCCCAAAAGCACCGCAAAGTGAGGATAATTCGCAAGCCAACCAGAACGATCTTTCTAAATTATTGTTCCTGAAAACAGATGTTACTAAAACAAACGTTTATGCGGGCGAACAGATCATCGTCAGGTACAAAGTTTATACCCGTGCGGACATTGAAGGTGGAGTACCGGACAAGGCTCCTGACCTGAATGGTTTCTGGAGCCAGGATATTGTATCGAAAAATAAATCTGCCGTTTGGAGTTCTGAAACCTATAAGGGCCTGAAATACAGCGTTGCTACCATCAAACAAACCGCGGTTTTCCCGGAGCATGCTGGCGTGCTGACCATCGATCCATTTTCGATGACCTTTGTGGTGCGCAGGAGATTGCCCGCAAGGAAGTTTTTAGACAACCCTTTTGGTAATTATGAAGAAATAAAATACCAGTTAAAAAGCCCGCCGATAATTGTGCATGCCGCAGCACTGCCGACGGCAGGAAAACCCGCTGACTTTAGCGGGGCAGTTGGAACCTATTCTATTTATACCGACGTAGACAAAAAAGAATTAAAGGCTAATGAAACCATCAATTATACCTTTGAGGTTAAAGGAGCTGGCAATCTTAACCTGATCAATGCGCCAAAGATCACGCCGCCGCTTGATTTTGAGAAATACGATCCCAAAACTACTGATCGGATAACCGTAGATTCAAATGGTGTTGCTGGAAGCAGGCAATTCAACTACCTGCTGATACCGCGACATCAGGGTAATTATACCCTCGATCTGGCTAAATTTTCATATTTCGATCCTAAAAGCGGCAGGTATGTGACCCTGCAGGTGCCCACCTATCAGATAAAGGTAATCAAAGGTGATGTCCAGGTAAATGTACCTGTATTCAATTCTGCCGATCAGCAGGATATCAAAATGCTTGGTAACGACATCCGATATATAAAAACTTCGGCCGCCCCTTTGCACAAAGATGAGATTGAGTTTTTTGGCAACACGTGGTATTATTTACTGCTGATGCTGGGGCCCCTGGCATTAATATCTGCCATAGTGTTCAGAAAATGGCAAATAAAACAAAACAGTGATCTGGTATTGGTGAAAAGTCGAAAAGCGGCTAAGGTTGCTGCACATCGCCTGGCGGCAGCCGGCAAAAAGTTACAGTCGGGCAACAAAGAAGCCTTCTACGAGGAGCTGACCAAGGGTATATACGGCTACCTTAGCGATAAGCTGAATATTCCTCTGGCCGAGCTAAACAAAGAAAACATCGCTGAAAAATTACAGGCAAGAGGGATCGTCGACTCTGTAATCACCGAAATGAACGATACGATCGACCGATGTGAGATGGCAAGATTTGCGCCGGATATTACCTTATCGCAAGAACAAATTTTTGAAAAAGCAAAGCATTTGATCCATGAAGTCGAGAAAGAAGCCTAAACTGATCGCCAATATAACAGGAATTTTGCTGTTAGTTGTGATGCCCGCATTATCAAAAGCAAGCGACTACGAGGCACTCTTTAAAAAGGGAAATGCAGCCTATGGTAAAGAACAATACCAGGAGGCAATAGGTATTTACCAACAAATACTTACCGGTGGTTGTCATTCTTCGGTGGTGTATTTTAATTTGGGAAACGCCTATTTTAAATTGGGCGATATACCATCGGCATTGTTAAATTTTGAAAAAGCACATAAACTGAGCCCCGGAGATGAGGATGTTAATTTTAACATCTACTTCGCCAACTCAAAAACCTCGGATAAGGTTGAACCGGCACGTGAATTTTTCGCTTTGCGTTGGTGGCACAATATTATCCTGCATTATTCCATCAGTACTTTGGCTACTTTAAGTATCTTGCTTTTCATTTTCGGTTCATTATTATTGATCGTTTACGTTTATGCAAATATTGTATTCGTAAAAAAAGCGGCATTTTACCTCGGCATATTGCTGCTGCTTTCGGGAGTCTCCAGCGTTTTTATCGCCAACCGCCAGGAACATTATTTGAACGATTACCAGCAAGCCATTATATTTAGTGGTTCGGTAAATGTGAGGAGCGCTCCGATAGACCAGGCGGTTACCTTATTTGTTTTACATGAAGGCACCAAAGTGAAAATTCTGGATGATAATAACGGTTGGATCAAAGTTCAGCTTGCCAATGGCACAGAAGGGTGGATTCAACAAACTGATGTTAAAAATATCTGAAGCTAAAAGCATCCCGATGGACCACCAGTGCTGCGGGCAATAACAAGCAAAATAGCAATAAACCACAGCTCGCAACCAGCATTAAATTCTGTCAATCAATACAATGAAAAAATTGGCTCAAGTAGTTTTACTTTTCGCGGCGGTTCTTTTTAGCCGGGTTGTACATGCTCAAATTGCTGATACTGAAAAATATGACGAGCCCTACCGCTTGCAAGTCCATTTTTCGCCCCGGGCGCATTGGGTTAACGATCCGAACGGGATGGTGTATTTTAAACATACCTATCATCTTTTTTTTCAGTATTATCCCGGTGGTAAAAATTGGGGGCCTATGCACTGGGGGCATGCCGTAAGTACCGACCTGGTGCATTGGCAGGAGTTACCAATCGCGTTATATCCTGACAGTCTGGGTTATATTTTTTCGGGTAGTGCGGTTGTTGATTCAAATAATACAACGGGATTTGGCAAAGACGGTATAGTACCACTGGTAGCCATATTCACGCATCATGACCCGAAAGGAGAGCAGACCGGAAAGGACAATTTCCAGAATCAAAGCCTGGCCTATAGCCTCGACGAGGGTTTAACCTGGACCAAGTACAGTTGTAATCCTGTACTTAAAAACCCGGGAATCAGGGATTTCAGGGATCCAAAGGTCTGCTGGTTTGCGCCGGCAAAAAAGTGGGTAATGACATTGGCTACAAAAGACAAGGTCACTTTCTATTCATCGCCTGATTTGAAAAGCTGGACCAAAGAGAGCGAATTTGGAAAAAAAACGGGTGCCCATGGTGGTGTATGGGAATGTCCGGACATGTTTAAATTGACATTGGATGGCAAGGTCTATTGGATTTTGTCAGTGAACATGAATCCTGGGGGGCCAAATGGTGGTTCGGCAACACAATATTTTATCGGTCAATTCAATGGGACAACATTTACGCCAATTGACGATAAAACGCGCTGGCTCGATTACGGCCCCGATGAATATGCCGGCGTAACCTGGAGCAATACCGGCAAGCGGATATTGTTTTTGGGATGGATGAGTAACTGGTCGTATGCAGGCCAGGTGCCTACCAATAAATGGCGCAATGCGATGACTTCCCCCCGCCAGCTCTCCTTGAAAAATATAGATAGCAATTTACTCCTTTGTTCAAACCTGGTACAGGAGTTTGATCACATCAAACAAAAAGAAATTACTATAGGGAGCAAGGTCCTGGCAGGACAAGTGATGAAGGGACTCCCCCATCAATACCTGCTTAAATTGCGGGCCAGTATGGCGCATAGCTTTTCGGTAACATTTTCAAATGCCAGCAATAACCAGTTGGTTTTTGGATATAACAAATCAACGAACCAATATTATGTCGACCGAAGCAGGTCGGGTAAGATTGACTTTAACCCCGATTTTGGCAAAGTATCCTATGCACCCCGTTTCTCAAGGGCAAGCATCAGCGATATCAAGGTCTTATTTGATGCCTCATCGATAGAAGTATTCGCCGACAAGGGTTTAAGCACCATGACCAGCGTGTACTTCGCCGGAAGGCCCTTTGATCAATTGCAAATTAGCCGGCAAAAAGGGGGAGTTTCTGTTGCTAAAATTATTCCTTTAAAGTCAATCTGGCGTCAATATGCTATAAAATGAGGGGGAACCATCGGCTAATATTAAAGTAAAATGGCTACTTTTACGATATGGCCTTTTCATTATCCGGGTTTAAATATCTATTTATTATAATTTTTGTTGTAGGTATTACCTGGCAGGTTCAAGGCCAAAAAATTTCTGTTAATGATACTTACGCACAAGAAATTGCCAGAATTCAGCAGGTTTTGGGCCAGGATAGTTCAATTGCGTCCTTTGCAATACGACCTATATTGCCTTTTGAAGATTCCATTTTAAATTTATTGACAAGTAGCAAAAATCTGTTTGGTAACTCAAATGATTATTCGCCGGCAATTGAGTTCAAAGCACTTCCTTTAAACTTCCTTTCCGAATACAATAATAGTCGCCCTTTTGGTAACAATAATGGTTCACTGTTCCCAAATAGGGGTTTTCAGGAAGCCGTTTCCGGCGGATTTTACCTGCGTATCGGGCCGTTAACAGTACAGGCAAAACCCGAATTTATTTATGCACAAAACAAACCTTTCGCCACATTTGCTGATGTACAGGGCAACAACAGTTCGCAACAATTGTTAGATGCCTATTTCCATACTGTTAATGGGATCGATGCACCTGAACGTTTTGGGAACGGGGATTTGAGCAAATTATATCCGGGTCAATCAAAAATGACCCTTAATTTGGGAAAACTTGAAATAGGCGCGTCAACTGAAAACCTTTGGTGGGGCCCGGGTGTTAAAAACTCTATCATGATGAGTAATTCTGCTCCCGGGTTTTTACACTGGACCATCAATTCAAATTCGCCGGTATCAACAAGTATTGGTTCATTTGAATGGCAGGTGATCGGAGGATACCTGAAACAATCAGGCTATCCGCCAACAGATATTGCCAGGCTTGTTTATGCAGGCAACTTACATATACCCAAACCCAATGTTACTCGCTACCTTTCAGCATTTACATTAAACTGGCAGCCAAAGTGGATGCGGGGGTTTTTCATCGGATTATCGGAGTACGATTATCTGAATATTGATTCAGCCTATAAAAGTTATGGACTTTTAAAGAAATTGTTCCCTGTTATTACCGGGTCATCAAAAAAGGCTAATGCGATAAGTTCAAGCCAAAACGGCGACGGGCAGGATTTTGCTTTTTCGATCAATATGCGTCAGGTGTTCGAAAAAGAAAAAGCTGAAATTTATTTTGAATGGGCGCGAAATGATAATTGGGCCAGTCTGACCGACTTGCTGCAAGAGCCGGAACATTCAAGCGCCTATACGCTGGGCGGGCGGAAACTTTATGATGTGGCGGCACAGAGCTATATTCAGGTAAAATTTGAATTGACCCATTTACAGGATCCACCCACTTACCTCCTTCGCGACGAACCAAGCTGGTATGTTCACCTGCAGGCACCACAAGACGGCTATACCAACGACGGGCGCTATATTGGCGCTGGCATCGGACCAGGTAGCAATAGTTTTATGTTTGATTTGAGCTATTTACATCAACAGAACGCCTTCGGATTTCAATTCGAAAGAATTGTACACAACAACGACCTATATTATTCAGCATTTGCCGGGACCAATACTTTTAATTTACACTGGGTGGATCTGGCGAACACCTTTTATTATAATTTAAAAAGAGGTAATATCTTGATAGCCTCTGAACTTACCCCGGTTTATACATTGAATTATGAATATAAACAGGGTTCCAGCTATATGGGGTAGTTTTTCTTTTGAAAAATTTTCAAAAATTGTTTCTTTGAGTTTTATCCATTAGTACAAAAATTGAATTATTACTGCACTGAGATTTACTACTAAAGTATTTCTACAAAAAGTTCAATTTGATTTGAGGTGGTTGGCTGCGCAGCAGAGCTCTTCAATAAGTTTAATTGCCGGGGCGGCAAATGAATTATACCTGTAACCCGTAAATCTTTTCATCAAGCTCCTTCCAGTTTCCAATATGCTTGGATACTTCTGCCCAATACTCTTTTGAGTGGTTTTTGATTTTAGTATGTACGAGTTCGTGAACTATAACATAATCTATCAATGAGAAAGGAAGTTTTACAGTCTCAATATTGATAATGATATTATTGCTATCTGTGCAACTACCCCAACGCTTAGTCAGGTTTAAAAACTTTAATTCGTTGTAGCTTAAACCGGTGGTCTTCGACCACTTTTTTATCCGGGGGGTAATCTTCTCAACGGCTTTAGCCTTATAAAAAATTTGCAATGAGGTTTTAATTGCAGACTGAACATCCATAAAGGGGTTTACTGTAAACTTGAATTGAGAGTGATTAAACTCTATCTCAGCGGTACTAACGGTACTATTAAATATTATCTCCGTGTAGTACCTTCTACCCAAGTACATTATTCGTGAACCGGTAACAATCTCTTCTTCATCAATTCCCCGAACAAGGTTTAGTTTATTCAGTATCCACCTTGCTTTTTTAAGTATCAACTGGTCAGCTTTATATAATTGTACAGAACTACCTTTGAGTACTACCCCCGCATTCTTTTCTACTATGATATAATGAGATTTCAGGCCATCCTTTTCAAGAATAGAGTAATCAATCACACTACTTCCGTACTTTACCTTAGGCATCTTTATTTCTCTTTAAAACCTCTATCAATTCCTTAGCCTTAACCTTTGCGGCAGGCCTGTCAACTTTATCTTTCAGGATAGAAATTATCTTTTTCTCCATCTCGTGCAGCACTAAGCCTTTTCCTTCCCACCCCACAATCCCAAGCTCGCCATCGATACTATCAAATAACGAATTGGTAGCCGCTTCCGCATCCTCTTCACCATAAATAGTTTTCATGGTATTGTACACAGCGATTTGCCGCTCAGTAACAAAGCCTTTTGCGGCACCTTCCCGGTGCTCATTAACAATCACATCCTGAATGTCGGCAAATGCCTTTAAAAGGTTAATTTGCGTTATCCGGTCATCTTCACGCTCTTTTAATAGAGCTTCCAACCTTTCGGCCAGTGGTTTATAAAAGTCCGGGTTTTTATCCAGCCCCACCTTAATAACGTGTATTAGGTTGTTACGCATCTTTAGCTCTTTGGTAGCCGGGGATGCATTCATTATCTCCTCCTTAAATTTATCCTTATCTATAATGGAAATAGGCTTGTGCAGCAAACTTTCTATACCCTCAGACCGAAGGTGCGCATCTATCAACCCTTGTAGCATCTGGCTCTCGTCTTTTGTAACTTTTAACTCTTCATCATCAGGGTACACATTTCTTGCCCTAAGCTTAATTTCGTTGTAGAGTTTGAAGTCATCAAAAAACTTCATGGCTTTAACATCTGGTAATACAATAGCTACTGATTTATTAAAGTGCTTTAATACCTCTTTAAAGTTGTCCCGTTTATCTATCGGCTCAATAAACCTGATAGCTTCATCAATATACTTATCCCGGTGCAAAAGCCTATCCGGTTTTAGCGGCCTGAAAAAATCCACCAGCTTAGTATGGTTCAATTCCAGCTTAGGGTACTCCTCGTTGATATTCTTTAAAATATCATCAGGGCGCAAGTCACCTGAAAAGATTTCAAGGGCTTGGATAAGAAAAGCAGATATACCATAATAGTCAACTATGTAACCAGCTGCTTTACCTTTGCGACTGCGGTTTACACGTGCTATAGCTTGTAAGAGGTTGTGTTCTTTTAATGGCTTATCTGTACGTCGTCAAACTAAAGTGAACCAAGGCTTGTGTAGTGTTTCGGGTTTAAAGTAAAGCTAAGTTTTCCATTTTGGGGGTGCAAGTGATCTGTGATTTTATTTTTTCATAGGCAAGTTTTCTGTTTTTAAGTGATTGTT